>CAZQTZ010000011.1:0-15647 GCA_964596465.1 uncultured Candidatus Bathyarchaeia archaeon | reverse complement strand
TGCCCAATTCCTCGAACGCTATTTTTCTTTGGAAGTATTTATGCAATAATTCGGGCAGATTGGAGACTGTGCTTCTGACTTGACGCCAAGAATCACGATCGCGTATAGTAACTGTATTCTGACTGAGTGTTTCATAATCTATTGTTATACCTAAAGGTATACCCGCCTCATCTGCTCGTGCATATCTTCGCCCTATTGAGCCTGCCTCATCATATTCAGCGGTGAAGCCTTCTTTTGTTAGTTGTTTTTGGATTTCTGTTGCCTTTTCAGCTAATCCGTCTTTGCTCATTAATGGATAAATTCCAATCTGAGTTGGAGCTATATTTCTTGGAAAACGCATTATTACGCGATCCTCTTTTACCTGATAGGCATATTCTAATGCGACATAAAAGAGGCGGTCTGATCCAAAACTTGGTTCTACAACATGAGGAACAAAACGCTTTCCTCGTTCAACTACTTTTTGAGGAACAATTTGTACATGTTCTGGCAAGATTTTATAATTTTCAATTACAAAAAAGCCGTCTTCCTTTAGTGCAGTAGAAACAGCTTGAGGATCAACTTTTGATAACAATTCGCCAACCTTTGCAGCTTCCTTCTTAAAAGCCGGCCCCATTTTTGCCATATTTGGTTTGACTATCATCTGCTCTATCTCTATAGGCTTAGAGTATTCTTTAAAGACACGCAAATCTGACCCACTGGCTTTTGTATGACAAGTTAAATCGAAATCTGTACGATAGGCGTGTCCAGAAACTTCTGTCCAACCGTAGCGTTCTAGTAGAACTTCTTGATCAAAACTTTGACTAGAATAATGAGCCTTCTCCCAGGGCAGCTTCTCTATGAAGCGCTGTTTTTCAGCTGGAACGCCAATTTCAGTTAACATTTTTTTTGCCATAGCCATAAAGAAGGCTTGCCATTCTGAACGAATAATTTTTCTCTCAAGTGCTTCTTTTACTGTGACTATAGTTGGTTCTTCTTGGTTATTCTGTCTTGTTTCACCTAAGACAATAGGTAAAGTCTCAGTTTCAACGTCCTTAAGCAGTTGGCATTTGGGTTCTTCAGGATCGAAAAAGAACTCTAAATCGCATATAGTGAATTCTCTTAGCCTAATTAACCCTTGGCGAGGTGAAATTTCATTTCGAAGTGCGTGCCCAATCTGAATTACCCCAAAGGGCAATTTCTCTCTTGCTGCAGCGTATAGGCGGTTAAATTCGACAAAAATTCCCTGCGCCGCCTCAGGTCTACCATAACCAGTTGCTCCAGAGTAGGGTCCGATAATTGTTGAGAACATTGTTAAGAATAATTGTGGTGCTCTAAAGCCTCCACCGCAATCAGGACAAACTATTTTGTTCTTTTCGATTGCTCCCTTTATTTCATCAAGCGTCATTTTTTCAGCTTGTATTGATGATATTTTTGCATACTCCTCAAGTAAATGGTCAGCGCGAAAGCGTTTGTTACATTTAACACATTCTACCAAGGGTTCTTTAAAATGATCAACATGCCCTGACGCTTCGAATACCTTCCCAGGCGTAATAACTGAGGATTCCATTTCAAGAATGCCTGTTTGAGTTACAAATAATTCTCTAAGCTTGTTCTCAATATTCTGCTTGAGTCTAGTTCCCAACGGACCATAAGTTACAAATCCGCCGGCTCCACCATAAATTTCATAGGAATTCCAATAAAAACCCCTTCGTTTAGCCAACTCATTAATCGCTGTAAATTTGTCAGAGGGAGATTTGTCTGATTTGACATCTTCGTTCAATTTTTAGCCGACCCTTTTACTGCTTAAATACTGCTTAGAAGTTAAAGTTTGCTAATAAGAGGTTACTAAACATTCGTATCTTTTGAGCTTCCAAAATTTCTATTGAATCACTATGAAGCTTTTTTCTATAATTCCAGCGTTGCGACTACTGCTCGATAATGAAATCATTTAAGCCGATTTCTGCACTTTTAAATGTGATATGAGGGTATCCTTCGAATTCCTTCGGCAGTCTAAATGTTTTATCCGCAATACAATATTCACAATTGGGCTTATCGATTTTAGATTGGCATTCGATAATTATTCCAGCATACATTTTCAATCACCTTAGAAGCAACAAACCAGATTAATCTTGCTTAAAGGCAATCTGATACAAACAATCAAACTACAAAATTCTTTTTTTAAAAGAACTCAATTTTAAAAGCGATTTAATTATTCAGATTAAGTCTGTTTTAACTAACTCTTTAAATTTAATATTTTCCAGCAGGATTTCCATTCAGCCGTAGTAGAAGAAAAAAAAATTAGAACTTACCGTCTTATATGCTATAACCCATATTCCAATTTTTTGACGTGACCTGATAGGAAAAAAGTGTATTTTTTTTCGGTATGAAAAACCAAGACGTAGCCTTTTATAAGACAGAAACAGATAGAAATCCACACAAGGTGCGAAAAATTGCCGAAAATCAAAATTGGGTTAATCGGTGTGGGAAATTGCGCTTCAGCCTTAATTCAAGGTTTGCAATATTACGGCAAATTCGAAAAGAAGGAAGAGTTTGTTGGTTTACGCAATCCCCATCTAGGTGGCTTAACTCCTAAAGATATCCAGATTGTTGCAGCTTTTGATGTTGATGAGCGTAAGGTTGGAAAAGATCTTTCTGAGGCTATTTTTGCTAAACCAAATAATGCTCCAAAAGTTGCCAATGTATCAAAGATGGGCGTAGTAGTCCAGAAAGGCCCTTTACTTGACGGTATAGGAAAATCTACTCAAGAAATTGTTCAGATTAGCAAAATAGCTGACTCTGATGTAGTAAAGACACTAAAACAATCAAGTGCAGAAATAGTAATTAATTTGATTCCAAGCGGAGCAGCAAAAGCTTCAGAGTGGTATGCTGCGCAAGCTCTAGCAGCAGGCTGCGGTTTTATAAACGCTACACCAAATTTTATCGCAAGCAATCCAACCTGGGCTAAAAAATTCGCATCCGCAGGTTTACCCCTCGTCGGCGATGACCTTGTAGACCAAATAGGCTCAACCGCCTTACACAAGACTCTACTACAGCTGCTTTCACAAAGTGGCGTGAAAATAACTGAAACATATCAACTAGATGTTGGCGGCGGCACTGAATCCATGGATACAATGGAACGGTCACGCGATGCTAAAAGGAATATAAAAACTCAAGCTGTAGCTTCAACATTACCCTATAAAACCGAAGTGGTAGCGGGATCAACAGATTTCGTCGACTTTCTGCAAAATAAAAGAGACAGTTACTTCTGGATTCGTGGAACCTACTTCTGCGATGCCCCTATGCAAATTGATCTTAAATTCTGCACAGTTGACGCGCCCAACGCTGGAAGCGTATTATTTGATATTTTGAGAGCTATGAAATTAGCCTTAAATAAGAAACGGAAGGGTATTATCGAAGAAATTTGCGCTTATGGTTTTAAACATCCACCAAAAATGCTACCGTTGGAGACTTCAGAAGAGAATTTTAAACTTTTTATAGCAGAAAATATTTAACCGCTATTTAGCGGCTATTTTTTTTAGTTCTTGAAGTGTTTTCTCTTTTACGCCATTATGTTCAATCTTTTCTTTCATTGTTGTTACAGTGTTAACTGGAGTAGGATCTAATTTGCGTAATATGGCTAAGTAAATGCTTGTAAAGTCTGCAATCAGAATTGTCGAAAGCATTTTTGCAAGATTTGTCTTGCCCTGAACCCATACCTCGAAGATTTTTGACAGGTTTTGCTGCATTAATGTTTTTGTGATTTCAATTCTGCTACTTATTTCCAAAGGTTCTGCTTTGTCTCTTATGAGCACTATCCCAAAGTATTCGGCAAGTTTCTTGACTTGCTCCCAACCCATAGTCTCATTATGGTTAAGTTCACTAAAGTACTCCCATTTTGCAGGGATTTTTGCATTCTCATTAAACTGCTGTTTAAAGCGCAACGCGACACTTCGATAGATACCTGAGCCATAAATAACAGGAACAGTTCCATCTAGATTAAGAGCTAATTTCTTGGAAAAGTTTTCACTTGTAGGAGTTTCCGGCGAATTTTCTTTACTGATTTTTTTGATAATCTTAGTTGTCTCTAATAAATCCTCAGACGCTTTTGGCGCCATACCTATCTTTTCCATGCACTTAACTAATGGTAAAACCATATGGGGCAATGCCGCGCGGGGTTGCATCCCTCCGCGAACCTGTAAATAGGGAATACTTAATTTCTCAGCGTATTTAATGAGGTTCCCGCCTGAACTAATGCAGTAAATCATGCATTTTCGCTTTATCGCATCAACAAATGCACTCAGAGTTTCTTCAGTGTCACCTGAGTAACTCGCCAAAAATACTAGGCTATGTTTGTCTGCATACGCAGGCAAATGGTATTCTCTTGTAACTTCTATAGATACTCCGGACGTATCTCGTGTATAGTCTTTAAGGAGTTCGCCGCCAATTGCAGAGCCGCCCATTCCCGAGATTATTATGTTTTTAGGTTCCGAGTAACTGAGCTTGATTTTCTCTGTATTTTTAATTGATTCTGAATAATGGGTCGGAGCTTGAGTGCAAATAGATAACATGTTATCCTTATCGATTTTGCCCATTTCGTTCAGTCTATCGAGAATGTCCGTTAACAATTATTCTCCCATTATTTTATTATGTGCAGGTTTATATTTGATTTTTGTGTGTATAGTTTGGTCAAACAAAGAAGATTACAATTTTCATAAACGGATGAAGTTAAATGGTTACAAAATATTTGGCTATCGCTATTCCTGCCTCTATGATTTCAGATACACCTCATCTTCGTGAGAAAACAGCGAAAATTGGCATGGTAGGAAGAGCCGCCGCTATTTTTCAAATTAACGAAGTAATTGTTTATGCTGATAGCCCTAAAATTAACCAGAAAAATGACCTCGATCTTATCGTTACTCTTCTAAAATATATGGAGACACCGCAGTATCTTAGGAAGCGCTTATTTGAGCTGAAACCTGAACTGCAATGTGCAGGTATTTTACCTCCTTTACGGACGCCTCATCATCCTTTGCATGGTAATTTTAAAGACCTGAAAGTCGGCGATTTTCGGGATGGCGTAACAGTATCAAAAGCTAAAGAAGGAACCCTTGTTGATATCGGATCCGAACGTCCAGTATTACTCAAAGGCATACAACTCTCCATGAACAAGCGTATAACAATAAAGATAACCAAATTAGCCAAGGAAGTTGAAATTGAACAAATCGAAGTGGAAGAAATTCCAGTATATTGGGGTTACACGGTTTCAGCAGAACGTCGTCCCTTATCAAAGTTTCTGGAAAGTAAGAATTTCGATTTAACAATAGGAACCTCGAAATTTGCTGCGAGATTTGGAGATGTATCAAAGGAATTAGATGATCGATGGAAAAAGGCTAGCAATATCCTCATACTTTTCGGCGCACCCACAAAGGGTCTTCATGAGATAGTTGAAGAAGAGAATAAAAAACTTGATGATGTGGTAGATTTTGTAATAAATACTATACCTAATCAAGGAACAGAAACAGTTAGAACTGAAGAAGCACTTCTTTCTACTTTAGCGATTCTGAATGTACAATATGATTCTTTTTAAAACTGAAGCCTATGATTATGTTCGATTTTTAAAATTAATTTTTATTGCTTTATTTCACTAAGAGAGTGAACTATCAATTTCTTAAAAATACTAATCCCATGACGAGTTTTCCTATAATCTGGCTCTATATACAATTTTAAAATAAAGCGTATGTTAATTCTTGATTATCAGATGACAATCTTTAAGTTTACCGCGAATTGTTTAGTTTATTGATAATTGGAAATTTACTTTTCAATTACCTTTAGATTAATAGAGGTGAATAGTATGTCTCAAAAAATTATGTTTGAAGCAAAATGTACAAGTTGTGGAAAAGACTGTTCCGTTCCATTTAAGCCTGCTACTAATAAGCCTGTTTATTGCCGTGAGTGTTTCGCTAAACATCGTTCCACCCCTAAAAACGCTCCAATTAGAGGACCATCAGGTTTTGAACCAAAACAAGCATGGGCTCGTCGTAGAGACAATGGGCAAGTTCAAAAGGTAAATGCGCACGATAAACCTTTACAAAAGTTTAGTCATGCAATCGAATAAAAATTAAATAAGAAAACGATTTTGTTTGTTTCATGAGGCACTGTTTATGAAAACACTGGAAGACTGGCGAAAAATGAGCCACAACAGAGGATACCAAAACGAAAACACTGGACAAACAGTCACAGTTAGAAAAAAAGAATATGGAACCCAATATATAGCTTGGCTCATACCAAACGAAGCAAGCGTAGCAGAAGGAAAGAAAATCTCACCAGAATTTACAAGCGAGTCAAAAGCCAAAGCCTTTGTTTTAGAGTGGATGAAGAAAAATCCAAACGGTGTCATCTGAACACCTCTTCTTGATTTACTATTAATTTGTGTTTTTATAAGTGCTAAGGGATTGCGAAGTAAGAAAATTTATTTTAAATGTTTTCGGTTTAATGAATATAATAAAAAAAATTATGCTAAAAAAAGCTAATTAACTATTAATTAGCTCAACAGTATGACCTATTGCTTGTCCGGGTACGCCCTTCTTGAATTTTGCTTTGAGCATGCCATTTTTACCGTGTAATCCAACTATTTTTCCGACAAGTTTGTCTTTTCCGTTTTTCCAAACCACTTTCTTGCCAACGAAAGCGCCTGCTTGAGACGCAGAGTTAACATTCGAAAATTGGATAAGTATTTCTTTTGACATTTGAGTTCTAATACCTTTGTGATAATTGGTAATTCTTGCTTCAACTAGTTGAGACACTTTATTCACCATTTAACAGCATTCTAAACTTATGCTTAAATTTAAACGTGCCCACTATATCCAGTATTTTTTACATTTTTCGTGTTATGATACAATTCAAGCAGAATAGAAAAGGGATATTGGAATGGATAAGTTTAAAACTTAGAATGTAGAATGGTGCATGTGCAAAACTATCTTTTGCACCGAATATAACAGGAAGTGAAAAAGAAAATGTCCTATCCTAGAGAGTCGCACAAAGCAACTTGTTCTGACTGCGGAAAGGAATGTGAAGTTCCATTCAAGCCAGACGGCACAAGGCCAGTCTACTGTCGCGAATGTTATGCAAAACGAAGACCACCACGAAGATACTAAGCGTTTAAGCTAGAATCTTAACTTCGTTCAAAAATATCCTTTTTTAACTTTTTATGTTTAATCTTATTTGTCAACTACATTTAACTAGTTCTATAATTGAATAGATTATCTTAAAATTTTGTTTTATTCTTTAATTAAGAAATAGTTATTGGGACTAATAATTGTTTTATTTAGCGGTCTAAGTTGTTTTTTCCATTATTAACTGAAAAAATTATCTTTTGATTCATCGTTTTCATATATAGATTCTTTTAATGTTATCTTTCCTTTCTCAATTATTATTTTATACCCCGCTTCACAGATGGGGCAGGAAATTAATTCTCCTTGAGCAACGTTCTCAGCTTTGAATGTATTTCCGCAATTTATACATTTTAAAATGAACATTTTCTCATCTCTAAGCTAAATTTTTTCAATTAGGCATAAGTCAATTTTTTTGATAAATGTTCTAATTGGTTATCTATTCTAACCATTTTGCTTTTCAATATGTTAAAAGTTCCAGTTTTCCCCAGATTTAGGTGTCGTTCTCCTTTAAAGGTTCGTACTGAAGCATTATTGATTTTAATTATATCGCCGACAACAGCATTTTTTGCCTGATCACCCCAAAGGCATAGTTTGACCTTTCCAGTTTCATCTGCTATCAGAGCATTGGTCAATATTACGTTGGTACCATATTGTGTATGAATTAGTTGGGGTTTTTGGGCTTCAAGGACTTCTGCTTCTACATTAACTTTTTTCATTCCATGCCTCAAGTTTTGGATTAATGTTGAAAAGGTTGGTGAAGGATTTTTTTTAGCTATTTGCTTACGTATCTTAGGCAGGTCCATCCATTTTTCAAAGTTTAAATCGGTCCTATGAAGAAATTCTTCATCAACTTGAAACTGAATTACTACCTTTTCTGCTTTTGTGATTAGAAAAATAGCTTGATCCTTTTCTTTGCCACGATATTCAACATATAACTCCTCACAATTTGCTTTTCCATTCTCTCTCGCTGTGACTAACGCCTGATAAAGTTCCGTAATAAACACATCATTTTTTACTGCTAGAAGCCCGAGACATTCGATTATTGTTGGATTTTTATGATTCAAATATTTTACCTTCATCTTATCTGCCAGAACGGTCTTGAAAAAGCGCAAATGAATTTGAGCAAGTTCGACTCTTTCTTGAAAATCCCGACGGTAATAATAGTGTAATATTGACTATATATGTTAGTTGAAGAAGAAAAGAAGAGTCTTCATATTTTTCGGTGCATAAAGCAGTAAAAATAGACTTTTCCAGGGTTTCATCTTTTAAGATTTTTTTAGCAACTAAATAGAATTTGCCTTATAAGTCATCAATAACGCAGTAATGGCGTATGGACAGTTACTTAACTAAAGAATTAAATGTCTGTTTGTTGAATCTGGTTTTATGCACTTTGATATCTTGATGCCTGCTATATTATTTGTTGTTACGGTCGCGGCTATGTTTTTAGGAATGAAAGCTGAGAAGAAACTCAAAGCTACTGTTGAAGAGCGTGAATTCCAAAACCGAGATGTTGCTTTGATGGTCGCCATGATTGCGGTCGCGGTTTCAATTATTATTTTTATACCCAGCATGGCAATAATGGCTGTTTTCTTATTCTCCTATTCCTCTTTACTGTTTACTGTTTCCTACGCTTTTTCAGATATGAAACCTAAACGGATTACTCTTTACTGCGCTTGTTTTATGTTTTCAAGCTTAATAGCGGCTATTGCAAGTTTTCTTGGTGTTTTGCCAGAGGCGTTCAGGTTATATGGTGTTTTGGCTTTTTCAACATTAGCGGTTTGTTCCTTAATAGTATTAATCTTTACTCAGAAGAAAAATGATGGAAAGCAAAAGTGGTATATTGCTGCTTTATCACCTGCATTATTCTTGCTCTTGTTCCTGTTTTTCAGTAATAATTTCTTCAAGACTACACCTGATATTTGGTTCCCATATCTGTTAGATGTCTATGGCATAATTTTCGCCATGTTAATTGTTATTTATTTAGGTTCTATGTTCAGCTGGCGCACAGTATTCATCTTCGCAGCTTTCCTCACAGGCTTAGATATCGTTTTAGTCTGGGTTACTGGCACTATGGTTCAGGCAGCAAACGCGATGTCAGGGTTAGGCTTACCAGTATTAGTTGCTTTTCCGACAATTCCATTTATTAACACAGCATCAGGGATTCTCATTATGCGGTTAGGATTAGGCGATTTCTTCTTTGCAGGAATCTTAGGTACTCAAACTTGGAAGAAATTTGACAAAAAAACTGCAATAATATCAGCACTTACGATGGCTATCTCCTTTGGATTATTTGAAATTATTTTACTCAATCCTGAACTTTACAATTACCTACCAGTTAAAGCTCTGCCTGCGACATTACCCATAATTATAGGGTGGTTACCAACAATAGCAGTAAAAATGCTGCTCGTAAGAAAACAAAAATCTCAACCTGTAACCCAACCACCCCTTTCCACAACTCAATAAAACCTTTCCTTTGTTTTAATTACGGCTTTAGTATAATTCAATTCAGCATAAACATAAAGTAGCGCATATTAATGTAAGAAACAAAAAATGTTTAAGAATTTGGGTTGAAAAGATAAAATAGGATGTTGGGCTTTTATCCGAATAGAGCGCCTAATCCTTCTAAAGCTGCTTCTTCTTTGGCTTTCTCTTCTTCAGCTTTCTTCTTCTTGTCTTCTACTGGTGCAACTGCTGGTTTCTGTTCTGCTGCTGCGCCGGTTGTTGCTGCTGGAGCGGCGGCCATCATAGTGGGTGCTGCTTTAATTGCTTCATCAATGTTTACTTCGCTAAGAGAAGCGACAAGTGCTTTAACTTGTACTGCATCAACAGTTAGACCTGCAGCTGTAAGAACAGCTGTTATTGACTGCTCGTCAATTTGTTTTCCTGCCTTATGAAGGAGCATTGCTGCGTAAATGTTTTCCATATCTTTTCACCTCTCTATTCGAGTATTTTAACCTTTTCAGTTCACACATGCCCGTTTTCCCTTAGGAAAAGCTATTGCGCTTGTGTTTAACTGTGAATTGGGAGACTCTATTGCCGTTAGGAAAGATACCCAATGCCTTAAGAACTTTTCGCAGGCTTTTATAGTCTTGGACTTCAGAAACAAGGTCTAAGTTGTAATGTCATAGGTTATTGTTAACTCATAGTGAGGGCAACAATATAATAATTATGAATATTACAATGCAAGACTAACTAGCGCAAAAAATTTTTAATGAATTTAGAATCACTTAAAAAGGATTATTTTAGATATATTTTTAGCGAAGGGGTAGTTCTTAAAAAAAGTCCAAGACGGAATATTACATTCATTGCTAATATGCGTCTAGAAAGAGGCGTATTTATTGTATATACAAAAGATCCGAACCAATTCGTCTAAGAGGAGCCTGATTGGCAAAAGATTAAGTTATGGATAATGAATTTTTTAAAATAACTTTTTTGAGGAACTCAAATTTGGAAAAAAATTTCATAAATAAATTCAGCTGATGCCTTTTAAAAAGAGAAAAATGATTTTGTTTTTTTATGTTTTTTCTACCCTGTTCTCTCGATAAAATATTCCCAATGCCGCTGCGATAGTACACATGATTGCGGCAGGTATGAATGCATAAAGGAAACTTAATCCTGCATCTTGGACTAAACCTGCAAGTATTGGCCCTATAATTCCGCCTATTCCGTAGGATGTGAATATAAAACCATAGTTAAGGCCAAGGTTTTCAGCTCCAAATGAGTCTGCGCATGCAGATGGGAATAATGCAAAGTTACCTCCAAAATTGAAACCTATTAGTGCCGCAACTAAATAGAACAGTATCGGATTTGATGTAGTATAGAAAAATATCGCCATTGTTATCGCTTGGAATAAAAACATTGCCATGAGTGCTTTTCGGCGTCCAATTCTATCAGAAAATTCCCCCCAGATAATTCGCCCTGCACCGTTAAAGATTGGAAGACAAATCGCTGCGCCAATTACTGCAAAGTCTATTGCTTCTTGCGCACCAAATCCATAAGCAGTAAACCCATCAGTGGGGCTCTTTGCAAAATTCTGCACATTCCCTATTACCATTAACCCTGCAAGTGCACCAATAAGAAACATAACCCATAGTAGGAAAAAATTTTTTGTTATAAGCATCTCTTTGGGCTTTAGGCATAATTCAGTTTTCTTTCCAGGTCCTATTTGCGAAGGATTCCATCCTGCTGGTTTCCATTCTGTTGGCGGATTCTTCATAACCGATGAACCTAAAATAACAAGAACTAAGAATGCAATTCCATAAATGAGAAAGGCGTTATCTACGTTGGCTATAGTATAGGCAAATTCACCAGTTTGGCTTGTGATTAAACCCGAAAATCCAAGGATGCTTGGTGGGTTTGCTAAGAGAATCCAGATAAATGCTCCAAATCCAAAGCCCGCAACTGCTAGACCACTGACGAGTCCTTTCTTATCAGGGAACCATTTTACTCCGGTTGCTATAGGTACAACATATGCCAATCCAATACCTGCCCCGGCAACGACGCCTATGAATATGAGTTTTCCAAAGAAGCTTGCTCCAATAAAACCTGCAAGAATATAACCAAATCCAAGCAGCAATCCTCCGATTAAAGCTACTTTCATTGGCCCATGTTTTATTTGTAATCTTCCGCCAATTATAGTAAAAATAGCAAAGACCATGAGCCCTGCACTAAATATCGCCTGGGTTTCTGTTTTAGTAAAACCAAACTCGCTAGGTAAACCAGGCGCCCCTTGCAGAGGAGTTGTAAAAGCGGACCAAGCGTAAATTGCCCCTAACGCAAGTTGTATCAAAATTCCGCCAAAAACAATAATCCAGCGATTCATAACGTTTAATTGAGTACCCTCCAGCTTCGGAGATGTCAATTTAAAACACGTTTATCTTCTGTATAATTAATCTTTTTTAAGCCTTTTTATTCATAAAAGTTAACTTTAATAAAATTACTCGAAAAATAATCAAATGTACCATAATGAATATCAAAATTGCCTATGCCTTAGGCACAGTGATTTTAATAACCTTAACTGATTTTTAATAATATGTTTTAAAAATTTTCTTTTCCTAATATTTAGATGCATTCAAATTAATTAATAACGATTAATTTAAGATTTAAAAATTAAAAGTATATTAATTGAACACAGATTGCCAGGATTGTTTTTTCACATTGCGAATTATTTTGCGACTCTAGTTCAAATGACTAGTCTTCTAATATAATTTTATTCGTTTTTCTCATAATCAATTGAAAAAGCCTATATGTGTCAACGTTAATGATTTACTAAAAATTGGAGTGGGAATTGTCTTGTCAAAATCTAAGTCCTGGCATGCTTTATCTGTTGAAGAATCATTGACCGAGTTGAATGTAGCTGAGAACCAAGGACTAAGCCAACAAGAAGCTCAAAATCGTCTTACTCAGTATGGCCTAAATGAGCTTAAAAAAGAAAAAGGTAAATCCCCACTCAGACTTTTCCTTTCTCAGTTTACAGATGTACTCATGATTATCCTGATTATTGCAATGACTCTATCTTTAGGTGTAGGCATTTATGATAATTCTTTTGAAGAAATTGTTGATGCCATAATCATTTTTATTATCGTAATGGCAAGCGCAATTTTAGGTTTTAGCCAAGAATACCGAAGTGAGAAGGCAGTTGAAGCGCTAAAGAAGATGACAGCACCAACAGCCTTGGTTATACGTGATGGTAAAGAAACTAAGGTCCCTGCAAATCAGCTTGTTCCCGGCGATATAATATTGCTTTACACGGGCGATAAAATCCCTGCAGATTCCAGACTCATAGAAGCCCATAATCTAAAAGCCGAGGAGGCTGCGCTAACTGGAGAATCAATGTCGGTTGAAAAATCAACTGCGCCCATCTCTGAGAACGCACAATTAAATGACCGTAGAAATATGGTTTATACTGGAACTATCATCGCTTATGGTAGAGCCAAAGCTGCTGTAGTCAATACAGGTATGACTACGGAATTTGGAAAAATTGCTCAGATGGTTCAAACAACTAAGGTTGAAGAGACACCTCTTGAAAGAAGAATGGCTTCAGTTGGTAAAACAATAGGTATCTTATCTCTCGTTGTCGCCGCCAGCGTTGCGATTGTGGGAATAGTTGTTGAGCAACGTCCAGTTCTCGATATGATTCTTTGGGCTGTTAGTCTAGCAGTTGCTGCAGTTCCAGAAGCCTTACCAGCCATCGTTACAGGCGCATTAGCAATAGGTATGTATCGGATGACTAAAGTCAACGCAGTCGTCAAACGTCTCCCTGCAGTTGAAACTTTAGGCTGTACTAGCGTTATTTGTAGCGATAAGACCGGCACAATGACCAAAGGCGAAATGACAGTCCAACGCATTTATACAAACAACACAGCAATAAAAGTCACAGGAGTAGGTTACGCTCCTGAAGGAAAATTTGAACTGGACAACAAAGTCATTACACCTGACGACCAACTTAAAGAGTTGTTAAAAATTGCTTCATTATGTAACGATTCAGCACTCGAAAGAGATGAAGAAAACAAAAAATGGAATATAAAAGGGGATCCAACCGAAGGCGCACTAATAGTCGCTGCGGCAAAAGCAGGTTTATCAAAACAGGAATTTGACAGACAAGAACCACGAATAGCCGAAATTCCATTCAGCAGTGAACGCAAACGAATGACGACCATACACAGCGTCGATAACAAGAAAATGGCGTACATGAAAGGAGCGCCCGAAATTGTCTTAGATAAATGTAGCCATATTCTGCTCAATGGAAAAGTTCAAAAATTAACCTCTGAACAACGAAATGATCTTCAGAAAGTAACTGAAGCCATGGCGTTACAGGCTCTTAGAAATCTTGGATTTGCCTATAAAGAAATGCATCAAAATATGACTACATTCGACGAAAAAATAGAGGAAGGCTTTGTATTCGCAGGCATAATGGGCATGATTGACCCGCCACGTAACGAAGTTAAGGATGCCATAGCTGTCTGCAAACAAGCAGGCATTCGAGTAGTAATGATTACAGGTGATCACAAACTCACGGCAACAGCCGTAGCTAAAGCACTGAATCTACTAGGTGAAGAAAATGACGAGGGCAAAGTCCTTACTGGCGCCGAACTCGAACAAATGAATGATAAACAACTATTTGACGTTGTCGAAGACATCGCAGTATATGCCAGAGTCGCACCTGAACATAAAGTACGCATAGTTAGCGCTTGGAAACAGAAAGATCAAGTGGTAGCGATGACTGGTGATGGCGTCAACGATGCACCAGCACTTAAAAAAGCCGACATAGGCATAGCAATGGGCATAACCGGCACTGAAGTAAGTAAGGAAGCCGCTTCGATGGTTCTCGCAGATGATAACTTTGCCAGCATCGTTAAAGCTGTTAGAGAAGGCCGAGAAATATATGATAACATCAAGAAATACCTAACATTCTTGCTCCAATGCAATATAATGGAAATCCTGGTTATGTTCATAGCAGTAGTTTCAGTGCCTTACATCGCCAATTTATTATCACCTGGCTCTATGTCTGAAAGCATCAACGAGGCAGCAATTGCGCTAACTACAGTCCAGATACTATGGATGAATCTAGTCACTGATGGGTTACCAGCGATAGCCTTAGGTGTTGATCCCGGAGATCCAGATTTGATGGAGCGTAAGCCACGTAAACCTAAAGAAAGCATCTTTACTAAAGATGTAAAGACATTCCTAATTGCAACACCCTTGATAACAACGGTCCTACTTCTGTCAGCATACTTTATGCATTCACCTTGGCTTAATGAACATCAGCTGCTTGAAGCACGAACTCAGCTTCTAACTGCTATGGTCATGATTGAATTAGCCATTGCGCTTTCTTCACGTTCACTAAAGTATCCAGTGTTTAAAGTAGGCGTGTTCAAAAACAAATACCTCTGGTACGCTATACTCTCATCGTTTGCTCTGCAACTGCTAATACTATATGCACCTGGAATCCAGAACATATTTGATGTACGTTCACCTGAACTCATTGACTGGGCAATAGCTGCCCTCTTCGCGGGAATAGTATTTAGTATAATAGAAACCGGAAAATATGTTGCAAGTAAAAGGAGAAATTCACAAAGTAATTAGTAAAATATATATGCCGTTTGCTGCGAAAAAGCAAGAAATAAGGAGAAACAATAGATGAGTATTAAATTAGCTAATCCTGCGCCACTTGGATTACTAGGCTTTGGGATGACTACTATATTGCTGAATTTACATAATGCGGGTCTTTTCCCTATTGACACAATGATTCTAGCTATGGGCTTAGCATACGGTGGACTTGCGCAAGTAATCGTTGGCATAATGGAATTTAAAAAAGGCAACACATTCGGTACAGTCGCATTTACCTCTTATGGTCTTTTCTGGTGGTCTTTGGTCGCACTGTTAGTTTTACCTAAGCTATCCTTCTTCTCAGGCATCTCTGCACCTACTGAAACGGCAATGGCTGCTTACTTCTTCATGTGGGGACTATTCACTTTCGCAATGTTCTTCGGCACC
>CAZQTZ010000010.1:0-25511 GCA_964596465.1 uncultured Candidatus Bathyarchaeia archaeon | reverse complement strand
GGAATGGAATTGGTATTACCTGTATCATAATAGATTAGACACCAAACCAAATATTTCCCTCTGAACTCAAAAAGCAAGTCAACTGATCCTCCGGTGTCAAATGTTAAAGTGATTTTTCCTTGACTTACTCCTCTAGTGCCCAATTCAGGACTGTTATCGAATCCCGGCCCAGCAAAAGCCCCTCCGGTGACTCTGCATTGTGATGTGTCTATTGAGAGCACATCCCTGAAGAAACCAAGCAGTTGATTAACCTCAGTAGAATCTTGAGCAAGAACTTGAGGTGTTTCTAAAATTGGCAGTGTTAAAGCTAAAGCAAAAGTAAGAATTAATATCATCTCAATTTTTTTAAGGGTAACCATTTATTTTTCACTTAAAGATTCTGAGAGCGGGATCTATGCGTGAAGATTATGTGAAAGCTACCACCAAGAGGATCTACCGATAGTTTTCATATTATATTTTAGAAAAAGTCTCTATTAGCTCTCTCTGCAGAACGGCGATGTTCTTGTGGAAGAACAGCTAATGACTTTATAGAAAACCGATGAGAACAGAATTGAAGTCCCTATCCGGTGTTTGTATGAACAAAATTTTTCCTTAGTATAGACCAAATGATCAAAATAACGGCAACGAGAATTATGGTGAGGGCAATAAGGTAAAGTGAGGGAAAATCAGTTGTTTCTTTTTGCCAGCGGTATATTCCATCCGCTCCCACTATCCACCCATCAGTTGAGCTGACCATATCTATGCATGATAACCAAGCGCCAGTTGGACTTGTAAAGTTATTCCAGTTTTTTCCGTCCCAATGGATTAGGCACCCGTCAGAGCCAACTGCCCAACCATCAGCTGAATTAATCATGTTTATGGAAAAGAGATGCTTTGTAGTTGGACTGCTCACGTTTTTCCAGGATGCCCCATCCCACCTCACTATTATACCACTATCGCCAACGGCCCAAGCATCTGTTGAACTAACCATATCAACTGCCCATAATGTTTTTGTTCCGACGATTTTGGGGCTTTCTACTGCTTTCCAACTAGAGCCATCCCAGTGAAGCAGGTAGTTGATGCCTGAGTACTGTGTTCTTCGACCTACTGCCCAGCCATCATTTGGGCTAATAAAGCTCACCGATTCGAGGGGACTATTTACTGTAGTATTTACATGAACCCAGTTAGTTCCATCCCAATGAAATGTCATTCCTGCCGGCCCGACTGCCCAACCATCAGCTGAGGATAGCAGATCCAGAGCTTCCAAAGAAATTGATATTGAAATATTCGCCCAATGTATTCCATCCCATTTGATTAAGGGGTTATTGTTGCCCCAACCAGAGAGATCGCCAACTATTGCCCAGCCCTCATTAGAATTAACCATATCTATAGCCCTCAGGTTGGCGGTTGTCGGGCTATTCATGTTTTTCCAGTGTAATCCATCCCAATGGAGAATAGCGCCTCCAAATCCTACAGCCCAACCATCAGTTGAGTTAACCATGCTTACCGACTGCAAATATGCGTCAGTAGGACTTGGCACTTTAGTCCAACTCCAATTTTCTGCTTTAACATTCATAATAAATGGGGTTAACCAAAAAATAATTATCAAAATTAACAGAAGAGATTTTAAAAGAATATTTTTTCGCATTTCATCCTCAAATCGAAATCATTAATTTTGGATAAGAATAATTTGATATCTCATAGATTTGAAAGTTCCGTATTCATTGAATTATGGTTGCCTGAATTGCTACTCTGTGAATTAATTATACCTTTTTAGTTATGCATATGAAATAGTCTTCGTCGTCTCTTTCGAAAGTAACCGTAAGTCCGCTTTCTTTCATCATATGTTTGAGTATTTCCATAGTGGGTAAGAAATCATTTTCTATCTCTACACCACCGTTAATATGTACTCCATTGATTTTCCTGGCTGAGTCGCTATGACCAACTACTAAGCGGCCCCCCTTCCGTAAGGCTTTAGATAATATCTTAAGCGCTAAAAGCTGGTCGACAAAGTGTGGGAAACATGAATAGCAGACTACTAAGTCGAATTCGTTATCATATTTAAGTTCGTAAACATCAGAGACTCTGTATGAAATCAACGGATGATCTTCTTCAGGGTATTTCGAGCGGGCAATGTCGATCATTTTCTTTGAGTAATCAACTGCTACAACCCTTCCATTGACTAGGTATTTTTCATAAAAGGGTATCATAATGCCTGTTCCAGTACCAACGTCTAATATCTTATCATCGCTTTGAATTTTTAGCAGTTCGGTGATGTATTGCACCTTTTCGAGGTTGTGAATTGTAATACTGTCCCATACCTTAGCTTTCTGATTGAAAAAATCCTTTTGCTTCGGATTGACTTTTTTCTGGTTCATTAGTTTATCTCCTTTTATATTGGAATAACTACTGGTATTCCTCGTACACTCTCAACAAATGCATCGATGTTGTATACCGCTTTAATGTTATGAGGAGTAATGATCTCGTGCCCTCCTACTGAGTAAATCATTCCTTTTTTCATTAAGATGAATTTGTCTGAGTGACGGATAGCCAAGTTAAGGTCATGAATAATCATAACTGCGGCCATATGGTTCTTCTTAACTATATTTCTGATCAGATGCATAATCATATGTTGGTTAGATAGATCAAGACTGCTTGTGGGCTCGTCTAGCAAGATTACCTTTGGTTGCTGCACTAGGACTCTGGCGATTTGGACTAATTGGTATTCTCCGCCGCTAATCTCATCTACATATTTAAGGGCGAGTCCATCCAAACCTAGTAAGTGAAGCACTCTTCCGACTAACCTTATGTCTTTCTCGGTGGCGTTCCATTCAAAGTGTGGTTTTCTACCTAACAACACAGAATCAAACACCGTAGTTCTGGAAGTCTCGCTTCTCTGCGCCACGTAACCTACATTTTTAGCGATATCTCGTTTACTCATTCGATGAAGATCAGAGCCTTCTATTAATACTGAACCAGCGTTTGGCTTAAGCACCTTGTCTATGCATTTAATTAGAGTAGTTTTTCCGACGCCATTTGGCCCTAAAACGGATACTACCTCATCGGCATTCACGCAGAATGATACGTCATCTAGGATTCGCTTGCTCTTGTATGAGAAATCGATTCCGTTTACTTCAAAGAAGACTATTTCCTGTACCTCCTGATTAGTAGATAGATAAAAAGGGGACCCCCAAGCATCGAAGTAATTATTCCGACGGGTATAACTGATGGATAAAGAATTACTTGCCCAACGCCGTCAGCGAGTATTAGGATAATGCCGCCGAGGATTATTGAAAGCGGAATCAGATAACGGTGATCGCTACCGATGAGCATACGTGCGATGTGTGGTCCTAGAAGGCCAATGAAAGCGATTATACCAAAGAAGGAGACGATAACAGCGGATAAGATAGATGTTAAGATCATACCAACGATTCTTTCCCGCTCGGTATTGACACCTAACCCTTTGGCGGTATCTTCTCCAGCATCTAGAGCATTATAATCCCATCTTCGATAGAAGAAGTAAAGTACAGATGGAAGAGTAGCTAATAGAATCAGATAATTCCATGTCCAAGTTGCTTTACCTAGATCGCCAAAAGTCCAAGCTACAATGTTTCCTAGCTGTGAATCAGTGGCTATGTATTGCATGAAGGATAATCCAGCAGCAAACATCGCACTGATTGCAACACCAGCTAGAACCATTGTTTCAGCACTCACTTTTGTAACCTTTGTAAGAACTAGTATAGAACCAGTTGCCACTAAAGAGAATAAAAAGGCGCAAATGGTAGTAACGTAAGGATTATTAATTGAGACTATCGAGGTCATACTACTGCCAGCGCCTAAAAAGATAATCGCGAAGGAAGCACCGAACGCTGAAGCGCTGGATATTCCTAAAGTGAAAGGTGAAGCAAGGGGATTGCGAAGGATACATTGCATCACTACTCCAGATAAGGCTAATCCAGAGCCTGCTAATAGAGCACCTACAATCCTGACCATACGTATATTCCAGATTACACTGCCTGCTCCGGTAATATCGAAAGTGGAGATGTGTCTAACAACATCAATGAATGGTATATTGATGGGCCCACTCTGAGCGGCGATTATAACACAAATAGCCAGCAGAACTAGCCCGAGGAGGAGGAAAAGAAGTTTCCTTTTTACAAAACTCCGGTAGGTTTTTGAAATTTGGCTACCTTCCTTATCATCATCCTCATAAATGTTAAATGCTTCATGCCCATCATGATCTTTAGATTCATGGTTTCTAACCATTCTTGACACCGTTACGGGAAAAATTGGGAGAATAGTTGGGGCTTGATTACAAGGTGACCTTGCTACATCCGTTTCCAGTCTGTCCATCAGCGATACTCGAGTAAGTCATCGAAGTTCCAGGGTAAAACAGCTTTATAATCTGGTTTGCTTTATCCGCGAAGTTCCAAGAGTGCAGTTCTGCGTTCATTACAGATGCAACATAGTATGCATTAATTAATTGGTTTTCCCAGTTTGTGCCATAGCACTTGTATATCATTGTTGAATGGATATTGTTGTCTTTTATCGCCAAAACATTGTTTAGACCAGTACTCGAATTTATAAAACCGTTTATCGAAGCGATAGAGTCACTTAAGCCAATGCTGTCTATGAATATGTAATTCGGATTGGCATTAATTAGAGTCTCTAAGGTGATGACATAAGGTTGACCGTTAGCGGCGGGAGCAATGGCGTTAGTGATTTTTGAGTAGTCGAATGGTAGATAATTACCTGACCCTTTCAGGAAAGATGCGCCTCCGTAGTAGAACATGCCACAAGCATAGGCACTCTTGGTGCTGGGAGTAGTAGATTTTGAAGTAATTTCACTAATCATTTGGGTTATGCCATTATTGAGTTCATTAGCTCTTTCTTTTTCGCCAAATAAGGTTCCTAGGGAGGTTATCTGATTATAGAAGGCCTCTCCAAATTCGAGGTTAGCATTAATGACGTATACTGGAATGCTGGTTTGAGTTTGCAGATTATCCGCGGTTGCCGCATCCTCTGCTGTAGAGGTTATGATTACACTTGGGTTCAGGTTCAAGATTGCTTCTGCGGTGGTTGCTACCTGAGGTAGTGCAGAAAATTTTGCCTTATTGATAAGGTAGTAGGTCTGGTCGTCTCGGGTGTTAAAAGTACCGGCTGTTTCTATAGCGTTGACCTTTTCAACAGCATTGAAATAAGAAACCAACCGTAAAGAGCATGCGCCTACACAGTAAACAGAATTTAGATTTTTAGGAATGCTCACTGTCCTGCCTAAGGCATCAATTACGGTTGCTTCTGTTTGGGTTGAATTATCACTGTTTGAATTGAGAATATAAGCAACGCCTAGAGCTGCAACTAAAACTATTATTATCGCAGCGATTGCAAATAGTTTATTTTTTTCCATTTGATATACCTTCCATTAATGAATGATTTAGCGTATTACCTTTTTTTATGATAGTAACACGAAAGGATTAATAAATACTTAGTGTATGCAAATGCAAATTCCCAATCAGATACACCAGCAAAATAATATCGCGCCTAAAAATCAGGCAAATACTCCAACCAAAAATGTCTGAAGTATTAGAACCTCACTCTTAAACTTAAGGACTTACATATAAATTAAATAAAGCGATGTTTAATCAAATTAATCTATCAGAAAAGCATGTTCAACCCTAAACAGTCTCTATTAACTAAGTAAAAATAAATTGTTACTTATAACATTAAACCAACCATGCTTATATAGGAATTTACTTAACAAAAGCTTATGAACACTAAACCGCTGGCGCTGATAATTTCTTTTGCAGCCATTGCCATAGCTTTAAACGCAATAAAGATACCGGCAATTTTTTGGTCGGGCAACTTCTTTCAGCTTTGTGAAATACCGATAGTAGTGGCATTTTTGCTCTTCGGAGTTAAAGTAGGGGTATTTGTAGGAGCTCTCAATCTTTTAGGTCAACTCACATTCTTTCTTATAAGCCCAGTTTATTTGGCAGCTTATCCATCAGGGTTCATTGCAATTCTGTTGATGCTTTTAGGGACTTACATAGCCTGCAGGTACATAGCCCCTAAGACCACTATAGGAAAAGGCAGCGTACAAAAATCAATCACTTACTTAACCGGATTCTCCATCATACCAAGAGTAGCGATAATGCCAATAATTGACTCCCAAATTTTCTTCCGGCTTCTATTACCGATTCTTTCAGGAGATACATTTCCAGAAACATACATTTCAGGGCTAATTCCGGTTTTCATTATCTTTAACATAATAGTACCTCTATACACAATCCCTGTGGCCTACATCGTGGCTTCTAGAGTAAAAAAGGCATTAAAAATAGAAGCATCATTAATTAAATAAATTTTAGCCACCAGTTTAAAATATCGAAAGCCGATTCAATATTAATTATTCAGCTATCAGATCAAATAGAGAAAAACAAGAATCGACTCAAACCTAATCAATAATTTTGGATCAGTTTTATAGAGTGCTAATTATCTGTTTATATTTTTTATCGGTAAAATCTTGGTTAAATATTAGAAAGTTGCTTTGCATTTCCTGTTTTTCTTGTTCAGTAAAGTATACCATACAAGGGTAGAAGAAGTGTTTATCTTCTTTTTCAATATGCTCAGGGTAGAGTTTTAGAAGTGTTGAAAGTAAATTTAGTATGTTGTCAAGCGCGCCTTCTTTTCCACAAACAAACTCTTGCTCGGCATTATCAAGCGAAGTCACTGTCCGTCGGGCAACCGCATGTTCTCCCATCAGGTCTTTCATCATTTTCTGATCGGCCTCATTCAATTGCTTCCGAGATAGAGCCCTGAACAGGATTCCCTCTTCTTTGCCATGATGAAATTTGTCAGCATAAGTTCTGAAAAAATCAACAATCGTGGCAATAAAATTCGGATTCACTGCTCTATTGATCTGTATTTGTTGAACTTCATTTCGAATAGAATCCACAGCTTGAAGAATCAATTTATGTTCACTAACTAAAATATCAACTGGTAGCGACATACAAATTCATCCGATTGACAGTATTTTTGTAGTTATATAACCTTATGCCGTTTTTGGCTTAAGCGCTAAAGAAGCAACAATTCACCCTAGCTTCTCACAATGTTCAAGCCCCTCTTTATTAGGCGCCCCAGTTAAAGTGACACCATAATGCACATCATCTGCTCTACCTGGAATAATCATTCCATGAATAAAAATAGCAATAACCAAAGATAACAGTGTAGTTTCTCCGCCTGAAGCTACGCCAGCCGAATTTGTAAAAGCTCTACCCACCTTTCCAGCGAGTTGCTGCCAAACTTCTCCGTGATCAATGAAAGCTTTCATATTTGTTGACATTATCCGTAATGCGTTGGGGAACCTAAAATTATACCTTCAGCATCGAGCAAGTCAGCCTTAGTGGAGTCAGAAACTTTTTGTATCATGATTTCAACTGGCCCGGCTTTTTTTGCTTCTTCAGCAACGGCGTTTGCCATTGTCTACGTATTGCCGGTCTGTGAATCATAGAGTATGATGATTTTTGTCGTACAAATCAGCCCTTTTTAGCTTTACAAACTTGCCTGGATGATAAAAATATTATTAATTATAAAACTCAGAAAGCAGAATAGAGGAAAAACGCAGTTTTTGCCCAAAATATTTTGTTTAGCTAACATATGCAAACTCTTCAGGAAATGAAAATAGATTGTCGAAATAAAGTATCACAAAAAAGCAGATGAGGTATCCAATTGAGTGGGATATGAGAATCGCATCACCCATAATTGGAGACCTCTCATTTAAAAAACGGCTTTTTTCTTTCAAAAGTGACTAGGAGGGCTATTTTGTTGCGGTTTAGTGTCAACCAGAACTTTTTTCCTTTTTGAATTAGAAAAGGTCATCGGGATTAAGAAGATAGGGATAATTTAGCGGGGTTTTTTAATTGTAATGTTGTCTCTCTTAAAACGCTCATTATAAATGGCTCTAAGAATACGAGAGCTATGCAGGACGCCTAGAAATAAAGCTGCTGTTCAGGCTTTTACCCTTGAAGCATTCTATTGTATTTTCTGTTCCTCTTTTTGAATTAAATTTTTTCATCGAGAAGTTGAACCCAGCTAATTGCAGAAAGTGAAGCATGACAAAATATAAATACTGGCCATCAGCAAATAAGAATCGGGTATATTTTATGGGTACAAAAACTCCCAAATTGCCTAAAACCAACAAAATTTTCGATTTAAATCCAATACCATTAGTGTCATGGACGCCCATTGAATGGGTCATAGATTGGCCATATATAGCAAAAATTAGAGACGACAGAATAATTGAGGCCGTCACAAAAATAAAAATGGATTATATTGTCAAAGCAACAGAACTTCAAAATCAAATGCGAAATGATTTGGCCAAAGCCATCAAAATTCAACGATAAACAGACTTCTACAGCAAAACGACAATTTAGTATGTTAAAAGAGCGGAGCTTTTGCTCTATCCATAATGGGTGTATAACACGTGTCAAATAGGCCAGTTTGCATTATAGCTTTTGAAGAGCAAGACAATCTAGGTGTAGGGTATTTAGCTTCGGTGATAATGGAAGCTGGTTTTAACGCCAGAATTATCGATTTCCGGTTAGATAAACAACAAATTCTAGAAAAACTTAGGTCATACGATCCACTAATAGTCGGTTTTTCAATAATATTCCAATATCACATTGATGCTTTCAAGGATTTAATAGATTACCTTAGAAAAAACAAAATATATTCTCATTTCAGCGCTGGCGGTCATTATCCAAGTCTAGACTATGATGAGTTATTGGGGTATATTCCTCAACTCGATTCCGTAGTACTCTTTGAAGGAGAACATACTTTCCTTGAACTTGTGGAAGCCATTTATTCAGGAAGGGATTGGAGAAAAATCCATGGAATAGCTTTTAGAGAGAATGGCCTAAGCATAACAAATCCTCTGCGACCATTAGAAAAAGATCTTGATGTTTTTCCTTTACCAGTTCGTCAACCATTAAAGGAATTTGCATTTGAAAAAAGATACGCCACTATTTTAGCCGGAAGAGGTTGTGTTCATAATTGCTCATTCTGTAGTATTCGGGAATTCTATTCCAAGCCAGGTGGTTTGGTAAAAAGAGTAAGACAACCGAAGCTAGTAGCTAGAGAAATAGAATTGTTACAAAAACATGAAGACTGTTCAATCTTTATGTTTCAGGACGATGATTTCCCAGTTACACATGACCGAGGACAATGGATTGCCGAATTCTGTAAATTTTTGGATAAAAAACGATTAAGCAAGAAAATACTTTGGAAAATCAATTGTAGACCCGATGAAGTCGAATTTAACAAATTTAAATTGATGAAAAACTGCGGCTTGTTCTTGGTTTATCTTGGAATTGAATCTGGAACCAACAATGGACTGCTATTAATGAACAAACGAATTAAAGTGGAAACAAATATTGAAGCCGTTCAGACCCTTAAGCGGCTGGGAATCAACTATGACTTTGGTTTCATGCTCTTCGATCCTTCAACTACTTACCAATCAATCTTGAGCAACCTTGACTTCCTCGAAACAATTTGCGGGGATGGATCATCACCTATTACCTTCTGTAAAATGCTTCCTTATTCAGGTACAAAAATTGAACTTGAGCTAAGGAATGCGGGGCGACTTAAAGGCAGTATCGGATTTTATGATTATGATTTTTTGGAGCCCTCTTTGAATCATTTTTACTCATTTATGGTTTATTGTTTTGGAGATTGGATAATGAAACGAGATGGACTTCTTCAAGCATCTCGTTGGGTGAGGTATTACTTAGCCGTCTATGAAAAATATTTTTCACGAGATCCCCTCTTTGAAGAGCTAAACAGGGATATATGTAAGATAATTGCGCAAAGCAATCATTTCTTTATAAGCACAACGAAAAACCTACTGACAATTTTTAGCTCGCAGCAATATGAAAGTGAAAAAGAAAGACTCTCTATCATAAAAGAAGATGTTGCAAAAAAAGAATCTGAATATCTTAAAGGACTCGAAAAAATATTTGACAAATTTCAACGCGCTAAAATTGTCGCTAAGAGTCTTGTTTAGGCATACCATTTTTTATTTGTTAATATTTAGGCATAGATAAGCTGCAATTTACTAATATTATTATTAAAAATTAGTGTTGCATTCATTAATTTCGACAAATAAAGCTACTTCACCAGTTCACTAGTGTTTCTATAGTTTATACTTAGTCCTAAAACGTTTTTTTACTTATACACCTACCCTCGAAAAAAAAGTAAGACTGAGTTATGAGTAAGCATACTTCAGTTTCCATATAGAAAAATCATCTGATAGTTTGAAATTAATCAGAATAGTTTCTTTAATTGAGTAACTGTAAAAGCTATCAAATTAAAAATACTCTAATTTAAATAAAAAGAAAGTAACAAAAATAGCTCTTATCTCCAGAAAAGCGGGGATTCAGTAAAAGAGCTGGGGATGGGAATTGAACCTCATCTAAAGTGGAGACATCACCCGTAACTCCCCTTTTTTTAAAAAAGGATTCGAAAAGGCTCCTCTTATTAGGAGCATTTGATTTCATTTGATAAGAGATCGATCTCTTCGTTTATGACCTAGCCAACTTGGTTAATATGGATTTTTGGTTTTGATCACCGTGTGGTTCGTGGTGTAGGTTGTTGGTTATATGGGAGTTTTTGTGATTGGTTGTGTTTTTGTTTGGCAATCCAGACTATCGATTAGGATAATTAATTTAGAGTAATACTCCTGATTAGAGGGTCATAAGTTATTTATTTTTTAAAAAGGATGAAAGCAGTCGGAAGTTGAATATACATGACTGCAATACTTAAGCTAAGTTATAAATCAAAACCAATAGTAATCATAGATCTAAGTAACCAGAAACCGACTGAAATAATAAAAAGAACAGAAGAAGCTCAAAAAGAAATCACTTCGATGGCACCCAAAAGTGCCCTATTAATTACCGACGTAACAGGCGTAGAGCTTGCAAGCGAGACAATCAACGCAGTGATGGAGTTTGCAAAGAAAAATACACCTTACGTTAAGGCATCAGCTATTGTGGCAGATAACAAAATGCAAAATCTAATAGCGTTCAACGTTGGCAACAATACAGGAAGAAAAATCACAAGCTTTGCATCACGCGCTGAAGCAATGGAATGGATTGTAACACAACCATAACCTAAAATTTAGACTATTTTTTATTGTCTATTCAATTATAATAGCCCAGCAAGCCAAAGAAAAAGAGCAGTCCGTCAACTCCAAAATCCAAGAATCAACCAGATAACTTTCCACACCTTCAGACACTGGAAAGCTACTATGGAATACCATAAAACCAAAGACATCCTTCACGTCATGCGACTATTAGAACACAAGAACATCAAAAACACCCTTATCTATATGTAGCTTGTAACTTTCGAAGATGACGAATACATCTGTAAAACAGCCGAGAACGTCAAAGAAGTCAAAGAACTGATCAAAGCGGGCTACCAATACGTCTGCGATATGGATAATCTGAAACTCTTCAGAAAACGAAAGTAAAATCTCCAAAAGTAATTGGGTTTATCCGTGGAGCTGGGGATGGGAATTGAACCCATATATAACAGCTCTGCAGGCTGTCGCCTGAACGATTCGGCCACCCCAGCACTAACGAAAAATTATGTGGTGCCTAATAAAAACATTGTTGGCTTATGTGCGGTATTGTTGTTAGTTAGCGAATTTTGTTTATTTAGCTGGCTTTAGGCAGGTTCTGGGTGGAGAAGTCGGATAATCGGGAGGAGGCCTATATACCCATCTTTACTTATGCTAGCATAAAAGGTTTCCCTGCCTATGAATCCGCTTATTAAGGTTTGAGCTGGAGCAACGGTGATCTTCAAAGCTTGATTAGAGTCTAGTTTAAATTTCCATCGTATCATTCTTGGGGTTTGAATTCGATTTCCACGCTGTAATATAGCTTTGAACTCGACCCTTTCGGTTAGAGGCACATAATTCCACCTATAATTTCACTGAAACAATAATCTATAAAACACCTATAATAGCCTTTTCTCGTCAAATTCAGCCGCGACTCGACAATAAATAAAGCCTTAAACTAAAAATCCATCTTAAAATAAGCTCTCTAAAAAAAGATAATTCATAACAGATGTTGTTCTAAAGAAGAAAAAGATTACGAACTCAAATGCAGTTCATGTCCTATTTCTCTGTAAGCTTTTAAAGCAGTCTTTTCATCAGCTATATTCTTAATGAGGGCACGACCGCTACTAAAAAGAGTAACCTCTAAGCCTTTGTAATCAAAAACCAATGCGAAATGCGAACGAACACGAATAGAAAAATTAAGCTTCTCAACCAGCACTGAAACCTTTTTCAAATCAAGTTTTATTGCTTTTTCAGGATTTATGTTCACAGTATTTCTGCCGCATAACCAAACCAGTTTATTTACAGATTCCGTTATAGAAGTCCCCTTGCACGCAGGGCAATTGGGATTTTTGGCAATCTCGATTTGGGTAAAAGTCATATCTGTGAAATCGCAGATCATGAGCTTGCTTTTCAAAGGTTCCCCTATGGCTGTGAGGAGTTTTATTGCTTCAAGAGCTTGCATGGATCCGATTATGCCTGGAGTAGCACCTATGACTCCCCTACTGTCGCATCGTTGCATCTCATTGTCTGAGAGGTTAGGCATTATGCATTCTAAACAGGGCGTCTGAGGCGGATAGAAAACGGATAAGTTCCCTTCCATGCCAATAGCAGCACCAAAAACATAGGGGACATTAAGTTTGACACAAACCCGATTAACCAGATACCGCGTTGTCATATTATCTAAGCCATCTACTACAAGATCCACACCAGATAACAAACGCTCAACATTACTGGCATTTACATTTTCGGGAATGGCGTCCACTTTTATGAGAGGATTAGATTTCTGTAGTCTTAAAGCGGCAACCTCTGCTTTTGGATAATCAAGGTCGGACAAATTGTAGAGGATTTGTCTATGCAGATTTTTAGCTTCGACAATATCCTGGTCAATAAGTCGCATATAACCCACACCTGCTAAGGCAAGATAAAGCGATGAGACTGTACCTAATCCTCCCACACCAACAATAGCCACTTTTGATTTAGAGAGTTTAGCTTGCCCTTTCTCGCCAATCTCTTTCAAGATTAATTGGCGACTGTAGAATTCTTGCACAAATGAAGCTTCATCTCTTAGATTCATAATAGCTCTTCTAAAGATTATTGTTAACCAGCGGTATATCTGCCTTTTTTTGCAAACTGCTTTTCATAGATTGCTTTAACCAGTTTCTAAAGTTTTTAAAAATTCAGAAGCTAAAGCAATTATCTGTAAGCGACTTTTTGTAGACTCTATTTTTTCAAGAAATTCAGCAAGGAACCTAAAAAGAGTCGGCATAACAAACCCTGAACTTTCTGCTCTAGATAAGCGGGAATACTAATTATTTAATATAATTAGAAAACAAAGGAAGGAATAAAAAATGAAGGCGGGCAGTTATGTATTTAACCGAATACTGAGAAGGATTGTTCGCCGCTTTCAGCTTCGATGAGCTTCTGGTTGATTTGATTGATTTTAGCAGTAAGTTCTTCAACTTCTTTGGCGTTACCAAGTGCTTTATGACATTCTCGTGCAGATTGGAGTGCCGTTAGACCGTAGCGCTCAAATCCTTTGTTAAAGGAAATTTCAGATGATTTGGTGAAAAATTCAACTCCTCTCTGATAGTTCTTGAGGCTTAAAGCACATTCTCCAGCTTTATAGTGCATTTCTGCTGCGCCAAAATAATTCTGTCCTTTATAATAGAGGTCAGCTACTTTACCAAATATATCAATTGCTTCCTCACACTTACCTTCTTCCATAAGCGCGCATGCGGTTTTATGTAGTTTAATAGGGTCTTCCTTAACCATTTTATCGCTCATGACTTCTCACTTACAATAGCTAATATTTTATAAGACAAGCTTTTAGATTTTCCCCTTCCAAAAACCCATTAGAATCTTGGGAAACGAAAAAGGATTACCCTAAATCTACCCTGAGGGGAAAAGAAGCTGAAAATAGAGATAAAAGCAACCGCAATAAAATATAGCACCTCAGCGATGATATTGCTATGATTCAGAAATTGACTCCCCAGAGAACAACGTTCACAATCGCAGTCGCTGCCATATTCGCTGCTCTTGTGCTTGTAGCAACCTACTCATTTCCTATAGTAATACCTGGTGCAGGTTACTTCAACTTTGGTGAAACCATAATCTACGTTGCTGCTTTGCTCTTTGGACCTGTAGCAGGAGCATTCTCCGGAGGGATTGGGGCTATGACCTCAGATATCCTGCTTGGATATGGCCAATTCGCCCCCGGCACATTGATGATAAAGCTAATCGAAGGTGCTATAGTTGGGATTCTTTATCAGAAACTGCAAAAACACATTTCAAACAGAAGCGTCTGTGCCGCCATTGCTATAGTTATTGGTGGTTTAGAAATGGTAATTGGATATTTCATCTACGAACAAATAGTACTAGGCTATCCTTTGGCTTTAGCTCTAACTGAAGTCCTCCCTAACTTAGTGCAGATGGGAGTTGGATTAGTCATAGCAATACCCATAACTCATGCTGTTATGCGAGTATTTCCACAACTTAAAAACTGGAGCCCAAACAGCTAACACAAAGAGGAGGTCATCTAATTGCTTCCACCTGGAAAAATCCCTATAGATATACTCAAAGAGGTTGTCTTCAAAAACTTAGGTGCATCACGGGAAGAGGTTACAGTAGGTCCCAAAGCAGGAGTTGACGGGGCAGTTTTAGAGTTAGGAAACAAATCGGTAATCGTATCCATGGACCCCATAACAGGCGCGGTAGAACGCATTGGTTGGTTAGCAGTCAATGTTAACGCAAATGATATAGCAACTTTTGGTGTAGAACCTGCTTTCCTCTTCTCATGTTTACTTCTCCCGGAAGGTGCAGATAAAAAAATGGTGGAGGTTATCAGTAGCCAAATGGGTAACGCTGCTCAAGAATTAGGAATAGCTATTGTAGGCGGGCACTGCGAATCTACCCCTAAACTTGTCAATCCAATAGTTGTGGGTTGCGTTATGGGCTTCACAGAAAAAGGCAACTATGTTACAGCCGCAGGAGCTCAAGTAGGAGACAAACTCATTCTAACAAAGAGCGCGGGCATAGAAGGAACAGCTATATTGGCTTCAGACAGAGAAACCGAACTGAAAAAAACCCTAAACAATTCAGAGCTAAAGAAAGCAAAAGAATTCTATAATCAAATAAGTGTCGTAAAGGACGCCTTGACAGCCTATAAAACTGGGGGGGTTCACGCTATGCATGATCCCACCGAAGGTGGGATAGCAAACGGAATCCACGAAATGGCAGACGCCGGAAATTTGGGCGTAAACGTTATTCAAGAAAAGATTCTAATTCAACCTGAAACCGCCAAAATATGCTCTCACTTCCAAATTGACCCCCTGCAACTAATCGGTTCAGGAGCACTCCTTATAGCGGCACAGACAAATAAAGCAAAGAAAATAATTCAAAAACTAACTGAGCAAAATATTAAAGCTGCAATTATCGGAGAATTCACCAAAGACCCTGAAAAACGAATCTTAACCTCACAAAATCAACAAACAAGTCTAACCCGACCAAAATCAGACCATCTCTGGCGAGCACTAAGCAAAGAAAAGCAACCCACAAAACAAAATTAAAAAAATTATACATTGTGTTTATTCATCATTTGAGAAATTGAGTAAGCACCATAGAATCCGTAAGCAATCATTAATTTGCCGAATAATATGGGATTTCCACATCTTAGGGCTTCTATAATTAGATTTAGACTGCCTTTCAGAGTCCAAACCGACGCAGGTCTAAAATGAAGACAAAACGGATTATAACAAGCCAAAATCTGATAGCCCTGTTTTTTTACCCAATTCCTGATATAGGCATCTTCAAAAACATGCAAGTTCTTAGGCACATGAATACCGTCTAGGGCTTTTGTACGGATAAGGGTATCATGAGTCCCGCCGCGGAGATCAAAAATTTTACGGGTAACCCATAAAAACAATTTCAACGTCTTTGGATTCTGAATTGTCGACCATACCTCGATTCCCCAGACCGCCCCAACACCTGGATTGATATGTTGTAACGCTTTTTTGTACCAATTCTTACAGAGCAAAACATCACTATCGACGAAGATGAACCATTCCGAAGTGACATTCTCTATTCCCTTCTGCCGAGCAGTAGCCCGATTTCCAGCATCCTTGATAACCTTAACGTTATGATATAAATCATCAAAATAACTAAGAACCCGTAAAGTTCCATCCTTAGAGCCACCGTCTACCACTATAAGTTGCTTGACAGGAATGTTCTGATAGACAGAGTCTAGACACTGCTTTAGTATTCGCTCACTGTTCAAAGTTATTAGAACAACATCCACAGATTCAAGGTCAGAAGTAACACTATTTTTAGCCTGAACAGGAGTCCAAGAATTTACGAGTTGACCTTGATCAGAGCGGATTCAGCGCACCTCTTCTGCATTACAATGCTCTATCGTCTTGACAGTTCAAACCTAAAAACCTTGGCAATAATCACAGCCAAAAAGCCCCACCATAGCAATAAAAAAGAATCAGCTATCAAAAACAAAACGTCTCCTCTTTACTCAAATCCACTATACAAGGCAGGATTTTTTTAATAATAGTTTTTATAGTGCCGACATAAATACAGTGGGTATCAACCAAGCAACAGAGTGATTCCTTACTTGAAAATCAGAAAAGCCGCAAACGTCGCAGCGCGTTCACTTGCTCGCAACAAGCCCCATCATGTACAATGGCTTATTACTAGAAAATGTAACTACAAATGTGTAGGCTGCAATGTTTGGGGAGAGCAAGAACAAGAAGAGCTCTCAGCAGAAGAAATGAAACGCGGCTTAGATATACTCAAAGATTTAGGAGTCGTAGAAATTGTTTTTTCAGGAGGCGATCCTCTTATACGAAAGGACGCCGGAGAAATCATAGAATATGCTTCACGATTCTTCGTAACCACTGTTTATGACAATGGTAGCATGGCAGCACAAAAAATCGACTCATTACGCAATGTTGATTTTGTTGCTATATCCATCGACAGCTTAGATCCCGCGAAAATGGATTACATAAAAGGCGTAAAAGGTTCCCTTGAAAAAGCTTTGAATACTGTAAACACATTACAAAAAGCAGGAATAAAGGTTGCAGTAACACCAACCATTTCTCAGCTTAATCTTTACGAGATAGCTGATATTACAAAATATTTTACTGAAAAAGGAATCCCAGTATGGTACTGCCTTTATTCCTATGACCAATCAGTAGACGCAAATCAGCTCTTTAGAATCGGTAAACCTAATGACGAGTTCATTATAAAAGACAAGGAAGGCATGGTTAAACTCTGCGATACAATTTTAGAAATGAAAAAGAAAAATAAAAACATCTTAATGACAAGCCAACTTCTGAAAGCTTTGAGAAGCCTTTATGCAGAAGAAAAACGAGTCTGGAAATGCAGAGCTCTAAAAGATTTCTTCATTATTGATCATAAGGGCAGAATCGGAGGTTGCCATAATAAGAACTTCATAGGCTCAGTTTTTGATTTAGCCAAAAATTGGGAAAGCAAAGAATTTGACGAACTACGAAAGACATATCGAGAATGTACAGAGTGCACTTATCTTTGCTATATCTTCTACTCATTACACAGCGGACCATATGGAAACTTGACCTTGGCTAAAGAACAATGGAAAAACGCAAAACTTCTCTTCTAAAACTATGTCTACTCCTCTAAATTAGTTATATCCTTAAATATAGTTAGAAAAGAAGGACCCCCTGAAAAACCAAGCATATGATCCTCTTCAATATCATAGATAGGTGAAATAATCATCTTACGTCCAACAGTTAACTTAACAGTTTTTAACAGTCTTGGTCCAGCGTCAGCGGGTTTTCTTAACTCTATAAAAGTTGGGAAAAGCATCATAAGAATAAACACTGGTACACCTAGTAGAAGGATTGCAGTTGAATAAAACATACTTGCACTCATTTAGCATTATTCCACCTTACTAAGGATTTTGAAAGAAGATAATTGCTAGTTCCCATATGGGTAGTTTTTGCCCATTTCTGATTTCTTCTTAACAATTTTCCGAGGATTAAATCAAAAAATGCTTTTGTGCAGAGTAGCATGTTAAAGAGGAAAAGGAAAATCAGAAGAGGACAAAGCCATTGGATTCTGTTTCTTCCGTCTAAGTAAGCACCTATTCCGACTTCAAAAAAGGGAGCAAAATTACCTACAAAACTATACATTGAAATAGGAATGAGAAACCAGAGGTCACTAACAATTTGTGATGAGCTATCCAGAATAAGTGGAATGCCAATAATGCAAGAAAACAGGGTTAAAACGGGCATAAAATAAACGTTTAATAGAAGTAAAACATCAATTTTTTCTTTTACATTCAGGTGCTTACTTTTCAGAACACTAAAATTATGTTTGAGACAGACTTGCATGTGACCCAGTGCCCATCTATGCCTTTGATGCCAATACTGGCTCCAAGACTCAACTGCTTCTTCATAGCATTCAACATGACCTACATAACGTACTTTATTACCCCTAAGACAAAGTTGAATAGTCAAATCAGTGTCCTCAGCTAAAACATTTTCGTCAAATCCACCTAAGTTCCTTAAGACACTGCTTCTAAAGCCTCCTACGGTGCCTCCGAATTGAGGAAAAAGATTCAAGATATGGCGGGCTTCTTGATCTACACGGTACCCACCAATACGTTCCAAAGCAATTATCCTAGTTTTAGTGTTTTTCCTTTCATTTCCTACAACTGGGCGCCCTTGTACAGCTACTATCGTGGAATCTGCAAATTCTTCTACAAGTAAATCAACAAAATCAGGTAATGGAGAATAATCGGCATCTAAAAAAAGCAGAATTTCTCCAGTTGCCCAAACAAGACCCGCGTTTAGTGCGGAAGCCTTGCCTTTACCGCCTACTTTTTTATCTCTATGTAAAACTTCAATAAAGGAACAGCTATTTGCATAATGATTTGCTATTTTTCCGGTTCCATCAGAAGATGCGTCATTGATGATAATAATTTGGAGTTTATCTTTTGGATAGGTAAACTCTGTTGTGTGTTGAAGTAATTTTCCGATTGTTTTTTCTTCGTTGTGAGCTGGAATAATTAGGGAAACCTTTGGTTCATAATGCATGTAATGTTTGATGCGGTGACATTCAGGAACCTTGGCTTTCTTTAGAACTGCTAAGGTGAAAACGTAGTGACGAACTAAATAAATTATTATTAAGCCTATTTCAACTATGAAAAAAGTTTCTAAAAGTTCAATAATCATTGCTACACCTGAGATCGACTGTTTTGAATTGATGGAAGTATGCTTATGCTAAATGACCAAAATGGTATAATCCACATCAAATTCAGTAGCGGATAAATTAAAATGAAGATAACGTTAAAAAGCGAACCGATGAAGTGGTAACCAACTAGTGCTAAATGGTGGAACACTATATTTCCTAATAGACCTATGATATTTCCTGCAGCTAATAGGCCTAATTTTTGAGTCTTTGTTCCGTTTAGTTGAAAAGTAATAGTAGAGAAGAAAACAGAGAAAATAATCAGAGTGAGGGTTGATTGGAGATTAACAAAGAGAGAAGTAATTATTATGCAGGAAATTGCAGTTGAGAAGAATATAAACAGAAGCGGATGTGAATATAATGAGCGATTACGATATGACAGTTATTTATTCCCCGTTTGAAAGCATTGAATGCAAATCTTCGTTTAAGATACTAATTAAGATTTGTACAATAATGTGGCTTTAAGTGTAATTATTCAACAAAAATTCCCGAAAAAACAAAAAAGCGAAAAGTGCAGAACATCTAATTTTTTAGAACAGAAGAGGACCTATAAGCACTGTTCTGAAGTGAAATCTGTCTGCTCAAGATTCTTACGCTTTAGAACCACATTGTCAATGACCATACACAGAATTTCGAAGACTTCAGAAGCACTCAGATTATCTGTGTCTAAAATGAAGTCAAAAGGAGAAAAATCTTCCCCCAAATTGAATCCGTAAAGTTTTTTATAAATAAATTTTGTGTTAGCCTCTTTCTCCTTAAGAGCCTTTAATGCTTCCTTAACCGTCATATGATCACGTTTGGCGATTCTTTCGCCTTGACGCTCTACTGACGCGGATAACCAGATTTTAAAACCATCCTTTACCAGCCAAGGCATGGTCCAACTATCTAAAAGAACATTGCCCTGAGAAGCGTACTCAAGAAGCTTATCATCAACCACTTTATCAAAATCAGGATTCTTTTTCCGTTCAGCTAGAAAACTTAGCCCTTCAGGGCTTTCCCACCAACCATTTACAGAGGAGTTATATCCTTTTTCAGCAGCCAGCGCCTTTAAGGCATCGCCTCCAGAATAATACTTGAGCTCATACTTTTGCGCAAGTTGTTTTGCTAAGGTACTTTTTCCAGTTCCCGCCATCCCTGAGATGCAAACAACGATTTTCTTGTCCGCTGAAGCCATATTCTAATTCTACCCCATGCTGCCTTGTCTACATTTACTGAATAGGAGTTGTACCTACTATACGAGAAGCTATTGTTCCGAAGAAGAATGAACAAATCAGATACCAAATGTAGAAGGGCTGTGCTCCAAAACCCGGAACGTATGCTACAGCATTTGGGAAATACCCGATTAGAATAGGCCAGATGATGATGTATATGAAAGTTATCGGGAGAAGTATCATCTGAGGCTTCATCATTTTCGCCTGCATCGCAGTTACTTGAGACTCCTTTTTCTTGAGGCGCTCTAAAGTTTTAGTATCATTCGCACGGAGGGCTGCCATACGTTCGGAGTTATATTCAGAGAGTTCTTTCTGCATAGATTTGTATTCATGCCAACCGAACATACGAGTAATAATTAGTCGATTAAGGATCATATTAAAGAAGGAAATTGTCACCGCTACGAACAGTATCAATATTGTTGCGGTTGGTATCAAAGATATATCTACCATTTTCTGCAGTCCTCTGCGGTGCTATGCCGTTACTTAGATATAACATTTACGAAAAATAAAAAGGGATATCTAATATCCTTCATCTTTCTTTAAACCTACGGTATTTTTGAAGGCTATTTAGATATGACCGCTGTGCCATCCGACGATTATTCACCTAATATTCTTCTGAAGGCAGGGTACATTTCAGCTGCACGTTCACGCATCAGCAATTCGTAGTATTGGTAGATTATGCCCACCGCCAGCAAGATACCTGTGCCTGAACCGAAGACACCAAGGAAATCGGCAAAGCCAGCAACTAGGCCAATTATTATACCACCTAAGACTGTAACTACAGGTATGTACCGTTTAAGGATCAATTCGATGGGTTTGCTTGATCGGCGATAACCTGGAATCTGCATGCCAGAATCCATCAGTTGTTTTGCAACTTTTGCTGGTCCAAGCCCACCTACTTCGAGCCAAACTAATGAGAAAGCTCCGCAGAAAGCAACGAGGATAAGCAAGTAGATAACTGCACGGATAGGATCATTTGCAACTGCTTGAAGACTTTGCGGCGAGGAGGTATAGTATGCTAGACCGCCTATTGGCTGAGTGCTATTATTTATGTTGCCATATGTTCCAAGCCAGTTTAGCCACATATTAGAGTTATCTGGGTTACTTGTGCTCCAGATGAGCTGGCTAAAGAAGTAAATGTTAGCGAACAGAGCAGAGGCGAAGATGACGGGCAGGTTAGAGACATAGAGGAGCTTTATTGGGTACTTACTACGGAATCCCTTGTAGCCTGCATAAGACATTGGAAGCTCAACGCGCACGCCATTTAGATATATAGTAATCAGGAAGACAGCGATGGTTGCTATGAATCCTATAAGTGAAGCTGAACCCATGCTTCCACTGCCAAACACCCAAGTAGATAATGTGTATGTGGAATCAGGTATGGAGCTTGATGCGAGCAGCGAGCTAAGGCCTCCAACGAATAGACCGCCCCCAGGAGCAGGATTGAAAGTCAGCCAAAGTATGCTTTGAGCTACACCAGCCATAATGAACAGACTAATACCGCTACCTAAACCCCAGCCTTTCTGAACTAATTCGTCAAGCAACATCACAATTATGCCTGCGGCTATGAGCTGGAAGAATATTACAGCGGCGGCAAGCCCTAAATCAGACATAGCCCCGTACATCCCCGCTATTATGTAAGCTCCCGCTTGAATTCCGGTTAATAGAATAGAAAGAACTTTACTTGCGATAGTAAAGAGCCCTCGATCCTCTGGATTAGACATATCACACTTTATAAGAGATGAACCTGCGAGAAGTTGAAGAATTAATCCAGCTGTGACTATAGGACCAATACCTAACTCCATAAGAGTGCCCCGGTTTGAGGCAAAAATAACACGAAGCGCGTTAAACTGACCGCCTATATCGGAGGTAATTCCGTATAGAGGAATCTCAGTCATTACTAGGAAAACAAGCAGAACCAGGGCAGTCCAGAAGATTTTTTCATTAAATTTAACTTTTCGTTCAGGAAGTTTGATTTCGGGTAAAATTCTGCCAATTGGTTTGAATAGGCTTAGGAATCTACCTGCCATAAACTATCCTTTACTCTCCAGCTTTTTCAACTTCTGCTTCTTCTGCTTCTTCGGTAATAACTTTGCCGCCTGCAGACTCGATCTTTTTAACAGCAGCTACTGAACATGCGGGAACAGTGACAGTAAGAGCCTTAGTGAGTTTACCGCTACCTAGAAGTTTTGTGTACCCCATTGAGGTCAAATCGATTGTAAAGCTGTTGGTTGATTGGGCTATTTCATCTAGTTTAGATACATTAAGAATGTTCTCTATGCGGTGAAGGCTCTGTGGTGAACGGAACCCGCTTCGTGAGAAGTATTCAGGATCTACGTTTTGGATATAGCTCCATTTATGTTTGTGGCGTCCGACCTTTCGGTATGGTCTTGAACCGGCATCTCTATGTTGACCTATTCTACCCCAACCTTGAGTTCTGGAACCGCGATTTTTCCTTGTTTTTCTGAGTTTATGAGGCATCGTTTATACCTGCTTCTTCTTTTATTGTTGCTTTATTTGTTGCTTTTTTAAGTTTGATTTCTAACACACCATTTTTAAAAGTGGTGTGTGTAATTATTGGAATGACTACCTTCGGTAAATTTAAACTTTTATAATATTTACGGTCATTTGCCTTTGCAGTTAAGGTCAATTTCTGATTTTTTACCGTTACCTTAACCGCGTCTTGGCTGAAGCCCACTATCTCTGCAACTACTGTTACGTAATTATTGTCCTGAAACATATCAATAAGAGGCTTAGGGGCCTTCCATTTACCTTTTCCCAGTTTTTTAGGAATCCGGTATCTTTGTGATTGGGCACTTCGGGCGGGTTTAAGTTTTGCCGTCTTCACCAATTTGGGCGAGTGCGTCTTAGGGGCCATTTTTGAAGTACTAATATCAATCCACTTCTGCTGCTTTTTACTTCTTCGCCATCTTGCGCTCATTCCATATTCCCCAGACACAAAGCATGCTTCACCGTAACTATAAAACGTATCGCAACTAAAAAGCCAGAAATGCAACAATCTTAGTATACCAAAAAAATCAAAAAAATGACATAGACAAAATAAAATCAGCGCTTTTATAAGCGCAAGAGTACTACATCTATTTAAAAAACTGAGTTAACTGCAAAAAAATATGAATAGAAAGATTAACGGGGCAAGTCGCCCTTAACTAAAGCTATATAGGTATTTTTTCAACGAAAAACAATAAAAATCAGAGAGCAATTTTAGAACATTAAAATTTTCTTATCCGCATAACAAGGGTATAGAGTAGTCTTTGTAAATAAAAAAATTATATAAAGTGGCGAAAGCTATCATGAAAGCCAGTGTATTTTCGGTTGTTATAGTATATATTATCACTTTAAACGAATTTACTTTATAGAAAGATGCTGATTTCAGTTAATTAATATAAATAAAGCAAAATTTTGGAAAAATAAATTTGGGATGGTTTTTTAAACCATACGTTTGATCAGTTCATTGATGGCTTCGCCGCGGTAACCTGCTTCTCCGCCTGCGTTGTAGCTTTTCTTGACTTTTCCTTTGTAGCCTTTCTTTGGTGGGCGAAGCTTAAATAGAGGTTGCATACCTCCAACTCGCCATTGACCAATTTTTCCACTATAGATTGCTTCTGTGAGATCATCGATGGATTCGTAACCGAGTTTTTTAGCTGCTTCTTCAGTAAGAGGTTTACCACCTAGGATTTTACCACGGTTTCTGAGCATAAGGGCGATTGTCTCTTTTGTTGCTTCACCCCATGTTACATAGCTTTGTACACGTTGAAGCATGCCCTTAAATGCGGGCCTGTTATCAATCATTATAGCATGATTTGTGTGCTGAAGGTGCAGAAGTGCTAGAGTTTCTCGAGCTTCTCGCTGCGCACTGATTTCACCGCGTACCTTCACGGCTACAATGACTTTGTAAGTTTCTGTCGGTTGTTGTGCCATTTTACTTCACCCAATCTGTTGGAGTAATTAAGTTGTAGGTCTTCTTTAGAGCATCAAAAGTTGCGCATGCAAAGGATGGAACTGTTCGTGTAGAGCCGTAAGTTCTTGTCCAGATGTCTTTAACACCGGCTAAGCCTAATACTACTTTAGCGACTTCGCTTGCAACCATTCCTAATCCTCTTGGACCAGGAACCATTACAACTCGAACGCTACCACATTTTCCTTCAATTTGGAAAGGTATCGAGTGACCTCTACCGCAACCGCATTCCCAACTACCACATCCACGTTTAATTGGAACGATATTGAGACGCGCATCGGCCGCAGCCTTTTCTATGGCGTTTCGAACCTGACCTGCTTTTCCAGCGCCTAAGCCTAGATATCCATCACGGTTACCTACACAGACTATGGCCTTAAATCGGGATTTTTCGCCCGCGTCAGTTTGTTTCTGAACTAGGTTAATGTTTATGACTTCTTCCTGAAGGTCAGGAAGCAATGCATCAACAATCTGAGGCTCACTTATTTTTAATCCAGTTAAGAAGACCTCGTCTAAAGAGGTAACTTTGCCTTCCTGAATAAGTTTACCTAAGCGGGTTTTAGGAACCCAAGTTTCTAGGTTTGGCCGGGTACTTTCTCTATCATGTCTTTGTCTGGAACTCATTCTTTCTTACCACCAGTTTTAGCGTCACTTTTTGAAGCCTTAGCCTTTGTAGCTTTAGCTGGTTTGGCGGGTTTAGTTTTCTCGCCTTCTTCAGTTTTAGCTTCTTTAGGCGCAGATTTAGCAGCTTTACCTGCAGCTTTCGCCTTTGGTTTAGTTTCAGTTTTAGAAGCCTTCTCGACTTTCTCAGCCTTTTCGACCTTTTCAGCTTTCTCAGCTTTCTTTACTGGGGCTTCACTCTTTGCAGGTGCCTTCGGTTTAGCTTCTACTTTTTCCTCCTTTGGAACCTCTGCCTTAGCCTTAGCTTCTGCTGGAGGTTCTACTTTTGCGGGAGCAGAGGCGGGTGTTTTAGGAGCAATCTTTGGAGCAGGCGTTTTTACCT
>CAZQTZ010000009.1:0-25620 GCA_964596465.1 uncultured Candidatus Bathyarchaeia archaeon | reverse complement strand
ATCAGCCATCAATCGAACCACTACAGGAGCGGACAAGCCCAAAATAGGAACCGGCTCTAGGCTCCAAACGAATTTAGGATTTTCTTTAATATACTCTTCAAGAAGCTCTCTATTGCGTCTAATAGAATCCTGAGCTACTCTAATTCCAAGTTGTTTATCAGAAATTAAAGTGCACTGAGAATCTTTGAAGGTGAAGGATTCTTTAAACAAATCTTTCACCGTCGGCAATAGCAATTCAATGCGAATGATTGGTTAAATCAGAATTATTTTGCTTCACCGACTTAATGGCAGCTACTGGGCAGGCATCGACACAGGCGCTACAGGTGCTCCCAACGCATTTTTCTTTATTAAAGACAACTGATGAATCTGCATCAACCGTTATTGCTTCAACTGGACAGAGAGTAATACAAGAACCGCAACTGATGCATTTCTCCGAATCAATCTCTATAAGTTTAGGTAGACTTACGGTAACGCCCTTTTTTCTAAAGGCCTTAATTACCTTATCTAGATCATCGGATGGAACTTCAGCTAGAACTTCACCGCCTTTGGAGTCAATGTGCGCTGTTATTATGTTAATAGGCATCTTAAGTTCGAGGATAATTTTTGCGATTACCGGATCCTCAACCATGCGGTCTACAAATTTAAGAAGAACACGAACCATCTTTTATCGCCCCAATAATCTTGAAACATCTTCAGAGGTAACTATACCTAAGACTCTCTTTTGATCATCTATTACTGGTAAAGCAGAAATATTATGTTGAGCCATTTTCTTTGAAGCTGTTTCTAAAGGCGCATCGGGTTTGGTAGTGAACACGTTATGAGTCATGATATCAATTAACGATTTTTTACCTTGAGCCATAGCCCGAGTAATATCCCAAGAGGTTACAATACCTGTAAGCTTCCCTGAAGCATCAACCACAATGATGTGGTTAACGGATTTGGTAACTATACGTTCTGCAATGGCTCTAACTTCCTCATTCACCGTACAAGTAACTGCTTTCTGCATTACATTGAAAACGAAGGGAGTTGTCTCAGTTTGCCGCATAGCCTTAAAAACGCCGCCGACAGGCAACCGCTCAACTGGCAAACTTAGGAAGAAATCGCCCTCACTGATCCACTGTTTTAAAGTATTAGAAATCTTCTTCGCAGTCTTTAAACTCGAAAGAGAGCTCACCTTTATTTTCTTGTCATTAACAGTTATAGAGCCAGATTTAAGCTCCTTATAGTTAACTTTAGCCAATTTAGGCCGATCTCTACGCGGTACACCATAATCAACCACATTGGTGAATATCTCTTCATCACGTATGGCCGTTTTTTTAACTAAGCCCTCATTTAGGATTGGAATGGGAATGCCAATACCGACATACAGAGTAGCGCCATAACGAGTAAAAGATGCCCCGCGCAGATACTCGGTAGACATGTTCTTTGCATCCCCCCGAACCATTATGGTCCCATTCAGATTCTTAGGATCATGCTGAGTACCCTCACCTATAACGTACCCTTGAGTTCCCCCTAAGAAAATGCGAGTACCTATGCCGATGGTTTCATAATCAGGATCATTCATCAACGGATTGAGTTCGCCAGCCCCAGAATAAGTAGCGTTTTTCATACGAGGCAAAAGCTTACCCATATAAGTGTAAATGGTTTCATCACGACTGTTAACAGCGCAATTATAACGCTGATAACAATTACGAAAATTAAGCAGATAAAACTGATTCAGATCATCCTTAGTCAGATTAGTTCTAAGCTGGGTTCTTGGATAACAGTCTGTTCCGCTTGATTTTGCGATGAGCTCCACTTCTTTGCCGTTAACTAAGTCTTCGATTATGTGCCCTCCACCATACTCAGTAGGGTGAGTTTCAGACACAGAAGTTGCACCGATATAGAGATCAACTGCCGCGCCCGGATGAGTAATAGGCACATTGTTAATCCATGCTTTATCAATCTTGATAGGAGGATCAGAATGCCCTAAATTAATAATTGCGCCTGAACTACACATGGCGCCAAAAGTTCCCGTGGTAACAACATCTACTTCCTTAAAGGCCACTTTTACACCGCTACTTTCAACTAGTTTTTTCATTTCCTCAGCGGTCAAAACTTGAGCGTCGCCTTTTCGGATTTTCTCGTTGATTTCTTCGATTGTTCGAGAATTATTATTTGGGATGAGTACGGATTCCTCCAACAATCAATGCCTAAGTGGAAGCTTTGTTGTTTTATTAATAGGTTTTGCTGATTTAACTAAAGCGGTTCTATAATTTATTTTTTAAGATTTAAAAAGAAAAAAGAAAGAAGGGATTATTTCTTTCTGCAGAATACTAAGGCCAGAATTATGCCAACGATTATGACTAATATGGCTAATACGTATGCAGCTAACGGTAGACCTGCAATGTCTCCAGAGGAATCCGAAGAAGAAGAGCTGACAACGCCTAGTGATGTTTGAGCACATGAGCCATAATATGCGCCTGAGCCGTCGAAAGTAGCGACTATTGTGCATATGCCTTCAGATGTTGGCGTCCATAGAGTGCTGAATTGGCCAGTTGCATCGCTTGTAACTGTAGCAATGTCTACTTTATTGCCAGTAGGTTCAATCGCAGTCAGCTTAACTTGAACACCCTTTGCGTTTGTTGGACTGGGCTGCTGATAGTATAGATATTTCATCCAAGCAGTCATGTCTGCATCGGAAATCGCTGGTGTACCTTTAGCACCTGAAGATTGATCAGTGACGGTACCCGAAATCAGCACACTTGCTCCTTTAGTTACTGCGGTCAATGGCGCTTCAACGGTGGTTGCACTTTGTCCTTTACCAAAAGCATAGATTCGGTTATCATAAGCGTTGAAGTGTACTAGTATTCCATCTGCTATTGCGGGATTTGTTGCCCAACTTGGATCATAGAAAGGTATCGTCCATAATTCAGCACCAGAATAAGCATCAATGCATCGGAGCAATGAACCGCGTTCTTTAGGATCATCTGGGGAGTGTTCACCTGAGAATATGTAAGCTTTACCATCGGCAAAGAGCATGTTAGCAACGTTATAGTTTCCGCCCCATTTTGCTTCAAGATAGTATGGATCTGTCAAGCGATAGGACCATTTGAAGTTGCCGTTTTTAACATCATAGCAGTAAACAATTCCGCCATAGCCACCTGAATATAGGTTACCATATGCTATGTAGCCTTGTGTGCCGACCAAGCTGTCCCATGCTACTTGAGGAGCAGTTGGACCCCATAGTAAATGACCATCAGCTAGACTAAAGCCCCACCACTGCATTGTCTGAGAAGAACGGATTGTGAAGACACCGTCTTCTTCACTTGCTGGACCCATGTTTAAGGTTACGCCGCTGACCACACCTGGAGGTATTGAGTAAGTCTGTTTCCAGAGCAGCTTTCCTTGTTCGCCTGGTTTAATGCTTAGAGCCCAAACGGTGTAGCTTGTTGTATCAATGAAAGTAAATCCTGTTCCGCCCATGCCTAAACCTGAAGAACCAACCACCATATCATCGTAAACGAAGTTGATGCTACCGGTTATATCTGCAGGTATTGATACATTCCATGAATATCCTGTGGTGCCGTTGACAACTTTTCCGTAAGGTCGCCAGGTCCAAGCGTTAGATCCTGTTTGGCCACCTAATAGAGCAGGTATTGCTGAAGAATTCCACATAGCTAAGCGGTGTTTGACTGTGTCAATTACTGGGATTAGTATACTTCCATCATTTCCATATGTTACTTGAGGTGTTGAAGTGAAAGCGAAAGGTGCAGGAGGCGCATCAGTTATTGTGTACCACCAGTCTCCGGAAAAGGCATCATATGCGGTCCATGTTGCGAGTGCGCCGCCCATGAAGCCTCCGCCGACAACATTCCATAAGTATCCAAAAGCGCCATGCTGGTTAGGTGTGTTGTAATCGTATATTTGACCAAGGGTTATCCGAGTATTATTATTGTAGTATATTTCTTCGCCAGTTCGTAAATCTACTGCGTAGTACCCGGGTATACCAAAGTTGGATGGATACTTATCATAGTATAATACGCCGTTAATCATAACTGGCGGGAACCATTTACCCTCATAGGCATCTCCGTCATGATACGAACTATCAGCTAATTCGCCTCCGACCAAACCACCAAAGGTTAAAGGTCTTGTCCAGAGTATGTGTGCTGTTTCAGGACCTGATGTGTATCTAGCAAGGTGATTTTCGGGGGTAGCTAACCAATTGCCCGAGAAAGTCCACCAATTACGATTCTCCGGGTTTATTGGTCTAGTCCAATAGCCAGTTGGGAGAGCGGCATCGGGATAGGGCTGTGTTTGAGCGGATTGTACGGTAAAGGTAGTTTCGCTTGAACTTGGCTTATAGTAATCACCGATGTATTCGGCTCCGCCGAAAAAGTTGAACGGGTCTAGATTTTCACCTTCTAATGTTTGACCTGGAAAATCAAATTTAATTCTGTACTGACCGATTTGTGATGGATAATAGTTTAGCCATGCAAAGCCTACTGGATCAGAAGTAAATGGCCCCTGAGTCTCAATTGTTCCGTCTGGCTTTGTGATAGTTAAAGTCATTCCTTTCCATCTGTCACCATATGCGCCTGAGGCTGTCGGGGGTGCTTTGTCGAGCCACATGTAGATTATCATTTGCTGATTTACACCAATTGGGTTAGGTGCAGCGCTGATATACGCAAAAGTGTTGATTTCCTGCGGGGGTGTATGCGCACTTACTGACTGCATACTCATAGCTGCTGTAGAAATAAACAACATCAAAATCAAAATAGATGTTGATAGTAAGGACTTATTTTTTCTAATTTCCAATTATTCTCCTCCCTGTATCTCCTGTTTTCGCTATTTGTTTGTATCTAATATTTAACAGTTTTCAACATGCAGTAGGAGAAAATAAAAACAGAATTTTACTTATCAAACAATAAACAAACTACAAATACGTGCAAAAAGCCCAAGCTAAGCAAAAAAAATCGCCCTAATTAACAAGCATTAGAAACAAAAAAAGAGAGCAGAAGCAAAAACATGATAAAAACCAAGAAAAAGAAAAAGGGATTATCTAAAGCCCAGTTAACGGCTACCAGAATTTCCAGCTCAACGCATCCATATATTCGTTTAATGAGCGTATGCTATCGCCATTATGACTTTTTGCCTTTAAGACTTTAACTAATGTAGAAGCCAATTCCAAGTTTGTTATGACAGGAACGTTGAATTCTATTGCTTGTCTTCGAATAATGTACCCATCAGTCAACAGGTCAGTGTAGCTGGTACGCTTGTTTGCCATGGGTACGTTAATAACGAGGTCAATTTTTTGTTCTTGCAGATAATCAAGGATGTTCGGGTTTGTATTAGCCTCCTTGACTTTGTATAATGCCTGAACACTATTTACACCACCTGCCCGCATAATCTCTGCAGTATGCTCAGTAGCATAAATTTTGAAGCCAAGCTCTTCAAAAGCTTTAGCAATATTTACAGCACGTCTCTTCGGCTCATCACCACCAACTGTTATCAACACCGACCCATTTTCTGGCGGTATGTTAAATTCAGCAGATTGTAATGCCTTAGAAAAGGCATCTGCGAAATTATCGCCCAAGCAAGCTACTTCGCCTGTGCTAAGCATTTCAACACCTAAAACCGGATCAGCTCCACTAAGCCTCATAAAACTAAACTGAGGGACTTTTACGCCTACATGCTGAATTGGAGGCAACTCACAGGTTTTCAATATTTTACTGAACTTCTTATCCAGCATCGCTAATGTAGAAAGCTCAATTAAGTTAACTCCGCGAGTCTTACTAACAAAAGGCATAGATCGGGAAGCTCGTAAGTTACATTCAATTACACTTACTTCCCCATCCTTGACAAGATACTGAATATTATAAGGACCTTTTATTTTGAGAGCTTTAACAATTTTTTGAGTAGCATCTTCAATCTTTTTGAGGATATCTATACTCAGTGTTTGCGCAGGAATAGTCATTGTGGCATCGCCACTATGCACTCCAGCGTTTTCTATATGCTCAATTATTGCACCTATAAGGCAGGTTTCACCATCAGAAACGCCGTCAGCCTCGACCTCTTTAGCGCCTTCAACGAATTTGGAGATAACAACCGGATGATCCCGACCAACCTTAGCAGCTAATTTGAGGAAGTTCTCCAAAGAAGTTTCATCATAAGCTACACGCATAGCTGACCCTGAAAGCACATAACTTGGACGTACAATAACAGGGTAACCAATTTTTTCTGCAAAAAGCTTGGCGCCTTCAATAGATGCAAGCTTGCTCCATGGCGGCTGAGGAATATCAAGATTGTCTAAAAGCTCACTAAACTTAGAGCGATCTTCTGCACGGTCAATATCTTCAGCTGTTGTACCTAAAAGTTTCACGCCATAATGAGCCAATTTCATAGCTAAAGTGTTGGGTATTTGACCCCCCACACTAGCTATCAGACCATATGGGTTTTCCTTTTCGTAGATGTCCAAAATTCTTTCCGGAGTCAGTTCTTCAAAGTATAGTTTGTCAGAAACATCGTAGTCAGTTGAAACCGTTTCAGGATTATAGTTTACCATGATTGCTTCTTGGATTCCATATTTTTTCAAAGCCCAGATTGTGTTTACGCCACACCAGTCGAATTCTACACTTGAACCAATTCGAAAAACACCCGCACCTAAGACAATAACTTTGCTTTTGTTTTTACTTAGTTTAATATCATCTTCATCGCCGCTGTATGTCAGATAAAGATAATTTGTTTTTGCAGGCCATTCAGCTGCTAAAGTGTCAATTTGCTTAATCGCCGGGATAATGTTGGCTGTTCTTCTAAATTGTCTAATTTCTGATTCAGTATTGTTAGTGCAAATAGCAATTTGTTCATCAGAAAAACCTATCCGCTTGGCTTCGCGGATAATTTCCGCTGCGGTGCTTTCCTCTAAATGCAACGCAGTTAGCTGCGCTTCCATATCTATTATATTTTGGATTTTGTGCAGAAAGAAAGGATCCACGCCACTTAAGCGGTAGATTTCTTCTATGCTAAGACCCATTTTAAGGGCTTTAACTATCTTGAATAATCTTTCATCAGTTGGATTTTCAATTATTTCGCGTAGACGTTCAATCGGTTCAGGATCTGAATCACCAGGATTACACACTAAACCAATTTTACCAACGTCTAGCATACGTACTGCCTTCTGTAATGCCTCTTCTACACATCGACCAATAGCCATAACTTCTCCAACGGAACGCATCTGGGGACCAATATGGCGATCGGCGTTTCTGAACTTCTGCAAATCCCAACGGGGAATCTTGATAGTAACATAGTCTAATGCAGGTTCAAAACATGCGGTAGTAACTTTAGTCACATTATTGATTAATTCAGGTAGAGTGTAACCGATAGTGAGTTTAGTAGCTATGTAAGCTAACGGATAACCAGTGACTTTGCTTGCGAGCGCTGAACTTCTCGACATACGCGAGTTAACTTCGATTACGCGATGTTCTTCGGATTTAGGATCAAGCGCCCATTGAATGTTGCATTCACCAACTATACCTAGGGCGCGTATGGCATTTATTGAAACAGAACGAATAATGTGATATTCGCGGTTAGTCATTGTCTGAGAAGGCGCAATAACTATAGAATCACCTGTGTGAACACCCATAGGATCAAAGTTTTCCATGTTACATATTATCAGACAGTTATCAGCGTAGTCACGCATGACTTCGTATTCAACTTCTTTCCATCCCCCCACATACTCTTCCACAAGTACCTGACTGATACGACTCTGTGCAATACCGCGAGTTACTATTTCCTTAAGCTGCTCAACATTATTGGCTACACCTGCACCTTTACCACCGAGGGTATATGCAACACGAACAATAACAGGAAAACCAATTTCTTTAGCCACCTTCAGAGCTTCTGTAACGGTAGTCGCTGCCTTGCTACGCAGTGGCGGCACATCAGCTTTAAGCATGGCCTCACGGAAACGCTGCCTATCACCTGTGTCTTCTATAGCGCTTACTGGGGTGCCTAAGACTTTGACATTATACTTCTCCAGCACACCTGTTCTATGTAACTCAATTCCACAATTAAGCGCTGTTTGGCCGCCAAAACCCAACAGTATACCATCAGGTTTCTCTTTTTGAATTACTTTTTCAACATATTCAGGCGTTACTGGAAGCAAATAAACTCTGCCTGATAATCTAGGATCAGTCTGAATTGTAGCGATATTCGGATTAATGATTACGGTCTCTATGCCTTCTTCTTTAAGTGCCTTGATACATTGACTACCACTATAGTCAAATTCGGCCGCTTCGCCGATTTTAATAGCACCACTACCTAGAACCAGAACTTTCTTTATCCAGTCAAACTTCGGCATTATTAAGCCTCCTTCTTACTAAAAATATTACATTTCATAAAATAGGAACCAGCAGCTATATTGGAGCAATAATTTTGATTTGAAGAAAAGTAAATGGTCTTAATTGGAAAAAGATTATTTCCCGTTCTATTTTGGTGGATGTGTTCTCGGATAATGACCCTCCATTTAACCTTTGATTATTGCTCTTATACTTTGCGCCTATATTTCGTATAGATTATTGGGTAACATCCTTCAGCATAGGACAGCGCTGAATCTACACATGTAATGAGAGCTGGTTTAGCAATCGTTATGGAGGGATGCTTGTTACTATATTTGGAAATCGATGTGATTTCTTAGTGCATTCACCAAACTATCCACTAATTCAAGATTTGTGAAAACTGGCACGCCGAATTCTACAGCTTTTCTTCGGATCAAGTAACCATCAGTAATAGCTTCTGTTACAATCCGATTAGGATGAGGGATATTAAATACGAAATTCACTTTTCTGTCCGCGATTAAGTCAAGAGCATTTGGTTTCTTTCCTTCGCTGATTTTATACACTTTTTCACAAGTTATTCCATTAGCTATTAGCGTTTCCGCAGTGTGGCCTGTTGCCAATATTCTATAACCATTAATCATGATTTTTTTAGCTATTTGAACTGCCTTATCCTTTTCACCGCCAATGCTAATCAGGATTGAGTCGCCACTTTTTGGGATTTTTGTTCCGCCTGCAATCATAGCTTTCAATAATGCTTCCTCAAAACTCCGGCCGAAGCACGCAACTTCACCAGTAGAGACCATTTCTACACCTGTAACGGGATCTGCGCCTTCTAGTCTCATGAAAGAGAATTGCGGGTATTTGACCCCGAATCTATCGGTAACTCCTTCACCATCTTCTATTTGATCGCCAAGCATAGCGCAAGCAGCGAACTCCATCAAATTCTGCCCTATTGCTTTAGATACAAAAGGCATACTTCTTGAAGCGCGAAGGTTACATTCTATGACATAAACATCACGATTTTTGACCAAATACTGAATATTAAATGGACCTCTAATGCATAAATCGCGGGCGATTTGTCTAGTTATTCTCCTAATTTTCTCTTTCGTAATCTCATCAAGTGTCATAGCAGGAAGAGACATCGTGGCATCTCCAGAATGCACGCCTGCGTTTTCGACATGTTCAATAATCGCACCTATGAATACGTTAGTACTATCACATACGCCGTCAACTTCAACTTCTCTTGCATTTAGCATAAACTTCGAGACAACAACAGGATGATCTTCTGAGACTTCTGTTGCTTTTCTTAGGTACTCCTCAAGCTGAGATTCATTATACGCAACGCTCATTGCTGAACCAGAAAGAACATATGAAGGCCGGATTAGTACTGGGTAACCGATTTTGTTAGCGAACAATTTTGATTTTTCAACGCTCTCAAGTTTGCTCCATTTCGGCTGTTCAATTTCTAAGCTATCAAGCAAATCACTGAATTTAGAGCGGTCTTCAGCTCGATCTATATCTCTTGCAGTAGTTCCTAGGATATTAATTCCATTTTGATCAAGCTTTAAGGCTAGATTGTTAGGTATTTGTCCTCCTACGCTCACCACAACACTGGGGAATCTTTCCCTGGACACAATATCTAAAACGCGCTCCAGAGTTAATTCTTCGAAGTATAGTTTATCTAAGACATCGAAATCCGTTGATACTGTTTCAGGATTGCAGTTAATCATCACTAATTCGTTGATTCCTTTTTCTTTTAAAGCCCAAGTTGTGTTAACACAGCACCAATCAAATTCAACACTTGAACCTATTCTATAGCATCCTGAACCTAGAACAACAGCCTTGTTTGATTCATTAAAATCGATATCATCACTATTATCACTATTGTAAGTGCAATAGAGATAATTCGCTTTTTCGGACCATCGCTTTGCTGTTCGAATTTGTTTTATAGCAGGTTCTATTTTGAATATTTGACGAAGCTCTCTGATGGTAGCTTCATTCTTTCCAAAGATTTTCCCTATTTTTTTATCTGAAAAGCCAAGCATTTTTGCTTTCTTTAGATTCTCTTGAGTTAATCCTGTCTGTTTGAATTCTTTCTCAAATTCAACGATATTTTTGATGCTATTCAAGAAGAGAGGGACAATTCCTGTCAATTTGTTGATTTCTTCTAAGGACATATCTCTTCGTAGGGCTTCGACTAGATAGAAGAGACGCTCATTTGTAGGATTTGCCAACTCCTTTTTAATTGATTCTATATCTTTTTCGTTTATAGAATCAGTAAGTTCTCTATTGTGACCTACCATTCGGACTGCTTTTTGTAAGGCTTCTTCAAAAGTCTTAGCAATAGACATGACTTCTCCAACGGATTTCATCTGAGTTCCAAGTTGCCGATTCAGATTTTTAAATTTCTGGAAATCCCACCGGGGCATTTTTATAACTAGGTAATCAACATCAGGCTCTAAAGAACCAGCGGCTTTTTGTGTAGTCTTATTTACTATTTCAGGCAAGGTATAACCTAAAGCGATTTTTGCTGTTACATAAGCAATAGGGTAACCAGTTGCTTTCGAAGCTAGAGCGGAACTTCTCGATAATCGTGAATTTACCTCGATTACCTTATATTCGCCTGTAAGCGGATGAACGGCATATTGAATATTGCATTCACCAATTAATCCGAGAGCTTTAAGGACAGCAAAACTAGTAGTTTTCAATTTTTGGAATTGCTCATCGCTTACTGTTTGAGAAGGAGCAACCACTATACTATCTCCAGTGTGGATGCCCATCGGATCAAAGTTTTCCATACTACAAACAATCATGCAGTTATCATCTGAATCTCTAAGAACCTCATATTCAATTTCTTTCCATTTCCCAACATATTGTTCAACCAAAACTTGAGAGATTCTGCTATGAACCAGACCGATTGAGGCAACACGCCGTAAATCGTCTTCATTAAAAGCGGCTCCGGTGCCTTGACCACCTAAAGTGTAAGCTACTCGAATCATAACTGGGTAGCCGATTTCGTTTGCTGCTTCGACTGCCTCTTCAATCGAATTTGCTTTTTTACTTTTAGGTATCGGAATTCCAGCATTAATCATGGTTTTTCTGAACAGATCTCTATTGTCGGCTTTTTCTATAGCCTCAACACTTGTACCTAAAACTTTTACATTATATTTATCTAGTATGCCTCTTTCCGCAAGCTCGGATCCACAGTTTAAAGCTGTTTGACCACCGAATCCGAGTAGAATGCCGTCAGGTTTTTCTTCCTCAATTACTTTTTCCGCAAATTCAGGTGTTATAGGGAGGAAGTATGCTTTGTCGCCAACGAATTTTTTGTCAGTTTGTATTGTAGCAACATTAGGATTAATAAGGACAACTTCTATGCCTTCTTCTTTGAGGGCTTTTATTGCTTGTGCACCTGAATAATCAAATTCGCCTGCTTCTCCGATTTTGATAGCTCCGCTACCCAAGACTAAGACTTTTTTTATCGATTCAATTTTTGGCACTATTTTTCAATCTCCATGTTCTTTCCAAATTCGTCAAAAAGGAATTCAGTGTCATAAGGACCTGGTGCCGCCTCAGGATGCCACTGAACGGCGAAAACAGGTTTAGTTTTATGTTTTACACCTTCCACGGTCTTGTCGTTAGCATTAACGAACCAGCATTCTAAAGGTATTTTTGAGAAACAGGTAGTTTCGATAGCATAACCGTGATTTTGCGTAGTAATATAGCATCGGTTAGTTTTCAAGTCCAGAGCAGGTTGATTTTGGCTGCGGTGACCATATTTTAACTTGTATGTTTCTCCTCCCATTGCAAGTGTAAGTATCTGGGCACCCAAACAAATACCCATAATTGGAATCTTGTCGACAAGCTCTCGAACAGCATCTATAGTTGAGATACATTTTTTTGGATCCCCTGGGCCATTGCTTAAAAAGACGCCGTCGGGGTGATAATTAATTATTTCTTTGGCTGAAAAATCATAAGGAACGCGGATAACATTTATTTTACGACTAAGGAGATTTCGAATTATACTGTTTTTTACGCCGCAGTCAATTAATACAACTGTTTGTCGGCCCTTAACATTGTAATAGACAGGTTCTTTTACTGAGACTTCCTTAACTAAATCAGTCAGATTAGGATCAGGGATACATTTTGCTTCTTTGCATAAAGTATCAATATCTGGTTCTTCATCCTCAGGAAAAACCTGTAAAATACCTAGCATGACACCGTGTGTTCGAAGTTTCTTTGTTAAGCGTCGAGTGTCAATGCCATAAATACCAGGTATGTTTTCGTCAGCTAGCCATTTGTCTAATGTTCGTGTAGATGCCCAGTGATGCGGTTTGATGCATAATTCTTGGACTACAAGACCCTGAGTTTGAATACGGTCAGATTCAAAATATAGCGGAACATCGAGGTTTACGTCATTAGGGGGAACCCCATAATTTCCTATTAACGGATAGGTTAATGATAAAATCTGTCCTCTATATGAGGGATCAGTAAGAGATTCGGTATACCCAACCATAGAGGTGGAAAAAACTACTTCGCCGGAAAGTTTTCGTGTTGCGCCAAATCCGTTTCCGAGGAAAATGGTGCCGTCTTCTAAAACCAGAGCCGCTTTCTTGTTCTTCGTGGAGTAAAGTTGTTGGACCAAAGCCCTATTCTACCTATCAAGTTGAATTTTTAAACGTTACGCTTTTACTTTTGCTCACGGGGAGAAAGGACTGGATGATTGAATCCAGTTTATTTTCAGCCTCTTCAAGTTCCTTGTCTATGTTTAATATATTGGATTTGGTTGTGAGTAACTGCTTATCCCTTTCAGCCAATGCTCTTTTAACTTCAATCGGTGCAGGTCCACCTTTCACGTTACATGCTTCGACAAGTTTCAGAGGCGAGGCAAGGTCAGCTAAGTCTTCAGCTTTAATTACTACCTTCAGACCTACGGATTCCTGAGCAGCTTTCTGTAGCAGTTTAGGGGTAGCATCTGCAAAAGACGATTTTGCCTCAATAAGTGATTTGACTAGCGCACCTACTATCTTATGAGCAGATCGGAAAGGAACATTATATTTACGAACAAGTAAATTCGCCATTTCAGTAGCAGCCACAAAACCCTTTGAAGCCTTATCTGAGATATCCGTAACCACTTTAAGTTTTGGGACAAGCTTATGAATCATATCTAGTGAATTACGTACGATGTCTAATGAGTCCCAGAGTTTAGGAGTAATTTCTTGAAAGTCAAGATTATAGGTGGAAGGTAAACTCTTTACTATAGCTGCACAAGTTACGAAGTTGCCCAGCACATAACTTGCTCGAGCACGAATAACTTCGAGAACTTCAGGATTTTTCTTCTGGGGCATAATGCTACTTGTAGAGGTAAACTCGTCTGGAAGCTCAATGACTCCGAAGTCGGGCGAACTCCAGATAATCAGGTCCTCTGCAAAGCGACTTAGAGTGAGAGCAACTAAGGTAAGGGAAGATAAAGTTTCAATAATGAAGTCTCTACTCCCTACTGCATCAATAGAGTTCTCAACGAGCCCTTTGAAACCTAGAAGTTCAGCGGTCCTATCACGATTAATTGGAAAACTTGTTGTTGCCAATGCACCTGCTCCGAGGGGGCTAAGGTTAACTCTACCGTAAGCATTTTGAAGTCTTTGCATATCACGCCCCAATGCGTCAAAATAGGAGAGTAAATAATGCGCGAAGGTCACGGGTTGAGCACATTGCAGGTGAGTATATTCTAAAATAACAGTTTTCTGGTGTTCTTCGGCAACTTCTACTAAATGATCTTGGACATGCGCAACTGAGCGCATTAAGGCAATGAGTTCATTGCGCAGTTGAATGCGTATGGCGGTTGTTACTTGATCATTTCTGCTTTTTGCGATATGAAGATTTCCGCCTGCTTCTGCACCAGCGTCTTTGAGAACAGCCTCCTCGACAGCCATATGCGCATCTTCCATTGAGGCATCTAACGTCATATTTGAATTCTTAACTAAAGCGGATAGAAGTTTGGCGCCATCAGATTCTGAGATAATCTTCTGCTCAGTCAGCATCACTATATGTGCCTTGTTTATGGCTATTACTGCATTAAGTAGGCGGACATCATCTTTTATAGATGAAGTAAACTTTGCAACATCTTCACGTACCTTAGATAAACGACCGCCATGAAGTATTTTTGACGTTACTTACACCTCAATAATTTCAATTTTTGTGGGCCCCTTTCTTTTTCTTTACTGAACGTTTCAAGACATTATGCATTTTCGTTTGAAGGCCCCAGAGTTCAATGAAACCTTTAGAGTCAGATTGATTAAACGATGTCTTAATGTTGTAGTTAGCGAGATTTTTATTATAGAGAGACATAGGTGATGAGCGCCCCACAATTTGGAACCCGCCTTTGTAAAGTTTGAGCTTAACTTGACCAGTGACATTTTCTTGAGACTTGTTTATAAACGCGTCTAAATCTTCTTTGAGAGGATCCATCCATAAACCAGCATATGCAAGGAAGACCCATTCCGCATCAATTTGTTGCTTAAACATCACTTCATGGCGGGTCATAACCATTTTTTCTAAATCTTTGTGTGCTTCTAGAGTGATTACTGCCGCAGGGCATTCGTAGACTTCGCGTGACTTAATACCGACTAAGCGGTCTTCAATGTGATCAATGCGCCCAACTCCGTGTTTTCCTGCGATGTCATTAAGCGTTTGGATAAGCGTTATGGGGTTATACTTTTTATTGTTCACGGAGACTGGAACTCCCGCTTCAAACTCTATTGTTACATATTCGGGGGTGTCAGGAGCTTTTTCCGGTGATACAGTCCATGTATATGCATCTTCTGGAGGTTCAGCCGCGGCATCTTCGAGAAGCCCACATTCAATTGCTCTGCCCCATAAACTTGCGTCTATACTGTATTTTTTAGAATCAGCAGAGATGGGGATGTTCTTTTCTTTTGCATAGGCTATTTCTTCCTCACGAGTCATCCCCCAATCTCGCACTGGAGCAAGTACCTTCATATTAGGCGCTAAAGAGCCAAGGGTGATATCAAAACGGACTTGATCATTTCCCCTGCCTGTACAGCCATGAACTAAACCTGTCGCATTTTCTTTTTCGGCGATTTCAACCATTTTCTTTGCAATGAGAGGGCGAGATAAGCTAGTGCTTATCGGATACTTTCCTTCATAGAGAGCATTTGCTTTTATAGCTGGAAAAACATAGTCAGTGATAAATTCTTTCCGGGCGTCTATTTCGAAATGCTTGAAGACACCAAGTTTCTTTGCTTTTTCACCTGCAGCGGCTAAATCTTCCTGCTGACCAACATCTATAGTTGCTGTAATAACTTCTGCTTTGAATTTTTCTTGAAGATACTTAATTATAACGGATGTATCTAGTCCGCCAGAGTAGGCTAGGACAAATTTTTCAGTCATGTTTTGCTCGCCCATTTTTGAAATAGGAATTATTTCCCTTACCTTACAGACAGCATTTTTAAACTTTATGACTTTTTTGTAACATAACAATCTTTAAATGTTCTAATTGATACACTTTTGTATCATGACAACCGCCCAGGAAGTGAGAAACTACCTCAGGAACAAACCATACCTGCTAGAAGCCTTAGAGAAGGGCATCGTTAACCTCAGCGAATTATCCCGACAGATACAAATCGAACTCAAAACAGAGAACATAACTGCCACCAAAGCAGCCCTAAGACGCTTTTCCGAAGAATTACAGAAACATAAACAGAAAAGAGAAGAAAAAGTCCTCCAACTGCTCAAACGAAGCGGCATTGCCGTATATGATCGCAAGAGCGTCATTATTACTGCTAAAGAAATCGCTAACAACAACGGAATGAAAGTGGATTTGCCCGGAAAGTATGTCTATCTCCTTGACCGAGCAGATTTGCCAGAAAGAATAAGCACACTAGTAAAACACGACAATTGCACAATGATAGTAGTAAATTCACCTGAAGAACTCGAAGCAACTGTAGGAGTTGTAGCTTTCTTAACAACTTTGCTTGCAGAGCAGAACGTAAACATTGTCGAATTCATTTCATGCTGGACAGAAACCATCATAGTTGTAGAGAAAAAAGACAGCCTCAAAGCTTACGAAACATTAACAAACATCATAGGCTAAGAAATGCTAAAACGTAACAGTATTAATAATCGCAACAGAATAATTCTGCAAGCTTAGAGTTGAAATCATGCAGCAACTTAATCAAATAACCGTAAAAGCACCTGCGACAAGCGCAAATCTGGGGCCAGGTTTTGATGTTTTTGGATTAGCCTTAGAAAAACCCAGTGACAAGGTCACCCTAACCCGCACCGCATCTAGCGGCATTAAAATCAGGATTTCGGGGCTTTCAGCTGACACTATATCGCCGTTACCCGAAAGAAACACAGCAGGTGTAGTAGCGAATTTAATGATGAAAGAATTTTCCCTTAAAAACGGACTTGCAATAAGAATAGAAAAAGGCATCTGGCCAGGAAGAGGATTAGGCAGCAGCGCAGCTCCAGCAGCAGCTGTTGCTTTTGGATTAAACAAAATGTTCAATCTCAATCTAACTAATGAACAATTGGTACGATTTGCTTCAAAGGGAGAAATTGCAAGTGCTGGTTCTGAACATGCAGATAACACTTCAGCCGCAGTATGCGGAAATTTTGTGATAATCAAATCATACAATCCAGTAGAGATTATTGAACTGAAAGCGCCTTCAAATATGGAAGTCTGCATAGCTTTTCCTCATATGGATACACCAACAGGCAAAACGGCTAAAGCTCGTTCAGTAGTCCCAAAAATGATTCCCCTAGAGAAACATGTTCATAACATTGGAAAAGCAGCAGCAATGGCTAGCGGCTTTGCAATAGGCGATGTTGATCTAATTGGACAATCCATGAATGACGTGATTGTAGAACCGGCCAGAGCATTTTTAATTCCAGGATATAATCAGGTTAAAGAAAACGCGTTATATGCAGGAGCATGCGGTGTCACAATCAGTGGTGCTGGACCTGCAGTTATAGCAGTGGTCAATAAGAAAAAAGCAGACGCCTCGAAAATTTTGGAATCAATGAAAGAGGGATTTGAAACCGCGGGTTTCGAATCCACAGCTATTGGGACAAAACCAGGTAGAGGCGCACATATACTGGAGGAATAAAAAGTGGCGCATCAAGAATGCATAAACTGCGGAACAAAATATGATGTAAACGAGATTGTCTACTTCTGTAAAAAATGTGGAGATATCTTAGAGATAAAAATAGACTTAGAGAGGGTAGCCGAAGCAGTGAAAGAGGGCGACTGGAAAAAAGCACCACTTGCAGTGTGGCGGTACCGCAACTTCATGCCGATTCATGAAGCAACAAAACTGGTTACTCTAAATGAAGGTGGCACTGGGTTGCATCGTTCTGCACGCTTATGTAAAGAATTTGGCCTCACAAATCTTTGGGTTAAAAACGAAGGAGAAAATCCCACAGGCAGCTTCAAAGACAGAGGCATGACGGTTGGAGTAACAAAAGCCATAGAACTGGGAGCGAGGCATGTAATCTGTGCATCAACAGGAAACACATCCGCAAGCTTGGCTGCTTATGCAGCAAGAGCGGGGATAAAATGTACAGTACTTATTCCTTCAGGAAAAATCGCATATGGCAAACTCTCACAAGCGATGATTCACGGCGCAAGAGTTCTGCAGGTTCGAGGAAACTTTGATGAAGCCTTAGAATTTGTACTCAAACTTGCTGAAAAACACAAGAGCATTTACCTGCTTAACTCAATTAATCCATTCCGTATTGAAGGCCAAAAATCTTTAGGATACGAAATCTGTGAACAACTAAATAATGAAGCCCCCGACAGAATAATAATACCAGTTGGTAACGCAGGAAACATCAGCGCAGTCTGGAAAGGATTAACAGAATTCTATAAACTTGGATTCATAAAGAAGCTACCAAAAATGACCGGCATACAAGCTTCTGGTTCGGCACCTATCGCTCAGATGATTAAAAATAAGACAGAAAAATTTGTGCCAGTAGAAAATCCTGAAACGGTAGCTACAGCCATAAGAATCGGAGCCCCTGTAAGCTGGAAGAAAGCAATTAACGCCATCAAAGAATCGCATGGCACCGCTGAAACCGTTACTGATGAAGAGATTCTAAACGCTCAAATAATGCTCGCCAGAGTCGAAGGCATTTTCGTTGAGCCAGCTAGCGCTTCATCTATTGCTGGCTTGAAAAAATTAGTTAAGAACGGAGTAATCAATAGAGATGAGCGCGTGGTCTGCATCACCACCGGGCATGGACTTAAAGATCCAGATACAGCCATAAAGCAATGTGAAAAACCAGTTGAAGTTGATGCAGAGATTTCCGCTATTGAACAGGCGTTAGGCTTGAAATCCCAAACAGTAACACCATATGTAAGGTGAATATGAGATGAGGATTATCTTAGTTGGCTATGGAGTAGTTGGTAAAGGAGTTACCAACATTCTTGCTCGCAGATACACTGAAAAAGTTACTAGTTACGGATTTAATCCAAAAATCGTCGCTATCGCAGATATTGACGGAGCAGTAATCAATCCAAGAGGGTTAGGCCCTGAAAAACTAGAAGAAATTAAGCAAAGAGGATATCCGATATCTGCAGATCCGGAATTTGGACATAAGGGAATGAAGGCGCTAGAAGTTATTGAATCCGTTGAGGCAGAGGTGGTAGTTGAGGTTACACCTGTTAATATTAAAGACGGCGAACCAGCTATGTCCCATATTACGACGGCTTTCAAAACAGGTAAACATGTTGTAACAACCAACAAAGGACCTCTAGCATTAGCTATGCCAGCCCTCACAGAATTAGCAGAATACAATAATGTTTACTTCAGATTCAGCGGCACCGTCGGAGGTGGAACACCAATGCTCCAATTCGCTAAAAGGTGCCTCGCTGGAGACAAAATACTTGCTATAAGAGGTATCCTAAACGGCACGACCAATTACATATTAACGGAAATGTCTCAAAACCGCATAAGTTTCCAAGAAGCCCTCTCTACCGCACAAAAGCTTGGCTATGCTGAGAGAGAACCATCAATGGATATTGATGGATTTGACACCGCCTGCAAAGTAGTAATTCTCTCTAACTGGATACTGAACAAAAAAATAACTTTAAAAGATGTAGAGCGAACAGGAATCCGCGACGTAACGCTGCAAGCACTTGATGAAGCCGCAAAAAGAGGCAATACAGTTAAACTCATAGGTTCAATAGACAACGATAAAGCAACTGTAAAACCGACTGAAATAGCAAAAAATAATCCCTTATGTGTCAGCGGAGTTCTTAACGCAGTAACATTCTCAACTGAATTCGCAGGGGAGCAAACACTAGTAGGTCGAGGGGCAGGAGGCATGGAAACTGCCAGTGCAGTTTTAAGAGACCTCTTAGATATAAGACATAAATTAGCAAACAGACTGCTAAATAATAACTCGGAGACCTAAAAAATGAAACTAGTAATGAAGTTTGGCGGCACTAGTGTTGGCACAGGCGAAAATATACGCCACGTCGCTGATTTAGTCACCAATTATGCTAAGAAAGACTGTAATGTAGTCGTAGTTGTTTCAGCTCTGGCAGGCGTCACAAACAGTCTCATTGAGGTTGCTTGCCAGGCAAAAAAAAATGACGAAAAACATATTCAAACCTTCATAGGAAACCTCTTAAAAAAACATTCTGAAGCCATTTCGAAAGCGATTACCGACAAAGCTGTCCAAAGAGAAGTCACCCAGATAATCGAGAAAACAATCACTGAATTAGAAAAGGTCCTAACGGGCATTTGCTATGTAGGCGAACTAACACCAAAATCAAAGGATTATGTAGTATCTTTTGGGGAACGGTTATCTGCTCCAATTGTTTGGGGCGCAATAAAAGACCACAAACTTGAAACCCAGTGCTTCACTGGCAAAGAAGCTGGAATAGTTACCGATTCAAACTTTGGTGAAGCAAATCCACTTATGAACTTCACAACCCACCTAGTCCGTGAACGACTCAGCCCTTTGCTTGAGAAGAACATAATCCCGGTTGTGACAGGATTTATTGCTGCAAATCAAGATGGCATAGTAACTACAGTTGGACGCGGAGGTTCAGATTACACAGCAACCATACTTGGCGCGGCATTAGAAGTTGATGAAGTCTGGATATGGACGGATGTAGACGGGATATTAACCACTGACCCGAAAATTGTCCCAGCGGCAAAAATGCTTCCTGAACTTACATATCAGGAAGCCGCAGAAATGGCAATATTCGGTGCTAAAGCCATGCACCCACGTGCATTACAGCCAGTCATGAAGAGAACATACCCGTCCGCATAAGAAGTACTCTTAATCCTGAAAACTCAGGAACCCTCATATCAAATCAGCCAAAAACAAAGGCAGTCGAAGCTGTAAAAGCAGTTGCCATGATTAAAGATGTTGCAATGATTAACGTGTATGGTCCAGGAATGGTGGGCGCACCAGGAAGTTACGCTAAAGTTTTTGATGTTCTAGGGAAGAACAACATAAACATCATGATGATTTCTACGGCAGCATCAGAAGCAAACATCTCAATGATTATTCGACGGGGATTATTAGGCAGAGCAATTAGCAATCTTGAGATTGCACTAGTAGGCAGGGGAGGTTTAATCAGTGAAGTCAGCTCAGAAGATGACGTCTCAGTTGTAGCAGTGATGGGGGCCAGCATGAAAGGTGCTTTGGGATTGGCCTCAAGAATCTTCGCAATAGCAGCTAAAAATGGCATAAACATCCGCATGATCGCACAAGGCTCTTCAGAACTGAACATATCTTTCGTTGTTAAGGAAATAGACGCAGCATCTGTTGTTAAAGCTATTCATGAAGAATTCAAACTCGACAAAATCTAATACATTTCATATTTTATTTATTTTTAATTACCCTATTTATTATATTCTAAACTATGGATATGGCTAAGTTGGTGGCTCATGAAGTTCAAACTTGAACCAGAAGAACTCCAGCGTATCACTAAATTGGATAATATCAAAAATGATAGGATCTATTCACTTCTGGGTTACCAAGTTAATCTGAAAACAGGAGAACTTCATGATTCGTTTTCTGAAAGTGGAGCACCTGACTATGAAATCCGAGTCTTAGAAATATTACTATTGCATTATTCCACTTCACAAACAACAGAAAAAGCAGGTAAATTAATAAAATATGCAGATCTGCCCGGCGGATACGCGTACGAGAAAGCTTTCGAGCTAAGAGCGGTCAAACCAGCAGCAGATGCTTTTGGAGAAAACCCAACCCACCTCATCAGGGCAGCTAAATTACTCGGAGGCAACGCGCTTGAATTAGGTGACGCCGCAGTTGAGATACCTGCGCTCTATAATGTGCCATTAGTGTATATTCTGTGGGCAAAAAATGAATTCCCAGCATCAGTGACCATTCTTTATGATGAATCAGCAAGCCACTACCTACCAACAGAGGACCTGGCTGTTTTAGCTGAACTTACTACAAGCAGATTACTAAAAGCGCAATCACGAATAATAGCAGATAAATAAAAAATTATATTTTTGCGGTATTAACACCGTTTTCTTTGGTTTCACTTGCTTGCTCGAGGTTTTTGTTGTGTATCTCACTCAGCTTCAGGATAGTTTCTTTGTAGATTTGGATACCATTAAGATATTCATCTATAACTATGTGTTCATCAAGGGTATGATCTAAATGCGAATCACCTGGACCGTATGTCACTATAGGTACATTCATTGCTTTCCCAAGGATGTTCATATCGCCAGTTCCGGTTTTTCGCAACACAGTCGCAGGTTTACCGATTACTCTACGGATAGATAGAGACAGAGCACGTACTAGGGGGGAACTTTTATCCACTTCAAAAGGCTCAACTGAATCCGTCATGCTAACTTTAACGACAACTTTTGGATTGGCATCTTTGTATTGATCAATCACTTTTTTTATCTCGTCATATACTTGTTTTGTTGTAAACTGGGTAGGAACCCGTATATCTAGAGACATTTCAGCTTCGAAAGGTATAACTGAGTTTGCTTGCCCGCCGATTATTTTGGTTAAGCAAGTACTTACTGCATTAAAGGGACTATCTTGTTTTTCAACTGGCGGAAAATTGTTTTTGATTTTTCCCCAGAGTTCATAGGCTTTTTCGAGCGCATTATCGTAGAGCCAAGGTGTAGAGGCGTGACCAGTCTTTGTCTTACAGACTATTTTGAGTTGGATTTGTCCTTTATAGCCAATTGTGATGTTTTCGACTCCGCTGGGTTCACCGAAAATGGCATAGTCAGCTTTTATACCTTGTGTTATGATATGACGTATACCCCGGCTGGTAGCTTCCTCTTCAATGACGCCGGCGATCAAAACTTTTCCTTTAAAGTTGGGGTCTTTAGCGACCTGCGCTGCACCCATAACCATAGCGGCTAAGGGTCCTTTAGCGTCGACAGCCCCGCGTGCGTATATTTTGCCTTCTTCAACTCGTAATGGAAGATGCCCAGCTACTGTGTCCATGTGTCCACATAGAAATATGACCGGTTCACCTTCTCCAAAAACTCCAATCACGTTACCTATCCCGTCGGTTCCCACTTGGAAACCAAGTTTTTTTAGTTCCTGAGCTAAAAAGTCTGCTATTTCTTCTTCTTTCCCTGAAGGACTGTATATGCCCAGCAGGTTAGTTAGCAGGCGTACTGCTTGTTCTTGCATTTTCCTCTTCCTCTAATATCTGGTCTATCACGGTTATTGTTCTATCAATTTGTTCTTTTGTTATGACTAACGGCGGTAGAAATCGAACGGTTGTACGCCCTGCGTTGAGGACTAACACACCTTTCTCCATAGCTTTATTGATAACGTTGAATACTTCAAATTTGAGTTCGATACCCAGCATGAGACCTAAACCGCGAACTTCCTTTATTGAACTGTGATTTCTTTGGAGTTCTTCTAGTTTTGTTTTAAAGTATTTACCATTAACTGCTGCCTTTTCAGCTAGTTTTTCTTCGATTAGCAAATCGATAGCGGCACATCCTGCAGCGCAAACTAGAGGACTCCCGCTAAATGTTGTTGTGTGCTCTCCGCCTTTGAAAGCCGACATGATGTTTTCTTTTGCTAAAGTTACTCCAATGGGTAATCCACCAGCAACTGGTTTAGCAAGACATATAATGTCGGGCACGATTCCTGCGTGCTCACATGCGAAAAGTTTTCCTGTGCGCCCAAAACCGGTTTGAACTTCATCTAGAATAAGTAGAACCGCTTTTTCATCGCAGATCTTACGCAATCCCTGCAAATAGGCTTCAGGTGTTACTCGAATCCCGCCTTCTCCGCGAATGGGCTCAACAATAATTGCAGCGGTCTTTTCAGTTATAGCTTCTCGCATTTTGTCAAGATTATCGGGAGGCACATGTTTAATTTCAGGGACAAGAGGTAGAAATGGTTCGCGGTATTTCTTTTCCCAAGTTGCGGATAGTGCCCCCATGGTTTTTCCGTGGTAACCACCCATAACAGCGATTATTTCAGGTTTTCCAGTGTATTTACGCGCAAGTTTTAAAGCGCACTCTATCGCTTCAGCACCACTGTTAGATAAAAATGCCTTATTCAATCCATTTGGTGCAATATCGACGAGTTTTTGAAGAAACTCGGAGCGTTTATCGTTGTAAATGCTAGCATGACAGGATATTAATTTCGAAGCTTGCTCGCATATCGCAACAACTATTTTGGGATTACTATGACCAAGCAGAGCTACACCATAGCTTCCTGTACAGTCTATGTATTCTTTGCCGTTGATATCCCAAGCTAAGGCACCTTGTCCCTTGGTGAGGACGATAGGTTTCTTGGTGTAGACATTCGCCATTAGTTTATCTTCGATATTGATAATTTCTTTCTCATTCACTAGTTATCACAGTACCTGTTTCATGTTTTAAGGCTGAAGATATCGGGTTTTTTGTTGTGCCAGATGTAATTATTACTTCTTTTACACCCTCGTTGAGCGCTTCGAGACCAGCATGAACTTTGGTGCTCATCCCGGCACCGATTTTAGAGAGAATTTCTTTAACTTCACTAGAACCGATTTTCGGAATCCTTTCGCCTTTAAGCATTAAACCCTGCACGTCTGTGAGTAGAATTAGAAGATCGGCTTTCAAAGCACCAGCTACAACAGCGGCAGTGCGATCGCCATCTACATTGAGGGGTTCAAATTCTTCGCTAATAGCTATAGGCGTTACAATTGGAGTGTAGCCTTTTTCAAGCAAGAGCTGAAGAATCCCAGTGTTAACAGTGTTAATTTTTCCTGTGTAACCACCATCGATGACACGTTTCCGACCGCGCTCGTCAACCTCTATTATACGCTTCTTTCTTTCTGCTTGCAGAATTTTAGCGTCTAAACCTGACAAACCGACGCCAGATATCCCCTGACTTTGTAGGGCAAGGACTATTTGTTTGTTGATTTTTCCAGCCATCACCATGGAGTAGATTTCGATGGTCTCTTTGTCGGTGTAGCGGCTTCTGAATCCTTCGGGGGAGATTATGAATTTCTGCTCTTTTCCAAGTTTAGAAGCTATTTCGGTAACCTCGACGCCGCCGCCGTGTACTAGTACAATTTGGTTCTCTCCGAGAACGCTTTTTAGGTCAGTAATCAGTTCGCTTGAGGCGCCTTCTTTTAGGATGCTTCCGCCCATTTTTATGACAATCAACATATCTATCACATCGGATGGAAACCAGTACTCTTTAGTCCAGTTGTTTCATCTATACCCATTACTAGATTGAGACATTGGACACCTTGTCCAGAGGCCCCTTTTACCATATTGTCAATCGCAGAGAACATCAGTAAGCGATTTGCATGTGGATCCAGTTCGAAACCTATGTCACAGAAGTTAGTGCCCATGGTAACTTTAGGGTCAGGTAACTGGTAGAGACCTTTTTGATATTTCACAAACCGGATGAAAGGTTCTCCCTCATATGTTGAACGTAATGTTTTCCAGACATCCTTTAAGGCTAGAGGTTGTTTAGGGAAAGCATGAATAGTTACCAGAATGCCACGAATCATATTTACTGCATGAGGAGTGAAAGATATTGTAACTGGTTCATTGTTAAGTGCGCTGAGTTCTTGTTCAATTTCACCAATATGTCGGTGCATCACAACCTGATAGGGGCGCACTCCTCCGGCTCGTTCTGGATGATGAGAAGCAGGTGTGGGTTTGCTTCCTCCGCCGCTGGAGCCTACTTTAAGGTCCGCAATTATACGATTCTTTTCAACTAATCCAGCTTTTATAAGTGGAACCGCCGCAAGTATAGTTGCTGTGGCCATGCATCCTGCACATGCTACCAAGCGCGCCTTTTTGATTTCTTC
>CAZQTZ010000008.1:17058-26234 GCA_964596465.1 uncultured Candidatus Bathyarchaeia archaeon | reverse complement strand
TATCCTCTTCAGATACTCCAGAAGTAGAAGATCCAACTGTTGGTTCTCCAATAGGTTGATTTGAACTTGACGCAGTCGCAATCGAAGGTTCAGACTGGGGAATTGAACTTTGATTTGAGTTTTCAGAATCAAGATTTTGGTTCTGATTTTGATTCTCAGTCGGGTTTGCTTCTTCGTTTTTCATATTCAGCAACCTTCAATTTTCCAACAGCAATGTATATTTCTTCTGTTTCCTCATTCTGCCACAAACCTATTAGACCTTCACTTGCTAAAAATAAAACTAAAATAAAGGTTCGAACTGCATCTATTCTCGCCATGCCCTTGATTAATGTATTGAAATCAACTATGCCTTGCCCTTTGACCATTTCTACAAGCTTCTCATAAAGCTTGTCCATTTGAATTTCAAGTTCAGCTATAAACTTGTCAAATTGAGGCATAAGATCGGAAGCTTGGGGAAGAACAGGTTGCAGAACTACTCGGTCAATGTTGAGCGGTTTCTCGCCTTTAAGCACCTCATCTAAAACTTCTAGTAAATGCTGAATTGTTGTTGATGTCAATTCATGTCTCAGGGGAAGAAACAGTGGAGGAGGAACTACATCTGTCGGAGCCCGAGGAGGCGCAGGAGGCTCTTGAAGAGTAAGTAAAAGTTTAGATTTCATAAGGTATATGAGCGCTGAAGAGTCAAGAGCTACCCCCGAAGCTCTAAAATCCACTTTACCCATCTTTTCCATTTCTAAAAGAAAAGAGCGGAGCAGATAAGCTATGTTCACGTTCCAAGGTGTTAGCTTCTGAAGGCGTTCTATATCAAAAAGAATGTTCCAAGGGGGACGCGTATAAAATGGCTTTCGCGCCATAGGACTTGTCATTAAGTCTTTACCTCCGCAGGAAGTCTCACGGAGATTACAGCTGAAACTCCGTTTCTTTCATATACACCATAGACTTTTTGGGCTTTATTTACCATTTCAGGTTTTAATGTGATAACAATGAACTGAACTTTTTCAGATTCTTCTAAAAAGAGCTCTGCGAGTTTTGTTGTGTGGAAAGCGTCCAAGTGAGCATCTACCTCGTCAAATACATAAAACGAGGCAGGTGAGAACTCCTTCAAAGCAAAGATGAATGCAACCGCTGAAACCGATCGTTCACCACCACTAGCACCGCTTACAACTATTGAAGGTTTGTTAGGGAATTGAACTATCATATCAATCCCTCCCACAAAGGGCTCTTCAGGATTCTCAAGCTTTAAAGACGCAGAACCCCCGCCTGTTAATTTAGCGAAATACTTGGTTAAATTAGCGTTGATTTTCTCAAATGCTTCCATGAAAACACGCCGTTTCTTACCTTCAATTTGATCCATGAAAGCAACAATTGCCTGTTTTTCCCGCTCTAACTCGTTAAGGCGCAAAGATAACTCACGATATCGTGAAATTTGTTCCGCATAATGAGAAACGGCAAGCTGATTTACTGCTCCGACGCGCTCGAGTTCAAAACGCATCATCTGAATTGTTGTTTCAGCTTCCTCCACCTGCTTCTGGTTTGTCTCTATCGGATTATCATAATTAAGGAGCTTGAGCTGATTTTGATATTGAGTTAATTGCAATCGGGCTGTTTGAATGCTCAGCTGTAACTGATTATAAAGTTGATCAGCCTGCTCGAATTCTCCATCCAAAGAACGCAATTCAGAATCAATACTATCTATTTGGGAAGTGAATTTCTTAGAGTCTTCTCGCGCTGAGAGCACCGCGTTTGAAAGCTCAATTCGACTCTTCTCTTGTTCAGCCAATTCATTTTTAATCCCTTCACGTTCTTGAAGGGCCTCATTAACTTCTTTTTCAACCTTTTTCAGCTGCTGTTCGACTTTTGAGAGCTGAATTTTACTGTTTTGATAACCAGTACGAAGCACATTATCAAATTGCGATTGGCAGGTGGAAAGGTCAGTTTGCACGGTACCACGTTTCTGGCGTAGAGTATTGAGTTCTTCTCCAAGTTTTTCTCGTTTAACTTCCAACTCTTGAATATGAGCCACATCAGTTTTTCGCCTGAATTCTGCAAGTTCAATCTGCAATTTCTGAAGCTCTTTTTTAATAGAATCTCTTTCAGACGTATAGAGACCCATGTGCGCTTTTTCAATTTCGATTTCTTTTTCTATTCGACCACTGAATTTTTCAACACGCCTAAGACTAATTTGGTTGCGCTTAACACTACGTTTTACACGCACAATTTCGCGATCTATAGTGTTGATGGCGTCTGAGAGACGTGTAATTTCTAATCTGGAACGGGTAATCTCTTCTTCAAACGCAACAATGTCATCACCTCGCTGGCTCAGGTGTGTTTGAAGAGCCTTTACTGCTTCATCAAGACTTTTAATTGCGTTCTCACTGGGTATTATGGTAGAGAAATCTATAGGTGCTCGATAAAAGCCACCTTCAAAGGCGCCCGGTTCATAAAGATCACCGTTAATTGTGACCACTCGATAACCTTGGTTTGAAAGAGAAAAAGCAATTTTATCATCAGCGACTATCAAGGTGTCTCCGAATACATAGTTAATAGCTGTTTCGTGATTCTTATCAAATTTCATGAAAAATGAGGCTATGCCGCTAATTCCACTTCGATCAGGAACCTTCAACTCTTTAGGCAATGTGGTTCCTTCCAGTGGTATTATTTTTATTCGACCTAATTTCATTCGGCGTAGAGTTTCAGTGCACATAAAAGCTGTGTCAATGTTTTTTACAACCAATGCATCAAGCCAGCCAGCTGCAGCGGCGTCTAAAGCTTTTTTGTAGCTTCTATCAATCTTGATGAGGTTTCTCAACCTACCGTAAACGCCGGTTATTACGCCTAAGTCACCAAGTTCTTCTATACTTCTTAGAGCTTTCTCTTCTGCAGCTACGGTCTCAGCTAATTCACGTTGAGTCACAAATTCTATTACAGCTTCCTTAGCTGAGTTAGCAATTTTTCCAGCCTCGGTTATTTCTCTTTCAGCAGCTTCTTTCTGGCTGGTTCTTTTTTCAATAATTTTTTCTAGGTTTTTAAGCTGAATCTTTTGCTCTTTTTGGACTTTATCAAGCTCAGCTAGTGAGGTCTCTACTTCGGATAGAGTTGTGGTAAAACGTTCCTTACGAGCACTTAACTCTCTTAATCGACCAGAGCTGGCTTTTATGAAAGTTTTACTTTTAGTGAATTCAGATCTCAAAAATGCCAACCGCTTGTTGTGAACTTCAATTTGAGCTTCGATTTCACGTGCTTTTTGACCATTTTCACCTATATGTCCCCAAAGTTGAGCAGTCTCTTGTGCTAAAGCTTCGTGCGCAGTTGTTTTAGTGTTAATTTCAGTTTGAAGTAGTTCATATTCAGCACGTAAGCGCCGTATGCTTAAGCGGTTTTGCTGGATTTCTTTTCGAAGTTTCTCGTATTGTTCTTGATTGTTCTGTCCTACTCGTTTAAGGCTTTCAAGACTGGCTTGTCCAGAACTGATTTTGGAGGTTAGCTCAGTTAGTTTTGATTTTAAGTCACCGATTTTGATTTGGACCCGCATTACTTGGGATCCACCATCTTCAACGATTTCTGAACTAAGTTTACGCCATTCACCTTCGATTTCACGGCGTTTTGATCTTCGACCCTCTCTGAGCTCACGGATTTTATCTGCTTTGCTTTTTGCTTTCTCAGCTTGTATAGTGGCTTCTTCCATTTTTTTATTCAGTTGACTAATTTCGTGGCTAACCTTAACAGCTTCGAATTTTTTGATTTCTGTTTGTATAAAGTTGAACCGTTGAAGTTGATTTCGTTCTCGCTCGAGGTCATCAAGCCTTTTTTGGACCTCGTCTATTCGACCCATAGCAGTACGGATAGAAATATCCGCAGAGCGTAGTTTTTCTTCTGCGCCCGCCTTTTCAGCATCATATTGTGCTATACCGACTAAATCTTCAATTATTTTTCTTCGTTCAGGAGGGATAATATCAGTTAATCGTGTGATGGTGCCCTGTGGAATAATATTTTGGCTAGCACTGCTTATTCCTGCTACTGAAAGGTTTTCAAGGATATGTTGACGGGAAATTCGTCTTCCATTAAGCCGATACACACTCTGACCGTTTCGATATACTTCGCGACCTAAAGTAACCGTTGTTGTGTCAACGGGCATTATTCCGTCAGAGTTATCAAATTGGATAATTACCTTAGCTAATTTGGATTTTTCTAATCCAGCTTTTTCTGAACCGTGAAAAATTAGTTTTGCAGCGTTTTCGGCTCGGAGTCTACGTGTACTTAGTTCTCCAAGAGAAAACAACAGAGCATCCATTATGTTAGTTTTTCCGCTTCCGTTCGGCCCCGTGATTGCCGTAAAGCTCCTATCTAGGTTTACTTTAACGGTTTGCGGTCCGAAAGACTTGAAGCCTTTCAGCTCAATTCGCTTAATGTAGGGCATTAACCTGCGCTCTCGTGCCTGAATACGTGGAAACTAGCCAGTTAACAATTTCCCTACCAATCTTATAAAAGCTTATCACAATTTCCAGATTCTAATGCAGAAAATACAAAGATGAAAACGAAAGAGCACTTATCTGCAGATTTGATATCTTAGCAGATTACCTATTTGCATATCACTGCGACATATCTCCACATACAATCAATGCCGCAGAGCAACTTTTCGCGACCCCCCCAATCAACCCAGCAGGCAGACCTCCAGCCAGAACTCATATACGCCACAGTAGCAATCGTAGCAGCCATAGCCATCACCGTAGCAGTAACGATTATCTTTAAAAGGAAAAACAAAACTTGGCCCAAATAACGAATTTAACCACATCAACTTGGTCCAATTATTAAAGCAACAATTTTCTTAAAAAGAGCATCTTGCCTGTACCATCAGCCTTTAGCCCATATTAGATGGGATGGGCCTCTTCGAGACAGGTAGCCCAGATTTGACGCAAAAGCTGAAACGGCACCTTCTAGGCAAAGCATAAGTTGCAGATGGGTTATAATGGAAAATTTCTCTATACATAACAAGAAAAGTTTATAGAAGCAACTTTAGATAGCAAAAGGACCTAAAGAAGCAAAAAGTCTAAACCTAAAGAAAATTATTAAATAAGGGGAATAATCAAGGATTAAAAAAGGCTGATAATAAGATGAGTTTTTTCAAGTTAGGAATGGATAGAATTCAAGAGGCATTAATTTTTGCTTTAATGCTGATATTTGTTTTGGCAGTATTATATTCTAACATAGGCATAACCTACAAAATAGGTATCGGAGCACTAATTTTTGGCGTAGTTTTTGCAGCCAGCTTAGCAAATCAGGCACTAAAACAAGAAGAAGACCAACAGAAAAAATAAAGCGGGTTCCATCAGACTAAAATAAAATTCCGATAAATTAATCTGCTAAATAAATCAAAAGAAAATCTGCTACCTTTTTAACCTAAAATATTTTAAAAAAGATTTGAAAGCCTGAGCACCCCTTTTATTAGGTCACCCAGGCAAATAGTTTTCTTCTTAAAAAAGAATGGGATTTAGCGGGTCATCATTTTTTTGAATAGTGGTACTGCGATTGCAAGCATAATTGAACCGAAAACTATCATTACGATTAAGTCCGTGGGTATCTGTGGAATTCCTGCTCCGAGCACCATTACTTTTCGCATTGCATCAGCTGCATATGTTAAGGGTAGGAAGTTGCTGATTGTTTGCATGAATCCTGGCATCATTTTTACTGGGAAGAATATGCCGCTTATGAACATCATTGGGAACATTATGGTCATCATTATCATGGTAGCGGTTTCTTGATCTTTCGCTATAGAGGTTAATGCTATGCCTAGTCCTACGAAGCTGTAGACACCTAATAGCAGTAGTCCGAATACAAGTAGAATATTGCCTTGTATAGTGACTCCAAATAAGCCCATGGCTAGTAATAGGATTATGAACCCTTGGAGTAAGCCTCTTATCATTTGGGCTAGTGTTTTTCCTAATATTATTGAGAGTCTGTTGATTGGAGCAACCATTACTCCGTCTAGTGTGCCTAGTTCTCTTTCATGGGTTATTGCACCAGGCAGACCTGTCATTACGCTCATCATCACTGTCATCATCATCATGCCTGGCGCGATGAATTCGAAGTAGTTTGAGCTACCTCCAACAACGCCTGTTGAAGTAGTGATGTAGGGAGCCATGTAAAATTCAGTGTTTGTGATGTTGAAGTTTTGTGCTAGTTTAGATTGAGCAACTTGGGTGCTTATTGCTTTTATTATGCCTGATAATGAGCCGCTAACAGCTTGGCTGACTTGTGGATTGGAGTTATCACTTATTATTGTGATGTTAGTTTGCTGATTTGTTAGTACGCAATAGGTGAAATTTTCAGGAAGAATAATACCTGCGTCGATGTCTCCGCGTTGTATACTATCGGTTAGTCCAGCTACAGTTGTGCCGTTAGAAAATTGCATTTTAAGTGATGCGGAGTTAATTTGTTCCAATGCTGAAGTGAAGTAGCCGCTAACGTCTGTGTTCATATAGCCTGTATCCTGGTTGACGATTTGAACCTTCATGTTGCTCAAATCATAGGAACTGCCGCTCGGATAGATATAGCCGATCATAGCCATCATAAGAAGAGGCATAAGCACCAGCATAATTAAGCCAAGTTTATTTCGGGAAAGCTCTTTTAGGTCCTTCCAAGCTATTCGTAAACTAGTTTCTAATACTCTTTTCGCGCCCATTTTCATTACCGCCCTCTTCGTGGTCTTCTCATCATTCCAGGTGGTCCCATGGGAACTACAACTTTTGATTCAACGCTATCTCTAACATTATGACCGGTCATATGTAGAAATACATCTTCAAGTGTTGGTTGCAGATTCTCCATCGAGCTGATTTTTCCATTTAGAACCCGTATTGTATCAAGTATGGAGTCAAAAGCTTCTTCGCCGTGAACAATTATTCTAAGTTCTGTTGATCCCTCATCTTGACTTACAGCATCAACACATTGCAGTGTTCTTATTTTTTCTATCATATCAGCAGTAAGGTTCGAGATTTCAAGTTTAATAATCAATGTATTTGCTCCGACGGTTGCTTTTTTAAGATTCGCCGAAGTATCAAGAGCTATAATTTTTCCGTGATCTACAATAGCTATTCGGTCACATAGAATGTCTGCATCAACCATCATGTGAGTAGTAACAATGATTGTAGTCCCCTCCTCCTTGTTCAGCTTTTTAACAAAATCTCGAATTTCAACCGAAGATTGAGGATCCAACCCTAATGTGGGTTCATCTAGGAATAGTACTTGCGGATCATTGAGTAGGGCACGAATAACATTCATTCTTTGTCTCATGCCTGTTGAGAATGTGCCTACCTGTTTATCCTTGAATTGGGTAAGGTTAACAAGTTCCAGAAGCTCTTCTATTCGTTTGTTGAGTTTTTCTTTTGGAATTCCAAACAGACACCCAAAAAACCAAAGATTTTCTTTTGCAGTTAGTCTGTCATAAATAATCATTTTTTCTGAAACGATTCCTATAAGTTCTCTGACTTTATTATCATCTTTAATTATATCAAAGCCGCCAATTTTTGCAGTTCCGTTCGTTGGTCTTGCTAAAGTTGACAGAATACGCAATGTTGTACTTTTGCCAGCCCCGTTTGGGCCTAGCAAACCAAAAATTTCACCTTTCTTTACATCGAATGAGATATCATCTAAAGCTTTGAATTTTCCGAATACTTTTGATAGATTTCTGACTTCAATCATTGATTCGTTTGACATTTTGCCACCTCTAATCAATATTATCGACTGCAATATATTGAAGTAAAATATAAGTATTTCCCAATACTAATACTACTTTGAAATCCGCATGCACCCATCTACAGAAGAAAGAACAACAAGCAACTGGATGAAAGAGGCCCAAAAAGGGTACATCCGAGTTGCCACTCTCATTGTCCTCAGCAAAAAGCCGTTCCACGGCTACGAAATTATGAAAGAAATCAAGGAAAGGACAGGAGGATTTTACAGACCTACCCCAGGCGGAGTATACCCTATTCTTAGGAGCCTAGAAAAAGCGGGTTATATTAAAGGAAAATGGGGTACCCAAAGAAATCGGAGAATTAAAATTTATGATATCACTGAAAGAGGAAAAAGTATCCTTAAACACTCTATAATTAAACAGAGCGAAATCGCAAAAAGTATGAATACACTCGCTGAAAAATTTGCACGGGAAGTTCTTAATATAGATGAAAAAGCTGGACCGATTCCGATAATGCCAGATCCCTTTGCTGCCTTCCTTCAAGAGAGAAGCGAAAAAATGTTTACCATCGAAGAACTTGAACACCAGGAAAAAGAACTTCAACGAAATATTGAACTTTTGAATCATAAAATAGAGGAAATAAAAAAAGAAATAGCTAAAAAGAAGAAGGAAAAATAAAAAACCAAACACGGATAAACCCTCATTGTTCTTTTTGGGAGAATAAGTCCTGATAATCCTCATTAACTGAGTTATATTTGGCTTTGATGAAATTATATATTTTTTTCCAATCCTCAATCATTACTGGCCACATTTTACTATTTATAATGCGCTTATCTACATACTCTTTCAGTGGACCTTCACGTTCGATTACTCGATTACTCCAATCTATACTAATCAAATTATTTCTTCGAAGATGTTGAATTTCCTTAAGAACGTGGTTTGTATCAATTGGATAACTAAGACTCCCTCTTAAGTCTTCAAACAGAGAATCAAAGGAGATTTCGCTTTCATCCCTTAGACAAATTACTGAAGTAATATCCTGTAATAGTCGTGTATTTTTACTGATATAAAAGAACCTGCGTTTCGGGATTAGAACCTGTTCTGTTCGGAAGGCATTGCGCTTGTAAAACCATCTTTTAACTATCTCCGCAAGTGTAATGTAGGACATAAGAAGGAAAGCTAGAAATACGAAATAAAGTGGTGGAGGAGGTTCAAATTTGAAGTAAGTAACACCGATGGGAGTGAAGGGAATTATTATTGCAACAATCAAGACGCAGATACAACTTGCCAACAAGAATATACTAGGTTTGCTCTTCCAGAACGGTGAATTGCGAGTTCTGATAACGAAGATAATCACCATCTGCGTGGCTAAAGATTCTAAAAACCAGGCTGTTTGGAAAAGTGATTCCTGAGCCAAGGAGGGATTGATAAGTGGAATGTTGAAAAACAAAATCATCAGCATCACGTTTCTGTCCGTACTGCTGACTTT
>CAZQTZ010000008.1:0-17048 GCA_964596465.1 uncultured Candidatus Bathyarchaeia archaeon | reverse complement strand
AAACAAAATCATGAATAGGAAAGTTAACAAATCGAATAAGGAGCTGACTGGACCGAGAGAGAACATGAATTGGCGAATGAAACTGATATCCCAGCGTTTCGGCTTCTCAACATATTCGGCATCAACATTATCGGTGGTAATGGCTGACTGAGAGACATCATAAAGAAGATTATTTAGAAGAATCTGTATTGGCAACATGGGCAGAAATCCCAGAAAAAGAGAGGCGATTGCTACACTAAACATGTTACCGAAATTTGAGCTAACACCCATCATAACATATTTCATGGTGTTTCCGAATGTTTTACGACCCTCAAGTACCCCTTGTGCTAAAACTGTCAAATCGTTCTTTAGCAAGATAATATCTGCAGATTCCTTAGCTACATCTACTGCATTATCAACAGATACTCCTACATCACAATTTTTTAAGGAAGGGGCATCATTTATGCCATCGCCCATAAATCCAACAATGTGTCCGTTACCCTTCAACAGGCTGATTATACGGTCTTTTTGAGCTGGAGTTACCCGCGCAAAGACGTTGGCTTCTTCAACAACTCGGACTAAGACCTCATCAGTCATCTGCCCGATTTCGTTTCCTAAGGCAACACCTTTTACTTCGAAGCCTAATTGCTCACAGGTCTTTTTTGTAACTAATTCATTATCTCCTGTGAGAATTTTCATCTCGATACCTGCATCGGTGAGCAACTTTAAGGATTCTTTAGAGGTTTCTTTTGGAGGATCAAGAAAAGCTACAAACCCTATGAAAACCAGGTCATTCTCGTCATTTACTGAGTAAACAGCTTTTGCTACGTGAAGCTTTTTGTAGCATACACCTAGAACTCTAAAGCCCTCAGCACTTAAGTCCAGATACTTCTGTTCAGCTTTTCTACGAACATCATCCGTAAAGTCAGCGGGTAATCCGTCAAGTTCGTAAAAGGAAGATACTTTAAGAATCTCTTCTGGAGCACCTTTAGCAATTAGAAATCTTTGACGATTTTTTTCTACAATTACGCTTACTCGTCTTCTAACAAAGTCAAAAGGAACTTCATCAATTTTTTGGCAGTCACTAATATCCAATTCTCTGTGAACTAAAATGGCTTCATCAAGCGGACTCTTCAAGCCGGTTTGATAGTAACTGTTTATGTAAGAATTCAATAGGACATTATCTTCATCTTTTCCTTCCAAATCAACATGTAAAACGAGCACTATTTTATTTTGAGTGAGAGTACCAGTTTTATCGGTACATAAAACATTCATGCTTCCGAAGTTCTCTATTGCTGCTAACCGTTTTACGATTACCCCTTTTTTCGACATGTTTATAGCGCCCTTAGAAAGGTTCATCGTAATAATCATCGGTAACAATTCAGGGGTTAAGCCTACCGCAAGGGCTACAGAGAAAAGCAAAGCCTGTAAAATCCCGTTGGTACTTTGATCTTTAAGTGCATTAATTAAAAAAACAAACAGAACCAACAGAAGCGTTACCTGCATGATTAAGAAGCCGAAACTTTTGATGCCCCGTTCAAATTCTGTCTCAGGAGGTTTCTCTACTAGCCGTTTAGCGATTTTACCATATTCGGTATTAGTTCCAGTTCGAACTACAACAGCTTGACCTGTCCCGCTGACTATGGAGGTACCCATAAAAAGATAATTATGCCATTCAGTAATCGAGGATTCTTTAGCTTTTACTATTACAGAAATTTTCTCAACTGGAAAAGATTCTCCTGTTAAAGAGGATTGGTTAACGAAGAAGTCTTTTGAACTTATGACTCTTGCATCTGCTGGAATAATATCCCCCGCAGAAAGAAAAACTATGTCACCTGGAACTATATCATGAAGTTTTATCTCATTTTTTGTTCCATCTCTGAGCACAGTTGCTGTGGTGGTAACTTTTTCTTTAAGTGCCTCTGCGGCTTTTTCAGCTTTAAATTCTTGATAAAATTCGAGAATTACACTCAGCAATACAATGATAAAAATTATCACAGCGTTGGCATATTCTTGCAGAATCCCAGAAATTAAGCCCGCAATTAATAAAATGATGGTTAAAGGACTTTTAAAGTTCATCAAGAATTCTATTACTGCAGTACGTCTCTTTTTCTTAGCTAATTCATTTGATCCATAAACTTCAAGACGATTTTCTGCTTCTTCGGAAGAAAGACCTGCTAAAGAGGCTCCTAAACGGGGAAGAAGATGTTCAATTGGAAGCCCAAGAGTTTCTTCTAAGCTCAGCATCGGCTGGGTAACAGTTAGCTGGTCTTTTTCAACGGTATTATTGTAAACCGAGTTTTCAACATCAGCCATGAACAACCTCGCCTAGCCATGCAAATAAGCCAAACCATTGAAAGCATACGAACTACTCGCCCCTAAATAAGTTTCTAAGAAGTTAAACTGACCCAATTTGGAAGATTTAGTATTATCAGAATTCAAAAATAACTCTTCAAATAAGTTAATTACATTAAAGAATTCTGAAGAAGGCCTTAGAATAATTAATAACTATGTTTGCTGTAAACCGCAAGCGAGTTAATTGAACTAATAAGAAGGAAAATGAAAAGTGAAAACGGAAAAAACATTTGTTATGTTAAAACCATCAACCGTTGCGAGAGGAATGATAGGTACAGTAATAAACCGACTTGAAAACAAAGGTCTTAAAATTGTCGCAATGAAACTTACTTGGATAACCCAAGAGAAAGCAGGGAAACTGTATGCGATTCATAAAACAAGACCCTTCTATGAAAGTTTGGTTAGCTATATGACTTCAGGACCGGTAGTTGCCATGGTAATAGAAGGCGAAGAAGCTGTCTCAGTCATACGTAAGGTGATTGGCAAAACTAATCCTAAAGAAGCTGAATCTGGTACCATAAGAGGCGATTTCGCGATAAATACAGAAAAAAACGCTATCCACGCCTCAGATTCCGTCGATAACGCAAAAATGGAGATGGCAATCTTCTTTGGATCCGACGAAATCCTAACCTATAAACGCGCAGATGAAGACTGGCTATATTAACAGTAGATTAGCAGTTTTGAGACAGCCAATAAGCTGCTCTCATTTATTATTGAAGAACAGGGGAAACATTGATTCCTAATTTTTCAACTTACAGATTTTTTTGCAGTTGCTCGGGTCAAGAACTGATATTTACATCATTTAAGTCAAATTTGGAAAAATTTGGCCCATTGGACACCGAGTCAATGTTATTTTGAGTGGGATTTAATTTAGAAGAATTCTGATTTGCTGGGACTCTGTGGAAAAGTTCAGGAGAGAAACCCAACGTTTTACCCTTATGTCAAATGCAACACCACAGAGCCCTCTCAGCCCACTGTTTTAAATCCGACGCCTTTACAAAAAAGAAAAGAAGGGAAAGTTTCAGACTATTCCTAGTACTCACTTGCGTTTTCGAAGGACTAGTGCTCCTGCGATGACAGCGATAATGATAACGACTGCAGCACCTGCGATAAGCAAAGTCTCAGTAGAAACACCCGTACCAGGAGTAGGAGCAACAGTAGGACTAGGCGAAACAGTCAAAGTAGGAGCAACAGTAGCAGTAGGAACAACAGTAGCAGTAGGAACAACGGTAGGGATTGGAGTTACAGCTGAGGATGCAGCGCCTACTACGACATAGGTAGTTGCGTATGAGTCTCCATATGAATTAGTGCCTGCAAAGGTTGCCATTATCTGGTATAAGCCTTGAGCACTTGGCGTCCAAGAGATTCCAAAACTACCACCGATGTCACTAGTTGCTGTACCGATGACTTCAGTGTGTCCATCGGGATATGTTGCTGTTAAAGTCACTTGAACTCCTTTAGCGTTGGTTGGCATGGGCTTCTGCTCATACATATACTCCATCCATGCAGTCATATTAGCATCTGCGATTGCTGGTGTACCTCTAGCACCAGGAGATTGATCAGTCACAGTACCCGTTATGGCTATTGGACTGCCAACTACGACGCCTGCTTGTGGGGCTGATATTGTGGTTGCGCTTGGACCCTTACCGAAGGTGTAAACTTGTCCGTCTAAGGAGTTCAGGGTTGTTAGGTACCCGCTGGAAATTGCGCCGTTGCGTAATTTGCCAGATATGGCCCATAGTAGGGTACCATCGTATGCGTTAAAGCACCAGAGTTTGCCGCCTCTCCATGGCACCGAATCAGGGGAATGCTCATCGTTTGTAATGTAGATTTTGCCGTCGGCGATGTTAATGCCGGAGAATACAGGGAAGGTTCCGTAAGCGTTTTCGTATCCTGCGCTTCCTAAGAAGTAGTCCCAGACTATTGCGCCTGTTGTTGCATTATAAGCGGTTACATGACCATCATAGCCTGTGACGAAGAATAATCCGTATGCAATGTACCACTCCCAGTTATAACTTGCCCACGGATCAGTATCTGGTTGGCTCACCCATAATTCGTTTCCAGTTCTTATGCTGTAGACATGGAGTTGGCACTTACTTTCATCGTACATAGCATAAACTCCGCTACCAATGTTGGACATTAAGAAGTAAGATTCCCAGATATCCGTACGGTTCTTAGTGAACAAGGTAGGCAACATGGTTGGGTATTTGCCATTACTATCCTTCTTCATCTGACTTAGATCCCATGCTTGGTTCGTGTAGATGTACGGTGTTACTCTGTTGTCAGTTGCATAAGCTAAGAGGAACCCTTCATCAAGATTCACATCCCAAATTGTTAAGCCCGGCCACAAATCAGGAATCGAAACCGTCCACTCAACACCGATGCTACCATCAATGTCAGAACCATAAGCAGGTGACCAAGTGTCGATGAATCCAGGTCTATAGATAGCCTTAGTCGAATTCCACATAGACAAAGTCTTAGCGGTAAAGTTAAAGTAGAAAGACAAAATCTCACCGTTAGGACCAGGCCGAGTAGGAACATTATACATACCTGTACCGCCCCATGTGAAGTTGATTAGGTTAAATACTCTTCGACCTGACCATGCATCATAGAATCGCCATGTTGCATTTGTTGAACTACCACTGTTTTCAATGAGATAAGGTACGCCACCGTGTTCGTTAGGATTAGATGTCATTAACACTTGAGCGCACATTATGCTTACATTTGCTAGTTTCCATATTTCTTCACCAGTGTATAAATCCACGCAACGTGTCTGGTAAACGGTAGTAGTGGCTAAATCATGCTCAGTGAAAATTATTCTTCCGTTCCATATTAGCGGGTTATAATGTTGCTCGTATGATAAACCCTGGAAGTAGATTTGATCACCAAATTTTCCTCCGACAATTCCTCCGGGGATTATCGGTAGGGTCCATAAAATGTGGGCAGTGTCAGGTGCATCTGTATAGGGATTATATGAACTGCTAGTGGCACCAAAGGGACGTGACAGATAGTCAAATCCTTGCATTAGCCAGTCGCTGGAAATTGTATACCAGCCCTTATTTTCGCCATAAATGGGTCTTGTCCAGTAACCTGTAGGAAGTGGATTATCTGGAATTGTCGGAATAGCATTAGCCTGCACCGTTACCTGAGCTACTGAACTTTCACTTGCCTGGAAAGTATATGTGTTAGCACCACTGACGATAGTTGTCTGGGGGAAGTGAGCTTGGAATTTATATTGTCCTACTTGAGATGGATAGTACGCAAACCATCCGGCGCTTGTAGAATCAGTTGTCAAGCCTGATTTTGTTGTTACTGTACCTGAAGGATCTGTTATGGTAACACTAAAACCTCCGAAGTGATCGCCTCCAGATGTCCCTTGAGCTGTTGGCGAAAGTTTGTCGATTCGGTAAGTGACAAGCACTAGCTGACCAACGCCCACTGGATCGGGCACTGCGTAACAGAAACAAGTTGTCGGAACTGTAATAGCGGCAGCATTAGCAGAGGGCATACATATTAGCAGTGTTGGAACTGCCAAAATCAGAACCAACGCAAGCGCAAAAAAGGCATTGCGATTTCTGACATTTTTATTAGATATAATTAGTTCTCTCATCATTTTTTCTCCCTATAATGCCACATAAACTGAATTATTATTTAAAATTTTTCAATATAAAGAAAAAATAAGAGAAAATGTTAAGTAACATATCATTTTTAATTAAAAAATTTTAATTTTTGGATTAAAAAAATCTAATTCAATCCTTGTACAAGGAAGGAGCTTAAAAATATATCAAAAAGCTTTAAATGATTTAGTGCTCCGGCCGGGATTCGAACCCGGGTCCGTGACTCGAGAGGCCACTATACTTGGCCGGACTATACTACCGGAGCGGCTTAGAATGAACTGGTAGTTTAGAGCTTCTTGTTTAATAAAAATAGTGTTACTAAAAAGAAGAAAAAGATAGGAGGGAAGATTATTCTTCGCCGCCAGGCATTCCGCCTGGACCGCCTGGGCCACCTTTGGGTTTAGAGCTAGATATTACGTCATCGATGCGCAGAATCATAGCTGCGGATTCAGCTGCTGACTTAAGTGCTTGCTCTTTGACAACTGCTGGTTCAATAACACCGTTTTCTATGCTGTTTTGGACTTTACCGGTAAAGACGTTTATGCCCTTAAATTTGCCTTCTTCTTTGTCATGTGCTGAACGTAGTTCAACTAGTATGTCTATAGGTTCAAGACCTGCGTTTTCGGAAAGTGCACGTGGGATGATTTCCATCGCGTCTGCAAAGGCTTCGATTGCAAGTTGCTCTCTACCACCGACTTTATTGGCATATTTGCGCAGCTCTTTTGCAATTTCAACTTCCACTGCGCCGCCGCCTGCAACGATTTTGTTGTTTTCAACTACGTCACTAACTACTGAAAGTGAGTCTGTCATAGCGCGTTCAGCTTCGTCTACTAGACGTTCTAGGCCTGCGCGTATTAGAATTGCAACTGCATGCGGATCTTTGCATTTTTCTACGAAGAGCATTTTATCGTCGCCGATTTTGCGTTCTTCAACTTTTCCTGCAATGCCAAGGTCAGCAGATTTAAGATCTTCAAGGTCAGAGACTATTCTTGCACCTGTTGCTTTAGAGAGTTTTTCCATGTCAGATTCTTTAACACGTCTAGCAGCAATGATACCTTCTTTGGCTAAGAAGTGCTGGACCATATCATCAATGCCTTTTTGGCAGAATACAACATCTGCCCCAGACTTCTTGATTTTTATAGCCATGTCTTGCATCATACTATTTTCTTGGTTAAGGAAAGCTTGCATTTGGGTTGGATCACGTATGCGAATTTCAGCACTAATTTCAGTTTTTTCAATTTCTAAGGGTGAATCTAATAATGCGATTTTAGCATTTTCTTTCTTTTTAGGCATGCCAGGATGAACTACTTCCTTGTCAACAATGATGCCTTGTACAAGTTGGGTTTCGAGGAGGCTTTTTCCTGTTTTCTTTATGAGTTGGATATTGTCTATGTCAGCTATTGTTTTGTCGCCGCGCTTTTCGGCAATTTGGGTTACGGCATCTATCGATATTTCAGCTAAGTGTTCTTTGGCGCCGCCAACTGCTTTACTGCCCATAGATGTTAGGGCAACTTTAAGCATAGCTTTTTTGTCTGTAACATCAATCGGTACTGCGACTTTCTCAATGACTTCGATTGCCCTTGCAGCTGCCTTTCGATAACCACTTACAAGTATAGTTGGGTGAATGTTTTGGTCTAAAAGTTCCTCAGCTTTTTTGAGGAGCTCGCTTGCTAAAATAACGGCGGTTGTTGTTCCGTCGCCTACCATGTCATCTTGGGTTTTGGCGATTTCAACCATCATTTTTGCCGCTGGATGTTCAACTTCTATCTCGTTGAGGATGGTTGCACCGTCGTTCGTTATTGTAATATCGCCTAAGTTGTCAATTAGCATTTTGTCCATACCGCGTGGTCCTAAGGTGGTTTTTAGAACTTCCCCGACAACACGTGCCGCCATGATATTATTTCGCTGTGCCTCTTTGCCTCGGCTTCTTGTTGTGCCTTCTTTAAGGATCAAGACAGGTTGTCCTGAGCCAGTTGTTGTTAAATACGCCATACCATTAACCTCTTTTCATGTTTAGAATGCTATTTAATCGGATTTATGCAAAAATCAAACAGACATATAAACGTTAACCTCAAACAGCATGCTTAGTTGATAGGTAAACCACTTGTAACGGTAACATTAAAGTTATCGATAAGAGTTTTTTGGCACCGTTAGAGTTTGGTTTTTTCTTTTAATTTTGAACTTCCAAGAAGAAAGTGTTATTTTTATTAAAATGAATCATTAGAAAAGAGTTTTAAGTACAGTTCCTTTATCTTATGCCTGATTCAAAATGGCCATTCACATTCGACGTGTATTAATTGAAGCTTTAAAATCTCGTGAGACTGCTCTTGTAGAGTTATCTCAGACAATTTGTGCCGTAAATGGTGTTGAAGAATGTGATATTGTGGTTACTGATGTTGATGCTAAAACTGAAACAATAAAGCTCACGGTAAGAGGTGCTAATATTGAATATAGCGGAATCTTGAACATCTTGCAGGAAAATGGGGTTTCAGTTAAAGGTGTAGATGAAGTCAATGTTTCAAAAGTAAAACAGCTTTCCCCAAGATCAAATCCCTAATCGTGTTCTAAAAAAGGGCATCCAAAAGAACGCCTATAAGAAACGCGAGTATTCCGAAAGCCACCATTCTTAGCCCTTTTATGTAAGGATTTGTTTTTCCTAAACGGCCCATATAGACGCCGGCGGCAAATAACGTACTTAAAGCTAAGGTAACAGAAATCCAAGCCGCAATATCGATATGTAATAAGCCCGTAGCAGCAAGAATGAATGGCATAATTGTTATTGCACATGAGAATAAGGGGGTCGCGAAATTAATTAGGGTAGCAAGAATTATTGTAGATTTAGCGGTTTTTTCAATGCTTGTATCTTTTAAATCAGTAAAAAGCGCTTTTTCTAGGTCTGAGATTTTTCGTTCTTGCTCAATGCTTTCTGCTTCGTATACACTCACTCCAGTGGATATGCCTAATGCGAGACTTGTTGTTAACATAGTTACCATTATGATGTTTAGGCCTGCATCAGCAGCGAATGCTGACCCTACGATTATACCAAGCAACATAAAAGTTGAGTCAAATAAAGTATTAATGAAGAACCTGCGGATTATAGGACCAACACTTTCATCCTTAATCGTTTTAAGTAAGCTATTCACTAACTGCACCAATTGGCTAAAAAATATTATTGACAAAGTTATAAGTGCATTCCTTGGTTTTTCTGCTTTTAATTTATAATATATTGAATGTTAAGCTATTGCATAAGAGTTTAATTTCACAAGTTCACCAATGATACTCAAGAGGTCTAAAGGTGCAGATTTCGATTCTCTTTTTCACTGTTCTAAGAGAAATCACCAATAAGAAAGCAGAAATAGTGACGTTTGAAGAAGAAAAACTCACAATCAATATGGTCCTTAAACGCTTGTCTGAGAAGTTTGGCAAACGATTCATAGAGTACATCTATAATCCACAATCAGAAGTGGTTAGGGGGCATCTTCAATTCTTTGTTAATGGACAAAGTGCGACCACAATAGAGGGGTTAGAAACAATGTTAGTTGAGGGAGATATTTTAGCTATTGTTCCGCCTGTAAGCGGAGGTTGAATTCACTTCTTTAAAATGCAAAGAAAGGTGATTTTTTCCGCATAGCAGTCACGTATTCTTTCAAAGTGTCCTGTTCCTCTTGTGTAAGTTGGTCTGCATAGGTTGTTTGGAAAATTCTCACATCGGGCTCAGGAACTTTAACATAAAGAACATCTTTTTCGAACAGGTGTCTACCTATTGTAGGTTTATCCATTGAAACAGCTACCTGCATGCCACGGTTGGCCTCGCCTACATTTTTACCTTTATCTTGGATCTGCTGAAGTTCCCCTACATCTTCACCGTCTTCAGCGCGGATTAGGAAAACCTTCGGTTTAACAGTACCAGCTAGCACCTCGGCACCGAATATAGCAGGTTTTGCGCGTCGGAAAATATAACCAGGGATAATTTGGATTTTTGCTGGTTTTGTGAGTTTTTCAAGTTCTTGTTCGATTTTGGCTTGACTTTTAGATTTGACCCATTCCAAGTAATTTTCTATCATATGATAGACTATTTGTTCCTTGAATACCTGAACTCCTCTATGTGCAGCCTCTTGCTCAGCATCAGGCAGAATTTTAACCCCAAATGCCAAAATAACCCCCAACAGAGGCTCACGTGATTTAACGGCTCCTGCTTCTATTACATCACGTTTTGATACATCACCAACGTCGGCAATGCGTACTTGAACATTGTTTGTTTTTAGAATCTCGGCAATTGCCTCCAGAGAACCCAGAGTATCTGCTTTTATAATTACACCCTCAACTTGAGTGGTTATTCTGATTTTCTTTATTTCATCCTCGATCATATGAACATATTTTTCAGGAGTTTCACCCGAAGCAACGGCATATAAAGGAGTGCCTGCTAAAGCGCCTTCTAGTTCTGAAGCAACAATTTTTACTCCTGCGGCAGCGTAAACACAATCAACTGATGAGAATTTATCACGGGGATCACGCATTTCATCTAAGGGCTTAGGAACCAATATGGCACGTATTCGAGTTATGATGGGCTTTTCTTTACCACCCACCACAATGAGATCATCTTTTTGAAGTGTGCCATCATAAATTATGGTGTTAAGAGTTAATCCTAATCCAGGTTCTTCTTTCACTTCAAGAACTGAACCCTTTGCCGCGCCTTCAGTAGTCTGCAATTGCTTTTTCAAATACTGTTGGGTTAAACCAATAAGAACCATAAGAAGTTCAGTTATACCTTCACCAGTTTTAGCACTCACAGGCACCAATGCAACCGTTGATGTGAAATCTCTAACACGGTCAAATCGATCAGTGCTAAGCTTTAAGCGTGAAAAAGTGCCCATTATCTCGTAAAGCTTGTTATCTAAATCTTCTTTGACATAATTATCCTGTTTTGCATAGGATTTCATGAATGGAGCATTAAGTTGAGCCTTCCAGCCGGGTACACGATCGGTCTTGTTCACCGCCACAATAAAAGGGGTTTTTCGAGCTTTAAGAATTTCAATACACTCATAAGTTTGAGCCTCAAAACCACGTAATACATCAATAACTAGTATGGCGATGTCAGCAACGCTGCCTCCTCGTCGCCGCAGATTGGTAAAAGCTTCATGTCCAGGGGTATCAATAACCATTAAACCAGGAATTTCTATGCCGCTTTTCATAGAGGACATAGAAGAACCGATTAATTGTTGAAGAGTCTCAACAGGGAAGAAGCTTGCGCCTATATGTTGGGTAATTCCACCCGCCTCTCTTGCACCTACGGTGGTTTTTCGGATTTTATCTAAAAGCAGAGTTTTACCACTGTCTACGTGACCTAGAACACAAACGATAGGTTGACGGATAGGCATACTAAAGCACACTTCCACCTTATTGTAAATGAAGACGCAGAGTGTTTCAAAAATAATAAGGTTAACGGTTAAATAAACACTCAGCATAACCTAAATAGCATTGATTAGACTTTTTCGTATAACTCAAGTGCATCTGCTAACGCCGTGTTTATTCCTTTTAAACCAGCAACTGTTATTGTCAGAACAATTGTTTCCCGGATTTCCTCCTTTGTAGCGCCTAACTTTTTCGCAAAAGGAACATGCACTAAGGCGGCACCTGGATCATCAGTCACGATTTTCATGGCTATATATAATAGATGTTTTGTTTTAGAACCAAGAGCAGAAGGTTTAGCAACTTCTTCTATTAGACTATTAAACGCTGCAGCGACCTCAGGAGATTCTTCTTGGAAAATTGTATAACCAGACTTTTTCATATTTACACCAAACGGTCCTAATGCAAGCGATAATTAATTATTTGTTGCTTTGAAAAAATCAAAAACGACTACTTAATTTATCGACAAATGTTATTATTTTGGATAAGTTAAATATGCGAAAATTTTTCGTATAATTCAGCCAAAATAGAGTATGAAAAAATCGTTAACCAGAATAAACTTGGGATTATAAGTAGGGCAGGTAAAGAACCTTCCAAAGTTTGGCTTAGGTCTAACATTGGCCCTAAAGTTGCGCCGAAAGCGATTATGAGGATTAGATTATAGTTGCTGGGTTTGAGTAACGTATGCAAATCTTTTGTTTTTAACATGATAGCTATTGCGATAAAGAGCAATATGATTTCTATTGATATGCTTAATAAACTTGTAACTTCAAGCCTCATGACGCTGAACCATTGTTGAGAAACAGGCCATAGCATTTCAAATCCTCCAGTGAATAAATCCCCTAATAGCGAATGGGAAAGCAGTGCTATATAATAAGGAACAGCTTTTCTTCGATAGACAAGCAAGAATGGGACTGCAACTATTGTGTAGGTAATTATAGAGTGAGTAGGCCCTCTGTGCATAAACAATGTAGGATCAACATACTGAAGAATCAAATCTATATCTGGAATTACCGACGCTGCAAAAAGCAAGGGTAAATTTAACTTAACGTTTAGAAACTTGGAAGCGCTTTTTCCAGTCAAATACCCTAAAGCAAAGTGCCCTATTGCAAACATATTATTCACTGAAGATTACATCGCCAATGTTAAAAGAACTTATTAAATTCGACTTGAGAGGATACAATGTGTTATTCTATAATTGAATTCTAAAATGAAGAGAGAGGAAGTTGTTTTATTCAGGTATTTTAACTACGAGTAAAAATGCACCAATAATCAGAACAATAGCGCTTAAAAAGCCAAAAAAGCCCAAGAAGTTCCCTAAAGTGGCTGCGCTTGTAGCTGTGAAGTAGATAATTATACCGCTAACTATGAGAAGTATTATTCCTAAGAGTTTTTCAGTAAGTTTTATTCCGAAGGATACTTCGCTCATGTCATTCCGTCCGTTTTTTCCTGCTTATTGTATTGCTACATTAAACATCAGAGTATTTTAAATTTCTCTTGCTTTTTTCGTTTAAGATGGATTATTATATAATCACAGTTGCTCGTATGGATAGTCTTGGCGATTTTTACATTCAGTTAGTAGAAAAGTTGTCTTAAAAATTCTTTTTTGTTATTTACTGGCACTTTGAGTGTAATTCACTAAAGAATATTTTATATGAAAGGAGTTTAACTTTCAGCTTAAAAAAGTAAGATTAAGGTATTTGCTTACTTCTTTTTCTTTTCGTCTAGTTTTGTAGGCAGATATTCATCTACAATGTAGGTTAGCCCGTATCTGCTGAAAGCTTCAAGTTCCGTCTTCCGCTTAATTTTTAGAAACATTTTGATTTCACGTTGCCAAACGGGGTCAGTTTGGTATCTCGGATCTTTTTGCAGTTCATAGAGTCGTTTTATGTCCACTTCATCAAGTGGGTCTGTTGGCAGTTTATATTCGACGATATCACTTGCCCATACACCGCTCCAAACAGCGTCAGGCGTGTTTAGTTCTCGCAGGTGGGCAGCATTAGCTGATCCTGAGATAATAACTTGGGCGATATGCATTCCCCAGGGGTCACCGTCAGTTAGAATAAACACAGGCAGACCAAGTTCGTCATGAAGCCGACGTATGAAGCTACGGGTTTGTCTTGGCGCTTGTCCACCGCATGAAATCAACAGAGATTTATGTTTACTGTGAACGCTTTCTTCAATAAATCTGGTGAAGAGTGCACCTTTCTCGATAGCTATGACTTTATCTGCGCTGGTTTTTATGAGCTCAGCAGAGGTTACTGCGGGACCAATTAGTACACCGTCAGGGTGACTGGTTAAATTCACCGTTTTGCCTTCATAACCAGGAACAGTATAGCCAATGTCTAAATCGCCGAAGATTGCACTACGTTCTTCTGGAAATATACTGAAATCTTCACGAGCGAAACCTGTGAGGGTTTCTAGGTCGGTGATGATATTGTTTGATTCTTGCTGGTCAGCAAAGGTCATCTCGTAAGCTTGCGCTGAGTAGTAGACATCTCTCAGTGTTGATGTTTTACGTTGACTCGTAAGTTCATTACTAAACAATGCTACCCAAGAAAGTTGAGTAAAGGGTTTGATGTGACGGATGTTTCTGGCGCTTCGGTCAACGGTTTTCTCGCCTAAAACATATTGACGCACTTTGGGATCATAAGCAATGTTTTCTGTAGACCGGCTGGGCATATTGACTGATGGAAAAACACCTTGGTCTAACTGCTTGTAAACCGAAGCCCCGAAAGTTTTGAGCCCTTTTAGGACTTCTTGTCTTCTTTCAGTTATCTTAACTTTCTTCTGTGCCATATTTCTGTACACTCTTTAGTAATTTTTCTATATTAGGCTTCTTTGTTTCTCCAGCTAATGTGGTTGAGAACTCAGCGATTCTAGGCAGATACTTACTGAAAATGCCTAACCGCTTCTTCTCGTTATGCACATGTTCTTGACGAGTAAGGAAGTGCCCAAGCTGTCGAGCTACCTCACGTAGTTCGTTTGCTATTTCCCGGCGTACCTCGGCCCGGTCAGCGAGAAATTCTTTACCCACAGTCTTGTAGGGAACTTTGGTGCTACAAAGGTGAATAACTATTGCGATAGGCATGTCGGGGGTTACTTTATACCTACGCCAGTTCATTGAACTGATAACTCTAAAAGATACATCGCTGGCTTCATCATAGAGAAGGGGAATACGGTTAGCAAATCGGTAAATAACAAAGTTGCCTGTTTTAGGAACCCCACCGCCATAAGCGATTCCTACTTCAACTATAAATGGATGACCTGCATACGTTGAAGGTTTACGCTGATGAACTACAAGATATTCAGGTTTGAGCTCTTTCATTATACCTGCTCTAAGAAGATCTTCCCCGAGAGGTGAAAGACAACTGGCATCGGGGGGGAGAAAATCTTTGAATTTTTTAAGGTTCTGGGTTAATTTAACAATTTCTTCATGAGACAGTTTTTTAGGATTTTTGGAAGAACTTAGCTGAGTAAATTCTAAAAATTTTTGTGCAGTAATTTCCCCAACACGATGAAAATGAGCACGTAGAAATTCGTGCATAGTTTTGGATTCTGTAATCATTATTAAACGTTGAAGAAGCTCAACGTCTACACCGTAGGGATGGGGCAGAGTCTCTTTAGGAGGCTCAGGCATGTCTGTGGTTCCTCGAATCCACTTATACAGCCTGCCTTTTGGATCAACAAAAGTTATGTTCGCGTAGGGATTTACCATGGCGGTCTGTTTGAAGTAATCTAAGATTTTAGGCATAGCCCGCAGGTAGTCACCTTCAACGCTAAATTCTATTATCGTACCCCGCCACCCATCTTTATTTATCTGGACTTTTCGGTCCAAGATAATTGGGCGGTTTCGCTGAATGTCAATCATTAACTTGAAGGAGTAAATTTTGTTAGTATCCCCAGTGCTTGAGGTTACGTAAGCAGCCTGATGTGTGGTGATTTGTCCGTATAATACCGCCATTTTACCGCCCAAACCGAAGGTTCCTCGAGTCTGCTTAAGTTTGTATTTAGAACCGTATAGAACCTGCCCAAAAGCTGACGGAATAAATCTCGGCGGAATCCCTGAACCATTATCTTCTACATGCAGTTTGTAGATTTGGGTATCCTTAGTAGCTTCAGATTCAAAAGACAAACGTACATAGATATTTGGCGCAATTTTATGGCTCTCAGCTGCATCTAGAGCATTTTCAACAAGCTCACGTATAGCAACGAATATAGCACGAGAAGGATTTGTAAAGCCAGCTATGTCGCGGTTTCGATAGAAGAAGTCGGATGCGCTTATTTCTTCGAAGGTTGCTTGTGCCACCCCATAACTCACCAAATCTATGCTTTCATACTTTGATTGCCTATCCGATATGGTTATGCCTGTTCTTTAACTTAACTACACATTTTGAAGAAAAAACCTTACCTTTTCTTGAAGTAAAATCTCAGTTCTCCAATAAGTATGGTCTTCAAGATGTTAAAAAACAACTTGTGAAGAGTGGCTTTTGCCATAATAGTTTTAATCCGAAACGTCTCTGCAACATCAAAAGGATGTAAAAGTTACATAACTTTAAGAATTCACAAGCCAATTAATGAAAATGTTAGGGAGAAGGTTTAGTTTCTTTTTTTGCATCAGTTTGCGGGCGAATTCGTGTGTAGTAGTATTCTCCGATCCCCTTCTGCATCGTATCTAGTCTGGAACCTTCCTTGTTTACTCTTGGACGTCTAGTGACCGAGTCTCGGCGGAAAGTTACATCCATTTCTTTCAAGAACAGGTTCATTCCCTTCCTCAATGTAGTAGGGGGATAAGCAATACCTGAGACGCCAGGGTCGCCACTAAAAACCATTAACCGGTCAGCGATGAAGTCTTGAGTTACTACGTCATGTTCAACTACAAAGGCAGGAATACTGTGCGCTTCGACTATCCTTCGCAGCGCTTTTGCCATGTTTAACCTTTCATCAACATCTAAGTATGCGCTGGGTTCATCAAGCAGTAATAAGTCGGCTTTTCGTGACAAGCTAGCGACGATGGCGACCTTTTGCAGTTCTCCACCGCTTAATTCCATGACATTATGATCCAACAGAGGTTCTACGTGCAAGGGCTGGAGAATTTCAGTTTTATACCAGCTTGAAGTATAATTTTCTTTGGCGACATTCATCAGTAGTTCTTGTACGGTGCCTGAATAATCAGCCGCAATATATTGAGGTTTATAGCTGACGGTTAATTCGCCAAATTTTTGTTCATTGTCGGATTTTTCAAGACCAGCAAGTATTTTTACGAATGTTGTTTTCCCAATGCCGTTAGGTCCCAGAATTCCTATAATTTCGCCTTTACGGATTTCTCCTGGATGCGCTGTAAGCTTAAAGCCTTTAAAGGTTTTCTCAATCTTTTCCCATTTTAGGAGAACTTCATTGCCTAAGATGGTTGCTGCGGGAGGTTTTTCGTGGAAAATTATAGCTTCTTTTCGGAACTTCATGTTCTCGTCCGGGATGTATCCTTCAAGATAAATGTTAATGCCGGTACGAACGCCGTGTACATGTGAGACAACACCATAAACGCTTGGTTCACCATAAAAGACGCATATTTGGTCAGACAAGTAATCTATAATAGCGAGGTCGTGCTCTGCGACGACTACGGTCTTTTGGAGTTCTTTAAGACTTCGTATGGCTTTGGCAACTTCTAATCTTTGTTTAACATCCAAA
>CAZQTZ010000007.1:10586-26398 GCA_964596465.1 uncultured Candidatus Bathyarchaeia archaeon | reverse complement strand
AGACCTTCTGCGAATGCAAAAGACAAATCATGAGAAAATGATGATAAGCCCGGATGGTAAACCAAGAGAACATTCTTTGATCCAGTAGAATTAAGAACTTCCACGGGAGATACAACTTCACGATATACACTGTATTCAAGATAAGCAATAATCGGAACCCCGATTATAATTAACACGAGAAAGACAATCAACAAGATTTTTCTCCATCGTTTTTCAGGCCAAAACTTCAAGATAATTCACCTTTAAACACTTCAAATTTGATTTGTTAATATTGGTATAGTCCATTTCTTTCAACCTTGAACTATAATTAACTGGTCACCAAAGTTAGTCGTTCTGTATAAAAGTGACCACCAACTGATCAGTTTCATATTGTAATTGATACAAAGAAAGTAGATGAAAGATTATTCATCTGCATAGTCAATTTGTTTCCTCTTTTTATCGTTGTTGACGAATTTTTTCCGTAGCCGCGCACGTCTTTCTTGGGGAGTTTCCGTATTTTTCATACCCCTTAGTTTCTCAGGCAACGCTAAATCCGCTAGACTTGTGAAGGCACGCATATAGTCTTCAGTTAATCTAACGGCTACTTCTTCAGATATACCACCGTTTTTTAATTCCTTATAGTAGGCCGCTGCAGCTTTTCCTAATGTTCTCCCTGAATCTTCAGAAAAGACTAAGGCAAGGATATTTTTAATCATTAGTGGAATCTCAGAGGATATTGTGCGCAGGATTTCTTGTGTTTGAGCACGCAGTTCAGCGTTATTTTTTTGTTCATCATTCATGCTTTTCACCTCCTTGATGAGGTGTATTTTGAAAGTAGGTTGTGCATTTTCCAATTCAGACCTCTAGCAATTATTTTACTGATCACTAAAGTTAGGTGTTCTGAACAAAAGTGACCAGTTAAGTTTCCCCCTTTAGGTTATATTTTGGAATTTTGGCTGATTCTTGAATTAGAATGCCTTGAGTTAGAAGGCTCTTTACACGTTGTCTTATTATTCGTCTGCTTGCTTTTCCTCTCATCGCTGCAACTTGACGAGTAAGCGCTGACACATTAAGAGGCCCCTTTATGGCTAAGACTTGGATAATACATCGCGAGATTTCGTCCTGAGAAAGCGTTTTCTGCGCAAGATATGCTTTAGCGTTTTTGAGTCGTGATGCGATTTTTAAAGGCTCTCCGTAGATGCCTATTCCAATACGGGTTAACTTTAACGCGGCGGTTAATCCTTCATACTCGGGCTTTTCAAGGATAAGCTCTTCAAGCAGGTCTAACCGATGTATAATTTGGTCTAGTTTCTTGCCCAGTTCCTCAAGATTACTTACGGAGTCTTTACTCAATTTGGTCCTGCTCGATTAATGCAAATTGTGAATACTTTGAATATTTAAATTCTCCATAAATCAAGATTAAGGATCTACCAGAATTGTGTAGTCTTTTTAAGTTCACAACACACAATGAGCAGTGTAGATGAGGAAAATGGAACGCACTAACATGATAAAAGAAGAGCTATTTGAAATGGATAACCATTTTCTAGCTGTGTATCTGGAGGTGAAAAACAGCTGCCTGATTTTGCTTAGCGAAAAAGAAGATCGCATGGGAACTTTAGCCATAGCTGTTCCTAAACCTAAAGATATACTTGGCCCAGTTTCTTCTTCAATATTGGTAGGCGAGAAAAATTCCATTTCAGCACGTACATTTGCTGAGTATGTTGCGTCTAAAAAGGGGAAAATTGCTTTGGTTTCAGTATATTTAGATAAAGTTAGCGAAACAGTAGCGCATGCCTACTTTACGAAGCTAATTGAAAAGGTTCTCCAGGCACAGGCGAAAAGAGAATCGGAAAAAGTACAAACTTAAAATCATCTTCAAATTTGCGTAGCTATTTCGCTGGAAAATAAATATGATGATAATCAAACTTGATTTGCCTGAATATTCGAAGGCACTAGAAATCATTAATGATGCAGCAAAAGCTTACAAAGGGGTTATTCCAGAAGAATGCTGGAAGGAACCTTATTTTACACCTGAGGAATTAATCGAAGAAGTTGATCGAGGAGTAGATTTTTACGGCTATATCGAAAACGGTTCTTTGGTAGGGGTTATGGGAATTCAACCAATCAAGGATATTACTCTAATCAGACATGCTTATGTGCTTACTAGTTGCCAGCGGAAAGGAATTGGTGAAAAATTACTTGCTTATCTTTTAAATTTGGCTAAAACATCTGAGATTCTGGTTGGCACTTGGACTGCCGCTTGGTGGGCTATTCGTTTTTATGAAAGGCATGGCTTTAAAATAGTGCCTAGAGAAAGCAGGAGTAAGTTTAGAGAATATTGGACTATTCCGGATAGGCAAGCTGAAACTTCTGTGGTTCTAAAATTAAAAAAAGTAGATTTTGTGGTTAGACTTTAAGAGTAGCCCTGCATTTATTCGATTAGGCATGTTTAGATGAAGCAAACCGTCGTGTTCAAGGTAAATCCTCGAAAGCCTGAAGTCGAAAAAATTGAAGCTGCAGCAAACATAATCAGGCGAGGTGGATTAGTGGCATTTCCGACTGAGACGGTTTATGGGTTAGGCGCAGATGCACTTAATGGAAAGGCGGTTTTGGCGTTGTTTGCTGCGAAAAAGCGACCTTTAGATAACCCGCCTATAATTCATATTAAAGATATAAAAGATGTTTACAAGCTGATTCGGTCAATGCCGCCTAAAGCGGAGAAGCTGATGAAGCGTTTTTGGCCTGGACCATTAACTTTAGTTTTTAAGCGTTCAACTCTAGTTCCTGATTCTTCTACAGCGGGATTAGATACAGTAGCTATAAGGATGCCTAATCATAAAGTGGCATTAGAGTTGATTAAAGCAAGCAAATGTTCCATAGCTGCGCCAAGTGCAAATCTAGCGGGTAAGCCGAGTCCGACCACCGCTTTGCACGTTTTTGAGGATTTAAATGGACGGATAGATGCGATTTTGGATTGTGGATCTACTCAGATAGGCGTAGAATCTACAGTTTTGGACTTGACTGTTGATCCGCCTATGCTGCTTCGACCCGGGGGAACATCGCTTGAGGCATTAAAGGGAGTAATCGGAGAAGTAACTGTTCACCCATTTGTTAATTCAGAAGTTCAATTACCTACAGAGAAAGCACATTCGCCAGGAATGAAGCATAAACACTATGCACCTAAAGCGCCGTTAATTCTGGTGGAAGGGTCTGTTTTAGGGGTCGCGGAAAAAATAAAGCAGATGGTCAAGGAGTCAAAGCTACAGGGGAAGAAAGTGGGCGTTTTAGCGACTCAGGAGACAGCCGCATATTATGAAGCGGACGTAATCAAGTCGTTAGGTAGTCGTCGCAATTTAGGGATTGTTGCAACGAATCTGTTTCGGCTATTGAGGGACTTTGACATAGAGAATGTTGACGTAATAATCGCGGAAGGTGTATCAGTAGAAGGCTTAGGATTAGCGGTTATGAATAGACTAAGGAAAGCTTCGGGATACAATATTATTAAAACTGAGTAGAATATGATTTTTAACAAACCGCAAAATTATTTGCAAGTTACCGCTGGGAAAAATTTATATTCACTTGTCTTATTGTCTGGTTTGTAATTTAACTATTATAAACGAAGAAAATTGGTGAAAATGATATGTCTGCAGGTGGAAGTGTTCCAGTTCTAGTATTGAAAGAAGGCACCGGGAGATCAACCGGTCGCGAAGCACAAAAGAATAACATCATGGCCGCCAAAATCGTAGCTGAAACCGTGAAGAGCACCTTAGGTCCATGCGGAATGGACAAAATGCTAGTCACAAGCTTCGGCGATGTAGCGATAACCAATGACGGCGCAACCATAATGAAAGAACTTGATGTTCAGCATCCAGCGGCAAAGATGCTCGTTGAAGTTGCAAAAGCTCAGGATAATGAAGTAGGCGACGGAACAACAACCGCTGTAATTTTAGCTGGAGAACTCCTCAGCAAAGCTGAAGGCTTACTGGACAAGAATGTACATCCAACAGTAATCATCGAGGGCTTTAAGAAAGCTAGTGAAAAAGCTCAGGAAATTTTGGATAAATTAGCAATTCCAGTTAAGCTTACAGACGAAAAGACATTACGTGATGTCGCATTAACTTCATTAGCGAGCAAAGGTATCTCTAATGCAAAAGAGCTTTTTGCAAAAATAAGTGTTGACGCGGTTAAACAAGTCTCCGAAGAAACAGATGGTAAAATTAAAGCAGATATTGACCTTATTAAAATCGTTAAGAAACACGGACAGAGCCTTGAAGAAACCGAACTTGTCAAAGGCATGGTAATTGATAAAGAAATCGCTAGCTCACAAATGCCGAAAGTAGTCGAAGGGGCAAAAATCGCATTACTTAATGCTAAAATTGAAATTGAAAAGACCGAGTTCGACGCGAAAATCAACATTGAAAGCCCAGAGCAAATGAAATCCTTCCTAGATGAAGAAGAACGCATGCTAAAACAAATGGTTGAATCCGTAACTAAATCAGGAGCTAATGTAGTTTTCTGCGAAAAAGGCATCGATGATATGGCGCTACATTTCTTAGGTAAAGCAGGTGTAATCGCAGTTAAAAGCGTCAGTAGCAGCGATATGGAAAAACTTGCCCGAGCAACTGGCGGCAAGATAGTTGCTAGCGTTAAAGACTTAACAGCTGATGCATTAGGCAAAGCTAAGAAGGTCGAAGAGGCAAAAATCGGCGATAACAAACTCATTTACATACGTGACTGCAAGAACCCGAAAGCTGTAACTATAGTTATCCGAGGGGGCAGCGAGCACGTCATAGATGAAGCAGAACGTAGTCTACATGATGCACTATGTGTAATCAGAAACGTTGTTGAAGACGGTAAAATAATCGCAGGCGGCGGCGCACCTGAAGCAGAACTTGCAAAGAACCTACGCGCATATGCTGTTAAGGTCGGAGGTAGAGAACAACTCGCAGTTGAAGCTTTTGCGGAAGCAGTCGAAGCTATCCCATTAACATTAGCTGAGAACGCAGGTTTAGATCCTATAGACATAATGGTTGCGCTACGTGCTAAACATGAAAATGCAGATAACAAATACTTTGGCATTAACGTCTCCAATGGCAAAATCGAAAATATGTGCGATTTGCTGATACTTGAACCATTACGTGTAAAACAGCAAGTTGTCAAATCAGCCACTGAAGCCACAAACATGATCCTGAAAATCGACGATTTGATCTCGATTAAAGGAACAGGCGGCAAAGCTCCACCAATGCCTCCAGGCGGCATGGGAGGAATGGGCGGCATGGGTGGCATGGGCGGTATGGGCGGAATGCCCTACTAAGAGGCCAACCTCTTTCTTTTTATTGTTTATAATCGCCAATTTAGTTTCTTCTTAAAAGAGTTTTTTTAACTTAATTTATTTTAGTGTAAACTTATATGAGGGGGAGAGGCAGAGTTAGATTTGCAAGTCAATTGTAGATTCCAGAGAGGAAAATAAATGAAACATGTTAAGATTACAGCGTTTGATTGCCCTGATGCATGGTTTCAGGCTTTAAGCAACATCTGGAGTAAAGGGGACATATTTAGAGTCAATTATGGTTCTGAAATAACCGAGACTAAGAAACTTAACTTAACCATAGAGATAGACCACCCTGAAAACCGTCCCTTTGTCAGCGATAAGGCGCCTTGTGACATTAAATATGTTCAAGGCTACGCGCTAGAATATTTGTGGTGTGGGGAAAAGCAGGAAGGAGAGACTTACACTTATGGTAGCAGGCTTCGTGAACCAGTGAATCAGGTTGAGGAAGCAATCAAACGCTATCTTGAAGAACAACAGGATAGGCAAGTAACAATGGTGATTAGGCTGCCAGAAGATATCAGCAAATATCGCAAGGGAACTAAGGAGAGACATGAACCGCCATGCCTAAGCATCATCGATACGGAGATTCTCGAAGGAAAAATGAACTTGACCTGTTACTTTAGATCATGGGATGCTTATGCAGGACTCCCGGCGAATATCGCGGGGCTTCAAATGTTCAATGAGGCGTTTGTTGAGGAAATTAATAATCGCGGTAACCTCAAGTTGAAAACAGGTAAGATGATTTTCCACTCCAAAAACTGCCACATATATCAAAGACAATATAAATTAGTCCAAGAACTTCTTGAACCGAAAAAGAACACAAGCAACAATCCAAGAATGGCTCAAACAATCAAGAAGCTCACTAAAGAACATTAAATCAATTAAATGTTACATACTCTCGCTAATAATAAGATGCGGAATAAATCGTTTATCGCATTAACTTAAAAGCGGTTTCCTTAAAAAGGTAAGGGACGAAATGGTCAATGATTTGACTATAAGGAAGCTTATTACAGCACTAAGGCCGATTAATGATGAACAGCAAGCAAATACAGCTGTAACGCTTATTCTAAAATCAGCCAATAATGACTTTGATGTGCTACTTGTTAGGCGAATAAAGAATCCGAGAGATCCATGGTCAGGGCATATGGCGTTACCAGGTGGAAAACGCGACCCTGAAGATGCAGACCTTAAAGCTACTGCAATAAGAGAAACTTTTGAGGAAACCGGCATAAACCTTCAATATAGCCTCTTCTTAGGGGTTACTTCAGCTTTTTGTACTGATTCAAAACCTAACTTGCGAGTTTTACCCTACATAGTAGTTCTAAACGAGGAACAAGAAATCAAACTATGCACAAGCGAATTGGAGACATTTATTTGGGTACCAGTTGAAAAAATAGTTCAGAGCAGGGGCGTAATACAGAATCATCGGGGGGAAGTACCTGCGTTTATTCTCGATAATGCAGTTGTATGGGGGGTAACTTACCGAATAATTAATGATTTTTTAGAAGCGATTAAGCAAGTTAACTAATGTCAAAAGCTGGATTCTTATGAAAATTCTTTAGTATTACTTTACTTGCTAGATATATGGGATAGTTGATGACTTTACTATCGGTCTGGAAAGTTCTTGAGGAAATAGTAACTGAATTCCGAAAAAAAGAGATTGATATCCCACATAAGGTAATGGATGATTTAAGATCTGCGAAAGTCATGATTAATGTAAATGAAGCTGACGACAAAAGTTGCCTAAATACAGATCTTAGGATTGAAGAATATCTGGAAAATGTAGAGATTTATCTTATTTCTGAAGCCCAAAAAAGTTTTCCCGCTGAGATAATAGACAGATGGTTAAGGCATATGGAAACAGCCAGATACACATTGAATGATTCAGGGGATAAGGTGAAGCCACATTTCATGTCGGGTTTTCCGCGAAACCAAAGATGGATTCGCGTTAAGCCTCTAGACAATTTACCGACGGAAAAACTGAAGAATCTTGCTACGGAATCGGATCTTGCTTTTCGTGTTGAAGAAGAAGGCGAATTGCTAATTTATGGCGACAATGATAAAATGAAAGAATTCATTAAGAGGATGACAATACAGGCCAAAAGTAAATAGCTGTTTTGGTTCTTTTTAAATTATTTTTTTAAATCAAAATTTTCCACAAAAAATAAGACATTGTTTGTTACATGCTTAAGCAAATGCCTCTGAATAGAAAAAAGGGACTAACGATTGGAACGATTTTCCTGCTTTTATGCTCAGCGGTAGCTGGGTTAGGATGGATTGGTAATATCGCTCAAGGAGCGTATGTTTGGCATTATTCGTATATTTTTATTTGGGAAGATGGTACCTTTGAGCCTACATCAGCGCCTATTCAAAGAGTAAGCGACGAGTTGTATATTCTAACAAATGATGTCTACGGCGGAATTTCTTTCCAGAGGAGTAACGCAGTTATTGAAGGAAATGGTCATAGAATTTTTGGGAATTGGGGAACTGGATTATTTTTAAACAACGTAACAGACGTTGTTGTTCGAAACTTGAAAATCCTCTATTTTGACCAAGGCATATACATGGAAAATTGTAAAAATGTATTATTGAAAAACAATACTCTATTTGATTGCGGAATTACTCTAACGCAGAATTCCACTAACAACAACATTATAGACAATAATACTACAAGGATTATCTCAGTAGAATTCAGCAGCAACAATACAATCACAGGAAACATAGCAGGCGGAGTCTCAGTTGATTGGTCAACAAATGTAACTATCGGTAATAATATTTTTTCAGACCTTAAGCTTGCTAATGCCACCTCAATTTCCGGGGGCTACACTGAAGGGATAAGTTTAGACAACAGTAACAACTCGTACGTTTATAATAATATAATTGAACGTAAAGGATTAGGCATTAACATTTGGTATAGCAATAATTTAACTTTTAGAAATAATGTTTTAAGAGACAACCAGTTCGGATTTAAATTAGAAGGTAACAGCTTGCAGTCTTACCTGCATAATATTGATACATCAAATACCGTAAATGGAAAAGCAGTCTATTTTTTGACTAACCGAACTGATTATGATGTGCCGAATACTTCAGGCTGGATAGCAGCTATAAACTGCAAAAATATAAACATCCAAAGTTGGACTGCGACTCCCAACTGGGACGGGATCCTCTTTGCATATACAACCGACTCAAAAATTATAAGCTCAAATTTAAAGAACAATTTTAACGCGATAAAACTTGACAATGCCTCAAGATGTCTTATTAGTCAAAATACTCTAGCGGATAACCAGTATGCAGCTTTTTACTTCAGCAATACAACCGAATGTACAATAACCCAGAATGATGTTTTAAACAATTTTTGCTTTTTTAATATTTGGCATAACTCTGCAAACAATACATTTTATCATAACAACTTTGTAGGCAACTGGACAGGTACTATAGATAAAGAACAAACAAACAAATGGGACAACGGCTATGAAGGCAACTACTGGAATATCTATACTGGCGTGGACTTAGACAGGAACGGGATAAGTGATTCACCGTTCCTGATTGATTCTTTCTCAAGAGAAAAGGACAATTATCCTAAGGTTACGCCATATAGAGATATGGTTAAACCTCCAACTTCAGAATATCCAGATGCTGTTCTTGCTATGCCAGAAGAAACCATCAACTATACAATTACCAGTATCGACGGGGTATTGTGGGCAAAAATCGACGGTTTCTACCCAATGCATATGACCTCAGGGTTAGGCGAGTCTTTACCAATGGTTTACCCTATTCCCCCTAATACAATAAATGTCCGAGTAAAACTAAACGGGATTGAGCTTTCAGTAAAAAATTATAGTGAAATAAGTTCTACAGCGCTGCATTACACTGACATTGGAATGTGGTCGATGATATACTGTTTGATAGATCCTGTTTCCGAAGATTTCTTACTAGAAATTCACTATGAACATCCAATAGAAATCATAAATGGAAATTATACGTTTCTTTACGACCTAAATATAAGCCCCTATCTTTCGTCAACGAGTATAAATTCCGTAGCGCACTTCAACGTGAGACTGGAGAATAAATCATCTAACGTTAATGTCTTTTCTACAGGATATCAAGGTAAATGGAGCATACTCGGTGACATTAATGTTAAAGAAGAAACTTCAGCAAAAATAGTGACTTTTGATATAATTTCAGAGTACGGCAAACCCCGAATTGGCGATATTGCATTTGTAATAACAGACAGGATAATACCAGAATTCCAGCCTTGGATTTTAATGCCCTGCTTAATCGCCATCACAGCGGTAATTCTTATTTTACGAAATCCCTTAGGTAAAAAACCAGCAAAAGCATAACATAGAGAGATTAGACTTGCTTTTCGCCTAAACTTGAGGCATAAAAAGTGATTCAGCGTGTCTGTTTAGGCTCGTCATCCCAACGGCAATGACGTTTCCGATAGACTGGAATTTCGAACTCAAATAGGGGAACTTTTTTCAATTAAAGTCGCCTTCCAACCCAATTCTAGATAAATGCGCTTAAAGATTTAATCACTATAAAAACTATAGACTATATAGAAAAAACAATCGAAGAGTACAGATAGGTTATTGGCATATGAGTTTTGGAGGCATGTTTTAATGATTTTCCGAAACTTAATTCAAGCTCTTCGCCGTAAATAACTATGAGGCGATTGAATGAGCAAAGAAACAGCGCAGGAACTGCCTCGCTGCGACAAATGCGGCCAAATCGTGGATGACTGTAAATGCACCTGCCCATACTGTGGAGAGACCTCTGATTGTCGTTGCTGCATCGGCTATGGAAAGGCAACAGGCGGATAAAGTTAAAACGTTCTTTGCCAAGATTTCGCGTTTAATTATTGAATTGGTGAAAAGATGGTAATTGAGAGCATAAACTGGATGGCTGGCGGTCCGCAGGGAAGTGGAGTAGATACAGCAGCGAATATATTCGGTCGCGCATGCGGCTATGCTGGACTTTATGTATTCGGCAGAAGAGAGTATCACTCCAACATTAAAGGTCTGCATAGTTACTTCCATTTACGAGTATCGAAAACAGAGATTTCTGCCAATGTAAATGCGGTTGAATTACTTGCAGCTTTTGATGCTGAAACAGTAGTTCGCCATATAAGAGAGGTGGTTCCTGGCGGAGCAATTATTGTAGATAGCCAGCAGCTTAATCTTAAAGTTTTGAACATTCCGACATTAACGCCTGAATTTAAAGCCCAAATTCAGCAATTCATGAAAGAAAACAATGTTGGAGAAACCCTTAACGACTGGATTGAGTACCTAAGAAAGAAGGACATTCAGGTTTTTTTAGTTCCTTATGGTCAATTGCTGTCCCAAATTGGACAAAAACTTGGAATCACTCAAATCAGCAAAATTACTCGTATGATAAATGTATTGACAATAGGCATTTCTTTAGCTCTTTTTAAATTTGACCGACAACTTGCAGAAAAAGCTGTTAGAACCACTTTTGAATCGAAGCAGAATGTTGCTGAAATGAATGTAATCGCTCTTAATCATGCGTATGACTTTGCAGAGCAAACTTTTAAGAATCAATTTAAGCATAAACTTGAAAAAATTGATTCCGTTGAAGAGCGGATATTTTTAACAGGCAATCAGGCTGTTGCCATGGGCAAAGTGCTAGGCGGATGTAGAGTGCAAACATATTACCCCATCACACCAGCTGCGGATGAAAGCGAATACCTCGAAGCCCATGAAATACTCAAAACAAGTGGAGAAGACGAGTCGATACTGGTTATTCAAACGGAAGATGAAATCGCAGCTATAAATTCTGCATCTGGAGCTGCTTTAGCGGGTGCAAGAGCCGCAACCTCTACTTCGGGGCCTGGTTTTTCGCTGATGGTGGAAGGGCTCAGCTGGGCAGGTAATAGTGAAGTCCCAGTGGTAATTACCTATTATCAGCGTGGAGCCCCAGCAACCGGATTACCTACACGACATGGTCAAGCTGATTTGCAGTTTGCGCTTCACGCGGGACACGGCGAATTTGCTCGGATAATTCTCGCTTCTGGAGATATCAAAGAGTGCTTCTTTGATGCTGCAAAAGTGTTTAACCTAGCTGAGAAATATCAGATGCCGACAATACATTTGCTTGATAAAGCTATGGCTAACTGCAACCAGACTTATCCTGTTTTTGATTACAGTAAATTCAAAATTGAACGTGGACAAATACTAAATGAAGAGGACTTAAAGGGACAAGAGTATAAACGGTTTAAGTTCACAGAATCAGGTATCTCGCCTAGAGTATTTTTAGGTACAAAAAATGGGGTCCACTGGTACACAGGCGATGAACATAATGAGATTGGACACATAAGTGAGGAACCCCTGACTCGGGTTTTGATGATGGAGAAAAGAATGAAAAAATTGGATTTGGTTGAGAAGGAAATACCATTAGAGGATAAAATTGCATTTTTTGGAGATCAGAATTCGGAAAATATTGTCGTCAGCTGGGGTTCACCTAAAGGGGCTATAATCGAAGCAATGATGATGCTTAAAGAAGAAGGCTTCAGCATTGGATTTTTGCAAGTACGATTAATCAGCCCATTTCCTGTTGATTTGATAAAGAAAACTCTTGAAGGTAAAATACGTATTATTGATGTCGAAGACAACTATAACGGTCAACTAGGGGAAATAATAAAGGAAAAAACGGGAACCGCACCCAACTTCCATGTCCTAAAATATACTGGACGTCCAATGACTATAACAGAAGTATATGACGCTCTAAAAATGATATTGATAAATAAAGCCTCACCGAGGCAGGTGTTAAGTTATGGTTCTTAAACCTTCTGATTTTAAAACAGACATATTCGCAGACTGGTGCCCAGCATGTGGAAACTTTGGTATAATGAACGGTTTACAGATGGCTTTTGCCGAATTAGGGTTAGAGCCTCATCAGATTGTCATGGTTTCAGGAATAGGTTGCTCTGGTAAACATCCTCATAATGTAAAATGCTATGGTGTGCATACTCTTCATGGTAGAACTTTACCCTTCGCTATGGGAATTAAAGCTGCAAATCCTAGTTTAGAGGTTGTAGCTATCGGCGGCGATGGAGATGGTCTTGGGATAGGTGCGGGGCACTTTGTTAATGCAGGCAGACGAGACTTTGATATGACATACATAATAAACAATAACGGGGTTTATGGATTAACAAAAGGTCAGGCATCACCTACTTTAAGGTATAATTTAAAGACAAAATCCTTACCGAGACCCAACATCAATGAACCAGTTAATCCGATAGGGTTAGCTTTAATTTCAGGCTTTACCTTTGTGGCACGTTCCTACGCTTATGATATCCGACATCTGAAAGAAATAATAAAACAAGCAATCCAACATAAGGGATTAGCTTTTATAGAGTGCCTTCAACCCTGCCCAACTTATAACGATATTTATACGAAGGATTGGTATGCAGGAGAGGACCGCAAGGATGAACAGGGTCGACCTCAAAGTAGACTCTATAAACTGGAAGAAACAAGCTTTGACTATAACGTTAAGGATTGGAACGAAGAGTTCAAAAAGAAGATGGCTGCTCTTGAAAAAACTCAAGAATGGGGTAATAAAATTCCAATAGGCGTATTCTACAGAAATGAATTAGAGCCGACTTTCCAAGAACGCTACAGCAAAAGAGTACCATTCTATACCATTAAACCGCCAGCAAAACAGAAACTAGTTGATCAGGATGGAAACAGCTCAGTTAATTTAGAAGAATATCTTAAAGAGCTCCGAATCAGCTGAAAGGTGAAGAGAGGAAAATTTGATTTATAATATTGAGAATTTTCCGTATTTTCCTATATTAAGTTGGATTTCACTTTTGAAGCTGGTTATGTAACCATTTTCAATTTTTATTCTGTCCCCAACATTTATTTGGTCGATTTGTTCATTCCAAAGAGTTAGTTTTATTGTTCCTGAGTCATCCTGAACTATGGCATCAGCAACATTGAAAACTTCGTCTCTAAATTTTGATTGAACTTGACGGGTTGGTCCTTTATCCACTACTTGAGCTTCTACTTCGACACGCTTCATTCCATTCTGCAAATCCTTAATTTCCAAATGCTAAACACTCCAAATCATACATGGAACGTATTCTATTCTACGAACAGATTTTACTTGCAGAAAAGTCCTCCGATGATATAAATCTTGCTAACAATAGAAACCAGAAAAAGATTTTTAATGCCCAAAAAGGGCATTCGAGCTTGTCGTTTTTTAGGCACTTTTCTTTTTGCTTAATATTTAGACTCCTAATAGAGCCATGAGTATCATTGTTCCGATTATAGCAACGGCAGATGTCAACATGCATTTTGACCATGAAAACTCTGGCAGTATTGCGCGAACGATGAAGGTTCCTAATGCAGCCAACCAAACATATGTTATGAGTGAGATTATGGCTGCTATTAGAGTGTATGTTGCAGTTATTGAAACGATTGAGTTGCTGATAACTTGAGCTTCTCCTGAAAGGCCAGTTAAGAATTCGGTTGGGTAATAGAGTGTGGGTAGAGTAGTTGTAGCTACTATTCCTATTAATGCCTGAATAACGAGCACTATTAACGAAAATCCTACGGCAATAAATAGGGGTTTCCAGATTATATTTCCCTTTAGTACTTTTATTAATACGAACATTAGTGCAGTGAATAATAGCCATTCGAATCCAAATTGGACCAAAACCTGCTGCAACACATAAACTATGAAATTGGAACTGTCAGATTCCATCGGAGTTTTGTATAGTCCTCTGAAAAATAAACCGTCTACACGCAAGGTTATATCGGAAGGAGTTGCGAAGGAGAAATCTATCTTCATGGAAGTAATATTTTCCCATTTTGCGTCTCCAGCGCGCTGCCAGTTTGCTGCTACTGAACCAACTGGGATTGTTATATTATTCCAGATTTCAGGTGCTGAGTTTGAGAAGCTAGAGGTTAAGTCATGTTGGAAGTAGTTTGCATCGGTTAACGAATAAAGAGTCAACGTAACCTGAGTTGGGGCATATTGTGGATTAGCGATTTTTATTCTCATTGATAAGTTTTGAAAACCTGTAGAACTACAATCTACAGACTCAAAATTTCCCAATGCTATAGCCATATTATTGTTGTTGGAGGAAGAAAACTGCAGGCTACTATTTCCGTAGTAGGTGTTATTCATGAAATCCTCATAATTGTTAATTATCGTGACACCTGAATTGGCCAGCCATAGAGTAGAATTTTGAGTCCAAGCACCTAATGCGGTTGAGGTCGGGGAGGTCTGTTCATAGTTGGTTCTGCCATATAGAGAGTAATAAAAACTTGTTTGGGCAGCAATAAAGAGTATGAATATGACTATTATGCCGAGGTATTTTGGATTTTCAACTATTTTTTTAAAAATTTTGTGTGGTGCATAAAGCACTTTAAGGATATCAGTAGCGAACACTCGTTTAAACTCCGTTTACCCAATCTGCGTTTTGAATTTATTAAGGGTTTGCCAAAATCAAGTGCAGTCGCTGTCTATATGCCTAGTTTGAGTCGCCGATAAGTTGTGTAGTCTACATACTGAAGGAAGCGATTTTCAGCCTGGTGTTTGACAGTCATTTTTTGGTTGCGACGTTTATCGAGCAGCTGGTTCGTGGTTCTCAGCAGATATGCATCGCTACCTGCGCCTGAGCCATAACTGGCTATTATGATACGCTCCTCGGGTTTAGCTAGGTCTAAAACTGCAGCTAGACCTACTGGCGAGCAACCGGAGTATGTATTACCGAATTTATTGACCATCAATGATGGGGCATATTGTTCATCTTTAAATCCGAGGTCTTTCGCCACTTTGGCTGGAAAAGCAGGGTTGGGTTGATGAGGTACAAAGTAGTTTACATCAGCAGGTTTTAGGTTAAGCTTAGTCATAAGTTTTGTAACTGCTTTTTTAACGTGTTTAAAGTAAGCTGGATCACCAGTGAATCTTCCACCATGCATCGGGTATGCTTCACCGTCGCGGCGCCAGAAGTCGGGGGTATCTGAAGTGCAGGAATACCAACCTTCGATTTCAGCGATAACATCATGTTTGCCGAAGATGAAAGCTGCTGCGCCGTATCCTACGAAGTGGTCTAGCTCGCCGCCGGGAAAACCTCGGGGAGCGGCTTGAGAGTTATCGGCTCCGATTACCATGGCGTTTTGAATACCTGAATCGGGATAATTTATTAGAGCTGCGGCATCTTTGAACATGCTTGTCGCTGCTTTACAGGCAAATTCAGTATCTACCGCGTCTACACTTTGTACATCGCCATCTTCTTCGCCTAGTTTAAGTACCTGAGCAACTTTTGAGGCGATGGGTTTGACAGCGTAGGGATTAGATTCTGAACCTACATAGACCTTTCCCACTTTTGTGCTGTCTACTCCAGAGTGTATAAGGGCTATTTTTCCTGCTTCGACAGCAGCTGTTACTGAATCTTCATCCACGAATGGTATTGCACGTTCTAGGTTTCCTTCTTTTATTCGGAAGCGAGAGGTGTAAACACCGTAGCCGA
>CAZQTZ010000007.1:0-10550 GCA_964596465.1 uncultured Candidatus Bathyarchaeia archaeon | reverse complement strand
GGTAAATCATATTCTTTGGCAGGTTTAGATATGATGTATTCTTGATGAGGGTAATATTCATCTGCTAAAGTAAAAGTCAAAGATATAGTGGGAACAACATCGCTTTTACCTACCGAATATCGTCTTCGGAATCTAGGAATCACTTCTCTTCCTTCGAGAGCAGAAAAATCAATAACTTCATTGTCTTTTATTATTTGGTCTGTAAGTCTGCCAGGAACACGGATTTTTCCACCGTGGAAGGAGACAATGCCGTACACGAAGCTGCCTAATTTTATGAACTTATTCGTCGGTTCAGTAACTAGGGTGCATAATTCAAGTGTTCCTTTATCGAAGAATAAATCTGCAGAGGACATTTTTTCGTAGCTTTTTCGTCCGCAGACGCTACAGTAGTCTCGGATTTCGAAGTATTCTGCACCGCATATTTGGCATCGACTTGCTCGTAGTCTATCTCCGAGATAAGAAACTCGACGTTCGATTGGTTCACTGCTCATTGATGGTTCCTCCCTAAAATGCATACATGGGATTTTGTGCCAAAGCCTTCAAGCTCTAATGAGCAACCGTATTTTAGTGTGTCATCTGGCGCTGCTTGTCTAGCTCCTGCTTCTCCTCTTAATTGTTTGAAGATTTCGAAGATTTGTGCGCCTCCTGTGGCTCCGAGAGGATTGCCGTCTGCCTTCAAGCCGCCGTTCAGGTTGGTAAAGAGTTTTCGGCCTTTTACTTCATAGTATCCTTTGTAGTCCTGACAGCTTTGATAGATATCTTGCCAAGCTGTACCTTCTGGGCAGAAGCCCATATCTTCAAGAGAGACTAATTCGGTTACTGTGGACTGATCATATAATTCTAAGATTTGAATTTCTCGAGAATTTATGTTAGCTTGTTTAACCGCGTTTTCCATAGCTATTTTCGTGGCTGGAAAGTGAGTTAAATCATCTCTGGCTGGGAAGTTCAGATAATCAGTTGCAGACGCAGTGCCTAAAACGTAAACTGGTTTATCAGTTATTTTTTTAGCCACATCTTCGCTAGTTATAATTAAAGCTGTTGCACCATCTGAGATGGGCGCAAAGTCGTAAAGACCTAAAGACTTGCGTGCCGCTTTTCTTGAGCTTAAAACGTTCTCTAAAGTTATTTTTCTTTGAAATTGAGCGTATTCATTTTTTGTTGCGTTAGCATGATTTTTAACCGCTATTTGTGCTAATGCAATATTGAATTTTTCTAAGTCTTGACCTTGGATTCCGTATTTTTTAATATAGGCTCGCATCATTAGTTCATGATTAGATTCTGGCGTACAGCCAGCGTAGTAGCTCCAAGGATCTTCAAGAAGCATTAAATCATCGCGTATTTTATCCCATCGATCGGTCATTTTTTCTATGCCGCCGACAAGCACCGTTTTGTATACTCCAGCCTCAATTGCATAGCAGGCGATTTTAAGTGCCGCACTTACAGAGCGAGTAACCTCCATCGGAACATGAAGCTCAGTAAGTTCTGAAAGGAAACCTTCTTCTAAACCTAACTTGTTGGTGATGGGAAGAAAGTAGTCTGAGAGGTAACAGGCTTCGAGACTTTTACGCTCTATACCGCATTCTTGCGATGCACCTAACCAAGCTTCTTCAATGAGTTTTTCGGGCTCTTTACCATAATGTTCGCCAAACTTGGTTCGACCAACACCTACTATAGTTGGATAATTCTGCATAATATCGCTCTCTAAATTCATTAACACGTTTTCTAAATGGGATTTAAGTGTTTTCTAAATACATACATCTTTTGCTACTAATAGCTAGAAGAGCTGTCGCTTTTATCGGTGTAAAGTCTTTTTTGCCGAGTTTATTTAGTCTGGTTTTGAGTTAAACACTTCATTTTGAGTGATTTTTTTCTTTAATTGCTCGATGAGTTCAATTAGGGTTTGGCTTAATTCTACTGGGTAGACGGCAGCATTAGTTAAGACTTTATATTTTTCAGGAAGCATAGAAATGTTGTTTGCAGCTTTAGTCCGTATCTCATTTAATGTTGGCATATTTTGGGTAATTTTGCCCTTATCCATAACCTTAGTAAGCAAGGGTTGACCGTCTATTTGCTCATTTTCCAAAGCAATTATATCTTTAAGATATTGCCCTTTTTGATCGGTAAAACGGTATACTTGCTTTCGGCCCGGAAGGGTAATTTTTCCTTCACTTAACTTCATTATCGGTGAAAAGATACCTTTGCTGTTGCCGACTTCAGACAGCTTGTAGATAACATCGAGGTAGGGGTAGTCTGTTGAAGTGCCCATTTTTGTGCCTACTCCATAGGCGTTGATTTCGGCGTCTTTCTCTTGCAGTTCAGTGATTTTGTATTCATCCAAATCACCACTTGCAAAAATTGTAATGTATTCCAATCCATTCTGGTCTAGTAAGGCACGAATTTTTTTACTTGTCTGTGCAAGGTCTCCACTGTCGATTCTGACGCCGATTAGTTTATGCCCAGCTTTTTCTAATTCTTTGGCTACGATAACAGCCTTTTCGGCGCCTGCGAAGTCACTGTAAGTGTCAAGTAGAAGAGTTGATTTGTTGGGAAACGTCTTTGTGAATGCTCGAAAAGCGTCAATTTCTTTCTCATATGACATTACAAAAGAGTGAGCCATTGTTCCGAAAACGGGAATGCCATAGACCATTCCCGCAAGGACATTGGAGGTGCCTGAGCAACCTGCGATGTAGCTGCTTCGTGCTACTTTTATACCCGCATCGATACCGTGTTCGCGTCTTAGTCCAAATTCGACTACTGGCTTACCTTTAGCAGCTTGTACTACGCGGGAGGCTTTTGTAGATATCATGGTCTGCATATTTATGGTGTTAAGCAGGAATGTTTCAACTAGTTGCGCTTCGATTATAGGCGCAGTTATTCGGATTAAAGGTTCGCAAGGAAAAACGATACTTCCTTCAGCAACTGCATAAACCTCACCGGAGAACTTAAAGTCCTTCAGGTATGTTAAAAAATCTTCTTTGAATCCTTGCTGACGCAGGTAATTGAGATGTTCTTCGGTGAATTTTATTTGTTTGAGAAAACTCAGTACTTGCTCTAGACCAGTGAATAGGAAGTATGAACGATTAGGAGGAAGCCGCCTTATTAAAAGATCAAATGTGGCAGCTTCGAACTTTTTATTGTCAAAATAGCTAGCGCACATTGTGAGTTCATAGAGGTCGGTAAACAGGGTCATGTTTTCTTCAGTAAGGAACCTCACAAAAGGCTTCATGGGCTACAAGTAATCTGAGGGGGATTTAATTCTTTCTAATCATTTAGAAGGGAGATTTACGGCAACTGTTGCTAACGCATATAGGAAACGGCATCTATGCTGGAAAATTACTATGTATTGTTGTAGAAGCTTGACTAAATAGTAAATAGATAGTGAGGAAGCAAAAAAAGACACTAAGCCAAAACTGAAAGACGCGAAATCTATCAATTAGCCTTCGGAGGTTAATATTTAGCTTTAAATTTTCCAAATAGCCCATTTTTTCTTTCCTATTCAAGCTTTTTCTTAAGCACAATTCCAGTAAGGAGTACTATCACTATAGCTGAAGCGATAGCAATTATGGCGTAGACAAGTTCGATAGGGAATGATTGGGGAGGCGGAGAAGAGGCAGGAGGTTGGTCTGAAACAGTTGAGTTTGGGAAGGTAGAAGAAGAATCGCTAAAAGTTACTATTGGAGGATACGACGAAAAATTTGGCGCAGTAGCTATATTGAATCCTCCGATTATCTGAGGAAATAAAATATTGAAAAGCCAAAATAAAGTCAAGCCTATTATGGAAATAATATATCTGCTAATCTCCTACACCCTCTAACATAAGTAAGAGGGAAGTTGCTTTTAGCTCTCCTCGCGGAACACATTGTTCTATAATGAGAACACTTTGGTTTGCTTGAAACTCTTATATATCCGCGTGGTTATGGTTTAAAGTGAATTTCAATGGTTGAAGTTTGTACTACATGTGGACTCCCCAAAGACTTATGCGTTTGTGGCGAAATTGAAAAAGAGCAACAGCGTATTCGTGTAAGGCTTGAAACAAGAAAATTCGGCAGACCAACTACAATTATTGACGGCATTGATGAGAAAACTACCGACTTATCAGACATTGCACATAAACTAAAAGCATATTGTGCCTGCGGAGGCACTCACAAAGCTGGTCAAGTGATGTTACAAGGCGATCACCGCGACCGCGTCCGGGAATTCTTAATCAAAATTGGTTATCCAGCTGAAAACATAGAGCGTCAATAACTACTACCTATTTAAAAAGGCTGAATAAAAATGAAGGCGCTAGGGAACATTCGGGATATATTCAAGACGTTAAAGCATAGAAAGCCTTCACCTATTTTTTGCCCAAAATGCTGTAGCCCTGAACTTAAATTGTCCAGTAGCCTTGATTACTGGTTAACTCCTCAGAAGTATATTTGTCAGAAATGTGGCTACGTGGGCAACCTAGTTATGGAACTTGAAGAAGAGAATGAAGAAAAAACTGAAACTTGAGAAAAATAAAAAATTTAGTTGAGGTTGAAAATTACCCTTTGTTTAATCGGGTAATTCGAGATTGAGTTGCTTCTTGAGGGTTTTGTAGCGGTTTCGGACAGTGACTTCGGTTACGCCTGCGGCTTCAGCGATGTCTTTTTGGGTTTTCTTTTCGTTGTTCTGTAGACATGCAATATATAGTGCTGCTGCGGCTAAACCCATTGGGTCTTTTCCTGCTGCGGCGCGTTTTCTTCTAGCTTCTCGGAGAATGTTTATTGCTGCACCTTGAGTTTTTCCTGAGATACCTGTTTTTTCCGCGATTTTTGAGACATAAGTTAACGGGTCTGCGATAGGCATGTGAACTTCAAGTTCGCGTAGCAAGAGTCTGTAGCATCGCGCAACATCTTTTTTATCGACTAAGCTGGCTTCGGCTATTTCTCGCAATGTTCTAGGGGTTCCACTTCCACGGCATGCTGCGTATAGTGCTGCTGCAGCTATGGCTGCGATAGATCTTCCTCGTACTAGTCCTTTGTCGAGTGCTTTTCGGTAGATTACTGCTGCCTTTTCTTTGATTGGTGGTGGAATGTATACTTTGTCTGATAATCGGTCAAGTTCAGCCATGGCTTGGGCGAGGTTTCGGTCTATAGATGAGTGAACGCGACTTCGTATTTGCCATTTTCTTAGTCGCCACATCTGCAACCTGGTTGAAAGAGGGAGTTTTCTTCCGAAGGCATCTCGGTCGACTTGGCTAATTGCTGTTGATAAACCTTTATCGTGAACGCTGTATGATGTTGGGACACCCACACGGCTTCGTGAAGCTTTTTCTTCTTGGGTGAAAGCTCGCCATTCTGGTCCTTTATCGAGCATTTGCTCGTAGAGAACAAGTCCGCAATCTCCGCAGACGGTTTCTCCTGTGTCGTAATCGTGAACAAGATTTGGGCTACCACATTCAGGGCATTTATCTGCTAAACGCTGATGTGCTCGGGGGGCTTCTTTCTTTTGACTCATATTTCCGACTCCAATTCACACTGCACAGAGCCGACACAGCATAGTCACTCGTTGGAGCGAGGTTGCGAAAAGTCTATATTCGGCCTGCGCATTCTTAGCAAAGGTTCATAAGTAATATTTAAGTTTTGCGGTTATTACAATAAGATTCGGTGTTACTACTCCCGAACACAAACACATAATACACATCGCCTTTAAAAACCTTATTTAAACTAACAAAAAACTCCATGGATGCCCAGCAATTTTGTAAGAACCCTTATTAGGAAAAAAATCATCCTTAAAACTACGCCCGCAAAACAAAAACAGCAGCCCGGTGGTGTAGTGGTCAAGCATAGCGGGCTTTGGACCCGTTGACGAGAGTCCGAATCTCTCCCGGGCTACTCCACTTTATACTTTAATGTAATAAGCTGATTAAAGAAGTCGTATTGTTCTGAACTTAATGCAAGTAATTGAACATTTAATTTTTACCTTTCTCACTTTGATGTTGAAAGATGCAAATTTGTTTTTGCAAAAAAAGGAAAAGATATTGTTAATATCGTTTCATTTTTTGGAATGATTTTCTCATAGTGTCCCTTAACTTTTCCTAAAAGAAACTAATGTTGAGGTGAAAATTGTGAATATGAAAATGAAGGGAGTAATTATCCTCGGATTGGTTCTAATCGCAACTGTAGCTTCTTTTGGTTTTCTTTCAGCTTCTGCAGCAGCTAATGGTGATATCGACCAAACTTGCGATCGGACCCAGAATCAGATTCAAGACAAAGATTGTTTACAGACCAAAGATGGCGCTTGTGATTGTATAAAATAGCAAACTACGAACAAAACTTCAGATTAGAGACTGCTAAAAGAATCACCTGTTTAAAAACCCCACTTCAACTTTTTTTAGGTCTCAGAAAAAATTTTTATAAAATTGATCATTAAACACACTTTTTTGGTTTGAGGTTTTTTCTGAATTGAGCGTTTCTGGATGTGAAACGCTCGTATCGTAGTGTCCCTTAATTTAGACTGTACATACTACAGTATTGTGATAGAGATGTTGAAAAGAAAAGTTCTCCTCTTAGCGATATTGGCCATCGTTTTTATCACTTTAGCACCTGTTTCGGCTCTGTTTTCGGGACAAAATCAATTGTCGATAGATTTGACTGCTGAAAAGGTAGTTGAAATAGCACAGACTGCTGAGGCGCAAGTTAAGAATCTTATAGAGTACATTTATGCAAACGATGAAACCTTACAAAAGATTACAGATGCTAAATTAATGGAGAACTTGGAAGGAAATGTTTCACTTCACGAAGAGGGAGTTGTTTGGTTAACTTCGGCCGAGCAGAAACTTGAGAGTTCAAATTATAACCAAGCTATAATTGATGCAAAAGAAGCATTGCAGGATTTCAGACAAGCTTTAAAATCTATTAACTGGATTCTTCAAGACGTTGGACTAAAGCCCGCCCAAGAAGTAGATGCAACAAGCTTACTTGATTCCATTAATAGGGCTTTAACTAAGATACAACGTCTAAGAGAACTTCTACCCACTGATGCGGTAGAGCAAATGGAATTACTTATTCAAGCGGAGGATTTTCTGAACTTAGAAGAAAACAAGAACCTATTAGCAGAAGGCAAGCTCACCAAAGTATCAGATAACCTATCTGAAGCTAACCAGCTCATAAGTCAGGTATATCAGTATCTAAAATTTGAAGCGGAACTGTCCAATACCGAGCGCATATATGGTTACTTACAGGGAACATCTCAGATGCGGGAAAGATTCCGAGAAAGATTTGGCCAAGCAATCGTAGAGGGCGTGGATGTTACAGCAGTTCTTAACTCACTGGGTTATAAAAATGAAGAAGAATTCATGCAAACCCTCCAAAACATGACCCAAGATGCGCAAGGGGAGATTGGCAATATGGATAATGTATTACACCAGCTTGAGTCCATTAATCATGCTATTCAACAGATGGATCAGAGCCTAACTCAAGAGATGAATCGGCATCAGCATGGTCAAAAAGGAAACGACTACAATACCGCAACGGACTCAGGAAACGGAGCGCTTTCAGAATCTGGAAACGAACCAGGGAATACCAATACCGGGACGGGAGCAACTGGAACTAGCGGTAATACAGAAACAGGAAACACAAACACGGGGACAGGAACAACTGATATTGGCAACGGATTTGGCAATTCAGGTACAACTGGTGGCGACGGCCATGGTTCTGGACCAAGTTCAAGCGGATCAGGAAGTGGTTCAGGCGCGGGCGGGAGTGGACGTTAAAAGTTCACTTTTATTTTTTTATTTGCACTTGATTTTCTAGACCAATCTTTTTTATTTCAACTATGTCTAGACGTTCTAATCTTCTAACAAGTCGCCAAAGGCTTGTACGAGGTACATTTGGAAACTTTTCACGTAACTCAGCTTCAAATGCTTTGCCACCCTTCTCAATTAAGAACTGGATAACCTCTTGGTCTTCTTTGCTAAGTTGAGGATTTTCCTTTAAGAAATTGCTGACTTTAGGTGTTCTTTTCCGCTTCAACAGATAAGTAGGAACCGCAATTGTAAAAGCAACTGCGGCAATTATTGCTATAAGTTCAATTTTTAACCCTGAATCTGACGATTCTGGGAGGGCGGGAGTATTAGTAGGCGTAATAGGTGAGGAGGCAGGCAATATGTAGCTTATCTCCAAATTGCCATTGGGCAATTCCATAGTTATTGCGCCCTCAATAGTTTCTATGGATAGGGGAACCTCGCTTAAGTAAACAACAGTAGAATTTAAGGGTAAAAATAAGGTTATATTATAGGGATATTGGGTAAATACTGTCCATACTTCCGCTTCTTTTGAGGTAAGCTGCAAAGTATCATATTCTACTCTAAGCTTACTTGCTCCTAAGGTGTAAGCGGTTAATTTACTGCCATTCAATTTATAATCTACTACGGTGGAATTCTCATCAAGTAACAAAATATTTTGGACAGAATCAGATAAAACAGGCAAAATTATTTCAGGGTCCAAAATGTTTATGGAAAATTGTTGAACACAATGGGCTAAACCATCACGATATAAAATAATATTTGTAAATTCAGGATTAGGAGTAGCCTGCCCAAAAACAGGACTAATATTGACGAGTAATACAAATAAGGAAATAGAGAGAACAAGGTTATTTCTGGAATGAATCTTCATATTTCATTCAATAATACGTTTGAGAAAGATTATATTTTTTCTGGTCTGCAGTAATGCTAACTGCTGATAGAAAAGATCAGTTAAAACTGAAAATAAATTAGTGGATTATTTTATGTGAAAAATTAATACTTTGGATCATTGAGATTGCCATTCCATTTTTTGGAATGATTTTTCCAAAGTGTCCCTTAAGTTTTGGCATATTATAGTATCTTTGTAGGTGGTGAAAAAGACGAAAAAATGGATTCGAGCTTTAGCATTTATGGTGGTATTAAGTTTAGCAATAGTATGTGCAAGCGCAGTAGTTAATGCTGCAGTGAAGCCTGGACCAGCACCAAGTTCTGGTGATGGAATTCCAAGTGGTAATCAATACATCCAGCCCATTACACCAAGTGGTCCTGGACCGGCACCTAATGCTGGCGATGGAGTTTCAGATGGTAGCGGATTCTGATATCATAAAATTGAAATCTTTACTCATTTTTTCTTTTTAATTTTACCTTTAATTTAAAGAGCCCTGATCAGTGTAGATATTGTCTTTTTTATTTATGTTAAACACGCGGTTTTGTGTTAATATCTGAATTGAAATGGTCATTTCGGATTTTGGAATGGTTTTTCCGCAGTGTACCTTAACTCGCAGTTTAGCATATATTACGACAGGTGATTGAGGTTGAAAAATCAAATAGGAGCAACTAATGCAAGAGCAGCATTAATCTTGACATTTATTTTTTCAATTTTGGGGGCATCGCTATTAGGTGCTGCAGGCGCGTCTGGAAACCAAACCAATAATCCAGATTTTAATCTAGGAATCCCAGATAATGCTTTACAACATAACCGAACTGACACTACCCCTAATGGTCAAATGGAACAAGTAAGAGCCATGGAAACGAATGTGTTTAATTATAGAAACTTGACTTTTGCAATTAATTGTACAAAAAACTGTGAATTAAACATAACTGCGGATCCGAATCTAAACTCTCGGTTGTTATCACTATGGATAGAACCAGTAAAGAATATGTCTCTTATTATGAACATGACTAAGGGTGCACCAGAGGCGGAGATGGTTCAAACCCGGACACTTAATTTCTATCTAGGCATAGAACCTAATGCCACATTGGAACTGAAGGCGCAAATACGGTTGCATATAAACCAAACAGAACTTTACCAAGAACTTAATCGAGAAGTCAATGCTTCTAGATTAACTTGGCAATACTACAATACAACTGAGCGCCAGTGGGTATCTGTTCCAAGCTGGATTGACGAAAATAACTATCTAGTATGCAATACCACTCACTTTTCGATTTGGACAGTAACTGAGCTCTCAGATCAAATAACTCCACAACCAGAACCTTCTGCCACTATATCATCAGGGTCTTCAACTGAACCCGTGGAGTTGGATACTTCACCATCACCAACAACATATCCAACTGGTAACGCAGCACAGACAAATCAGCCTACTGAGACTTTATCTCCTTCACCTTCTACTTCCGCAGTTCTGCCCAACTCCTCTAATCAAAAGGATATACCCGATGAATACTGGTACTTAGGAATTGGCGGCGTATTAGCGATAGCAATTGCTATAGTGAGTTTCTTTGCTATAAGAAAACGCAGAATATGAGAGAAAAAATCCTAACTTCCTCTTTTTTATTGATGATTCTAAATTTTATTCGTCTCTTTGTAATAATATCTAATCGAGTTTGTTGTGGTAGCCCTAGTATTTTTTCTTAATTTACCTTCAGATTTTTTTTAGCTTCTATCTCGATTATAGATGCAAGAATAATCAGTATAGGGTTAAATATTTTTTCTTCTTTATTTGTGGCGTTCTCTTTGAAGAACAATTATGTTCTTGAGGGAGAGCTATAGGTTTGTTATTGAATATGTTAATTGACTTATGATGCCAAAGCAGAGAATCATCGT
>CAZQTZ010000006.1:0-26814 GCA_964596465.1 uncultured Candidatus Bathyarchaeia archaeon | reverse complement strand
AACAGTTTTATTTTTGCTTGGAATCCCTCTTACGGCAAGGATAAGTTCTGCACTATAAGGGATTTTTGGATCAGATGCGATTTGTTCTAAGAGTAACTCAACAAAAGGGTTCTGCTTGGTCCTTGACGGAGTTTCATACATACCGCCCCGGTTCGTCTTCGTGACATAAAGAAAGTCCTCGATGGGTAAGCCGAAATGAGACTTTTTACCCTGCATAGTCTGAAAGTAGCATATGTTTCCGTGAGGCTTCTCTATGCGATAACGGTTCCTAAAAGCTCGTCCAAGTTTTCGATTTACCAAAATAAAGTTTCTTTGTGTGAGCAATTTAACTGCGGCCCAAAGCTTATAACATGGTGACTCTTCAGTCGCGCAAATGCGACAAATTTAGCATTTCTGTCACCCTGCTAGTAAGAACAGAAGCTTGTATCCATCTCAGGTTTAGGATTATCATTAACCAAATTCAAGTCACCTTAGAAGCAACAGTACTGAAGAGGCATTAGGATTAACCCTATTAACTTTCAGTTTAACGTCTTTTTTTGAAGTAAACAAATAACCCTATACATACAACAACAATTATGACAAGAGCAACCATAAACATAATTGTACAGAGCTTTGCGTTAGGTTCCTGTTCTGGGCATGATGGACTTGTGGTTAAAGTTGTACTCGAAGAAGGCGTTGCGCTTGTTATTGGAGATTCGGTAGGCAATGAGGGGGTAGATGTTATGTCAGGAGAAGGGGTAGGAGTAAACGAAGGGGAAGGTTGCGGATCAGGAACTTCATAGGATGGGAGGGATATTTTACTCATTAGGGGATAATGGTCAATGTTGTTTTCATTTACTACAAAATAGGTGTCACCTATGCCAGAAAAGCCAATTTCAGAAGCGTTTGGGTATCTGGTTTGGTAGTCACTCCAGTAGTTACCGACTGTGCTGTTGTCCCATATGTTAGTTTCAGGCCCAAAATACCAAGGGTTTGAAGCTTGAAGATTACCTTCAGTGCCTTCTTCTTTGGAGGTGTTATTTATGAAGTTATTATAGTAAATTTTGTTGTTATTGTTGCTTGATTGTGAACTGCTAAGGTGTATACCCCATCTACGGTTGTTTGCGATATTATTTTGAAAAATTTCATTTTTTCCGCCCATATATATGTAGATCCCTATGCTGTTTCCGTATATGTAATTATTTGCAATGAAATTTTCGGTTGAGCTAGAAAGATATATTCCACTTCGGGTGTAACCGGTTATATTGTTTGCTGTAACTATACAGTTAGTAGCAGAGATGCTAATCCCTATAGCTGCTTCTCCACCTATTTTATTCCCAGACAAATCATTTCTAGTGACAGATATGTTGCTTGAGCTTTGTATTTCAACACCGGTGCCCCCATCGCTTACAATAATATTTCTATCCAAAGTCATGTTTGTGCAACTCTGAAGAGAAATGCCCGCTCCATTACCTACCAAAACATTGTCTTTAACAATGGAGTCTGTCGTTGAATGAATTAGCACCGCTGCGCTGTTGTTGGAAATATGCAAATTCTGTATTGTAATATTTGTACAGTTAGCTAAAGCTATAAAACCCGCATCTAACGGAACCGTCTCATCATGGTGGTTAATCCAATAATAAATCGGCTTGCCACGAATGGTATTAGATGTATCAATATCCTGAAAAATAGATGAAATCCTTACTTGAAAATTGTTGCTATTACTATTGAATTGATTGTTTCTTAAGATGTTATTTTCCGATTGGCTCAGGTGCAGGTCAACTTTGTTCCCTGTAAAGATATTGCCAAGTATTATATTATTTGGCGAGTTTTCAACCAACATACCGTACTCTTTAAAACCAGTAATGTTGTTTGCACTCAGGTTATTATTTGGGGATTGCCTAACCCAAAACCCAGTTTGATAACTATCATCGCTTGGTGCTATTATTGAATTGTTTATTATTGTGTTACTTGAAGATTCGGATAACCAAAAGGAATGAACAAAACTGTTAATATCGAGGTTTTTGATGGTTACATTTTTTCTTTGAGTAAGGTCTATTCCCATATCAATGTATCCACCATGTGCAGTTAATGAGTAACCTGCACCGTCAAGTACTACGTTATCCTTAAGAATAGTTATACCCGCGTTAATAATGCCCGCATCTCTGGAAACGACAATATTTTCGGTTAAGGTGTAAATATTGCCGTCTTGGACAATGCTGTTATCTCCTTCAATAGACCCATCTGCTCTGATAATAATAGCTACCCCATTTAGTGAATATTCAGGAAACTGAGCAAATACAGGTAAGATAATAAATAAGCCTAAAACAAAACAATAAACCAGAATAATAAAAGAAGAGTATTTATTCAAAGGTTTATCCCTCGAAGGCTAATCTAATCAATTCAATGATGCCCATTCGGCAAAAACATAACTGAAAATGCATGCCTAACAACCTTCTTCATATGCCTAATTAATATAATATACTATGTGCCATTTAGTTCTCTCTGCAGAACATATTGTTCCTTTAAAAGAACAGCTTAGATAAGATAGTAAGTAAAGAAGACGTATTTTATTCGAATACCCAAGGGTGCGCTCGGCGTACGACTTCGGATATCGTATGAGGAGAAATTATACCTTCTTCGCAGATTATACCATGAATGAGATCTCGCGGAGTAACATCGAAGGCTGGGTTGCGTATAATTAGCCCCGCGGGGGCTTCTTTCCAGATTTCTTCAGAACGGCGTTCCTCGATTTTTTCGTATTCGCCATATAATGTAGCAGGGGAAAATTTGAGCACTTCAGATACAACATAGAAGGGTTTACGTGATTCATGCGCTGATACCGCTATTGAACCGGTCCCGATTTTATTGACTACATTACCTTCGCTGGTTATAGCGTCGGCGCCTACAACAACGAGATCTATATCATGCATGAAAGTTCGTGCTGAAGAGTCGACAATGAAAGTGGTTTTTATGCCCAGCTCAAGTAATTCTCGCGCTGTTATTCGACCTTGGAAAGCCGGACGGGTTTCAGTGCAGATAACTTCGAATTTTTTTCCCTCTGATTTGGCTTTAGCAAGCATATTCGTAACCGTTGAAGAATGGCAGTGTGTGAAAACAACAGACCCGTCGCGAATCCGGTTGGCGCCTATTTCGGCTATCCGCTCTTTTGAAGCGGCTAGGCTTTTTTGAAAGCTTTGCGAGCTTGATGTAACACAATGCGCAAGTTCTGTGACTCCACGTTCGTCACTATCTTCTACCCTAGTGATTATCCAGCGTATTGCATTACGCATCAATGGCTCGGTTTCTCTTGAAGCATAAAAAATCTTCTGCGCATCTAACAGTTCAGCTATAAAGTCTCTTCTTGATTTTGCTTGAGTTTGCATAGCTAGGGTTTCGTAGGCCTTTATTGCGGCTATGGCAACGTTTCGGGCGCCTTGGACTTCAAGTTTGCGAATCTTTTCGGCTGTAACGCAGACCGTTTCATTCATACGAATTCATCTTAGCTGTTTTATGGTTCTTATTTGGATGGCGAAACATATAAGGCAATTGAAACAACCCAGAATAGTTGAGTAGATATGACTCTGGAAACGGAGACTATGGATGTCAATAGCATTCTTAAACCGATTATTGGACCATGGTATGAATCATTGAAAGATCCCCTGCAAGCTCAAGAACAGACGTTGAATGATTTATTGAAAAAATACGGTGAAACAGACTATGGCAAAGTCAATAACGCCACTAGCATTTGCTCGGTTAAAGAATATCAAAAAAATTTTCCTATAATGAATTACTATGGATATTTACCTTATTTTTCAAAAGTAAAAGAAGGTGACTACAAGGCTCTTTTGGCTGAGCCACCTGAATGTTGGGTCATGACCCGAGGTTCTACGGGAATATCTAAGGTCTTACCTGCAACTCAAACGCATCTAAAGCAGATTTTCAGTTGCGGTGCCCGTGCATTAGTGCATTATGCGTTAAGGAAAGAGAGCTTTGATGTTTTTATGGGAAACATCTTGAACCTGAATTTTCCAAGCAGCGTCCATACTATGACTTCTGATGGAAAAGAAATGACCTATGGATATAGTTCAGGAACTTATGCGCGACTTAATCCTATGTTTGACAGGGTGAGTCTGATACCGAGACAAGAAGATATAGACTCAGTAGGATCTGGAATTGGAAAATCAGATTGGGAAAAACGCTTTGAGTTAGCCTATCAGCAGGCACTTGACAAAAACGTCACTGCAACTATGGGAGTTACTCCGGTTGTTTTAGCATTTGCTAAATATCTACAACATAATCATGCTAAGAAACCAGTGGATCTTTGGAAATTTAAGGCCTTATTTTGCACAAGCGTGAGGAAAATTCAATTTAAATATGGACCGATTCTTCAGAAGTATTTTGGCAAAGCACCAATCGTAGAGATGTATACAGCCACGGAAGGAGTTTTTGCGCAGCAATATGATGATTTACCATATGTAACACCGAATTATGACGCATACCTCTTTGAGGTAGATACAGGAAAAACGGTAAAGATGCTTCATGAACTTAAGCGCGGAGAATGGGGCAGACTAATCATTTCATCATGTATGCTTCCGCGTTATGATATTGGAGATATGGTGGAAGCTGCAGGAAAAAACTATTTTCGTATCTTTGGTAGACGAAACACAATGACTATTCTGGAGCACCGATTGTATAAATTGTTTTTAGGTTGGCTTCTTTAAGACGGGGAAGGAGTACGTTTCCGTGCTTGAGTGGCGATGTATATAGCGCCAATTATGACAATGACTCCGATTATCAATAGAAATATAGACCAACCGATTCGTGTTTCAAAGTGGTAGTGTAGATTAAGCAACGAAAAGGCACCAATCATGATTACTATTATACCGCCTATTAGCCAGCCTAAATAACCATATTGACCCTTTTCATGTTTCTCAGGTTCATTTTTTTCGTTTTTCTCGTTTTTTTCTTGTTTTTCTGCTTTTTCGTTTCTTTGAACATATGGAGGTGGAGGTGCTCTTGCCGCGCTCTCTATTTTTAAGGATGCCCCACATCGGGGACAGAACACCATTGTATCATCAACTTTGTTGCCACATTTTGGACAATATGACATACGCTTCACCTACAGACTAAGTATCTTCTATTGAAAGTGAGAGTATTTAAAACATATACCTTTTTGCAACGTTAAAAAAAGTTATATCCAGTTACATAGTAATGGGATAGTTAGAAAGAAGGGGAAAACAAGTTGATTCATAATGAGAACAAGGTCAAATCGCAACCACTTTACGAAGGATTAATTACAGCACTAGCTGTCGGCGGCTTTCTCATATTGGTTGGCTTAGTCTTCTCGCTTAATCCTAATCTCATCGATAGAATAAGCAATTTCTTTACAGACATTAGCACCACTAAATATCCGACAGATAGCACAACCTCAACCTTTTACTTACCAGCACCAATGCATCCTGCAGCACATTCAGAACTCTATTCGGTCCTTATGCAATTTAGTTTAGGATTTGGGTTACTTCAAATAATTATTTTGGCTCTTAGACTAATGTATCACTCAAGAATAGATAAAATTGCAGAAACTGTGGAACATACGATTTTCTGGTTCGGAGCTGCTATCTTGGTTAACTCGGTGCTTCAAATGGGGACATTAAGGAGCTGGTTTGAATTTTGGGGAAGCTTGATAGTTATAATCGGCGTTTCACTTGTTGCTAGAGGATTAGTATATTTTACTAAAAGAAAAAGCAGTCAAAGATTTAACTGATTGTAATTTGACCTAAAATAGAAAAAAATCATTATTTCTATGGTATTAAATTTATAGAAGTTACTCTTTTTTGAATTTCCACCAAAGATTGAATACCTGTTTACCCATATTGTAACTATCCTTAAACAGGTTTACTTTAGTTTGGCGCCCGCTTTTCCAGTCTACTGGAATTTCTTTTATTTTATATCCTTTTCGAGCGGCTCGAACCAGAATTTCGGTATCCCAAAACCAGTGATTTGCTTCAACTTCATCGATTAATTGTAGTGCAGGTTCACGTCGGAAGGCTTTAAATCCGCATTGGTGATCTCGCAATTTAGAACCAAGCATATGACGAACCAAAAAATTGTAGGTTTTACTACTTAGGCTTCTTCCAAAGGTTCGCTCGACTTTGCTTTCCGGAAGCATTCTTGATCCGGTAGCAAAATCATAGCCTTCTATGAGAATTGCTTCGACAAGAGGCTTAAGGTGTTTCATATCGGTCGCAAGGTCTAAGTCCATGTACACGATGACTTTGCTGCTACTTTGTCTAAAAGCATTGTTAAGGGCAGTACCTCTACCTAGGCGTTTTTCGCCGTGCAGATGCTTTATGTAATGGTATTTTTGGGCAAGCTGCTCAGAAAGTTCAGCGGTTCCATCGATACTTCCATCTTCAGCTATTATAACTTCGTAAGAATTATTGAACTCGTTTAATGCCTTCACTGCTTTTTCTACGGCTACTGTGATGAAGTCAACTTCGTTATATGCAGGGAAAACAATTGAGATATCTAAGTCTGAGTTTTTAACCATTAGAAGTACCAACTGGGAAACAGTTTTAGTTTATCTATCCATGATGCAGGTGCAGGATTCCCAGAAATTACATCATAGAAAAGCCCGAATATTGCTATTACAGTTACAAAGTAAGCAATAGTAGCAATTTTGCCCCATTTTGAATTCCAGTATTTATTGATAAAGTACGCTGAGGCTAGACATAAAAACGGAACAGCGATGTAGAAGTGGTAGATGAAAGTCAGTCTTGATATGAACACATAAGGAATCCATGAGAAAAAGAAAATGGTACTAATGAATATAGCAGCTTTATCCTTTGCTCGAATAGCTCTTTCTACCGTAAAGAATATGCTTGCAAATCCAACCCACCAGACTGCCGGGTTTCCAAAAACAGCGATAGTTGATCTAACTGAGTTAGGCAAATACCAAACGTCTAACCATAAGGGGACATACCCATGATTACTAACTAATAAAGGCCAGCTCCACCATGAGGATGCGAAGGAGTGTTCAGCAACTAATTTTGCATGATAGTTATACATTGCAAATTGCAAATCAATGACGCCACGTCCATCACCAACAAATAAAGCGCGCCCAGTCAACATATCTGGGATGTAAATTAGAAAGTAGATGCCTATACCAATTGCTATGAATCCAAGTAACAGTAAGAAAGGATGATCAAAGAATGCTGTGTATTTTTCCCTAAATTTTGCCTTGAGTTTTGAGAGATCTATGATGCGTATGCCAACTAGTAGGGCAAGCATACCGATCGCGCTATACATCGTTACCCATTTTGTAGAGAAACTCAGGATAAAGAAAATTACAGCTAAGAATAGAGGAAGAACAGGTGTTTTCCAACCGCTCTTTAACACATTCATGAAGTAGACTAGAAAGAATACTTGGGAGGCTAAGATAAAGAAAACCACATAGGTGTCTGCGGTGCCCATCCTTGCCATGGTAAAGTGCATGAAATCGAATGTTAACAGGAAGGCTGATGAAAAAGCACCTATCTTAGAACCAAACAAACGTTTGCCAAGTAAATACATTAAAGGTATCATTAGGGTGCCGAATATTACACCCATAATACGCCACCCAAATGGGTTATAACCAAAAAAGATTATCCCCGCAGCCTGAATCAGCTTGCCTAGTGGTGGATGAGTCCATTCATATGGTGATTGAAGGTTAAGGTACTGTTCAGCTGTTCTGACGAAGTAAATTTCATCAAAATATGTTCCATCCATGTAGGTGTCGGGCAGATTGGCTTTGTTTTGTTCATCAATAAGGTTTGTTAAGTTGGGAGTTTCAGCACCTAAATTTGTAATTGAGGAAATTGTTAATTTCTGGTTATTTGAATCAAGAACACTTACTTCCGCGATTAGAGCAGAGGACGAATCATTAAAGTCCACTTTTAAATATTGAGTATCTTGATTAATCGTCAGATGACTCCAGCGGTAGTAGTTATAGTTAATTTTTGATGTTGTGATTAATTGCCAATTTCCAGGGGACCCTTTAGAAATAGATAGATTATAAGAGCCATCTTTTACTAGAATATAGAAGTATCCTACATCACTGTTTTTACCTAGGTCTAAGTAGAAACTTTGACCGGCATAAATCTGCGTTGTGGTTATAGGTGTTTGTGTGGAGCCAAGGTTCCATGTAGCAATTGAAAAGAAAACTACACACAGCATAATTATTGTAACTAAATCCCGCTTATCCAGTGGTATCATGGTCAGGTCTCCTTTGACTTAACAACTATAGAGTCAATTGGTTTTATTTGCAGCCCATGTTTGCCTCTTAGTTCCCCTATCATCAGTAATAGAACGTATACGAGAGCGATTGAATTAATCAAGCTTACTATAAGAACCACAGCATCACCAGATTCTATAAATTTCACAGCGTTAAGGAGAGGCAACACATATGCTTGATTAGCAAAACAGGTGGCGGTTAAAGCAACATATAATGGACGAGCCCTTTTTATAAAAGGAAACATAAGAGCTAAAATCGCCATCGCGGGAAACATATAACGTTCATGAATTCTGGTAGGCAACATAAAAAATCCGAAAAATAATACAAAGGCGGCAAATATCGCTATTAACTCATGAGAAGAGCTAGTAGAGCGCTTGTGGACAAAGAATACTGTAAAAATGGCTAATGCAGCAAACATGACCCAGCCCATGACGTAGGGTGTTAAGAAGAGAAATGTTTGAGTATCAGAAACCCACATTCCTCCAAAGCCCCATATATTAAAGGCGTTAAGAGTAGTGAAGGGGTAGGTACTATAAGCACCAAAATATTTCTCAGTTAAGAAAGTTACCGGATTACTCCATTCGAAGGGAAGGATTACAGCAAAAACGGTAATAGCTGCAATTGATAACGAAACTAATGCTCCTTTTATACTCCAGTTTTTCTTCCTAAGAATTAAATAAAAAAACAAAGGTGCTAAGGCTATACTTTGTGGCTTTGTTAAAATGCCCAACATGAAAGCTACAATCGCCCAGTTAGGTTTAGACTCAAAAATTAAAAATAACGATAAAACGAGAAAGAAAGTGTATATTGCATCAAATTGGCCCCAAATTGCCGCGTTATAAATAGCTGCAGGATTAAAAGCGTAAAGAGCTGTAGCTAACAATGCTGATTTAAAGGTCAATCGTTTTCGAACAAAAGTAAATATAATAAATGCTGTTGCAAGATCAAACAGATTGGGGGGCAATTTCATTATATAAGTAAATAGATCGCTCCCAAAAAGCGATAGGCTTTTAGTTATTAACCCGAATATCCAGAAAAAGTAAATATTGAAAGGTGGATAATCACACCAGGTTTTTTCATAGAAAACTCTTGGACCATAATCTGCCGCGGTTTTAAACCAAGACATGAAATCATTAGTATCTATAGCTTTGTATCCTTGATCTGAGAAGAAGATAAATCGAACAAGGAAAGCAGAGAAAAGTAAAACTGCGACGATTAATATTTCGCGTTTTCCCGAAGAGAACTTCACCGCAATTTTACCCTCATTTAAATTGAGTTCAGTACGTCTATGAATAAAAGAGTTTTCTGAATCCCAATATAAGGCAGGCTAAAATTTTCTTAAATAGTTGCGATAATTAAATTAATTTAAAGAGAGAGTAATGAGGCAAAAAGGATTATTTGAAAAAACTCGGTTGAACAGCTATCTGGTTTGTTGAACAAGCGATGAGTGTAGATGCGTTTAATTGATCCCAAGTTAAGGTGAGAAATCTTCCGTTTGTAGACCATTGATTTACACCTATTGATGATACTCCAGTATAGCTCATCATTTTAAGGAAGGCTTGATTAAATTGGGCTGCATCATCAGCGGTATCCCATTCTATATTCCAAGTGAATAAGAAATCATTGTCTTTTTCATAGTATGTGAATATATCTGCGGCCCATCCTGCAGCTGCATTATGTGCCTCCTGGTTTGTTCCTTTTAGCCAATTGTCCAGCATTATCTGTATAAAGTATTCACCGTAGCTCTCGGAATTTTGGCCGCGACTAGTTTTTATAATTGTCCATGCTGAGTCTGATACTCTCGGAGAAATAATTTGTTTAGAGCTTTCGTTTGCAAAATATTTTTCTGGATGCAGAATCTGCTCGGTTGTTGTAGGAGTATATGCTTGTTCGTATGCTTGATTTAGTCTTGTCCAGCTTCCGTTTTGAATTAGAGCAGTAACATATGTTTTGCCTTCGACATAGGGGAACCAATTTAATTTATTTAATGTTGCAGGAGTTGGATGAAGGGCGTTCAATGAAGGGATGTCAATAAGATATGATAAGAGGTCTATTTTTAATGAATCTGCTGGAATGGGCTGAGCTTTATATTGGGCTAGAAAATAGTCGCTCATGTAAGAAGCATCTCCTTCAGCTAGGGCAGCATGCGCTTTGTCGGTATCAAACGCAGGTGAATATACTAAATCAGGCTGCCATACATGCGTTAGTTCATGTACAAAAGTTGCTTCTGCACTGGGCATATCCCAAGGATCAAAATTTTCTTTTATGACATAAATTTCATTACCTAATGTTGCTGCTCCCCAACTTGCAGTCCAATCAACGGCTGCTTGATAAAGACTATCGTTTTCAGACATCATAAATAGGCTTTTGTAGACTTTTTCCTGACGAAGAATGTTAGCTAAATCTGCATCAGCGCTGCCTTTTCCCCATCTATCAACAGCCTGTTGCCGTGTGTAAACAATAAGGCTGATTTCTTGAGGTAAAGTTGTATTTCGGATTTGTTCAAATGCGTTGCGGGCTTGACTAAAGATTTTTTGCGCTTGTGCAGTATAAGCTTTCATATCAGGATTTTGTATTTGGTTTATTGCAAATATCGTTACGATGAGTGTAACTAGGATAATAATCGCTGTAGCGGCCGTAATTTTTCTTTTCGCATCCAACTCTGTACACCTAAAGGTCGTACTGAGTGTATGTCTGACTAAAAAAAATAAACATTATCCCAAAACTACTATCAGACAGCGGGATTATTTTTTGAGGAAAATCCCATATTTTGAAGAAGAATAAAGTACATAGAATTTTAAATTCTTTGATTTAGATTAGGCTTTAATACTAAGAATAATTTCTTATCTATTTTCGTTCTTTGTTAAGAAGTTTAAAGATTATTTTCATATCAGAGTCCGTGAAGGTGCCTTCGATGCTTTTCCAGAAGGGTTCAAATTTGTCTTCATCATATCCACATTTTTGGTAGTAAAGTGCTTGAATAATCATCTCTAGTTTGTCAATCTGCTTCACAAACTTTGCTTCAGCGGTTTCTTGGCGCAGATACTCCTCTGCAAGACTAATATATGTCTCACGAATTCCTGAAGGTAATTCTATGAAAGTATTCTTAATTGCTTGTTGCTGATTCTTTTTAGCCTGTTCTATTCCTATCCTCTGTTTATCAAGGTAATCATAATCCCCAATCAAGACCTCATGAAAATCATGCAACAAAGCTAGCCGGATAAGCTTCATGGTATCTAATCCTTTCAAATCGCCTAAACACATAGCTAAGAGAGCACAAGCGAAACTGTGGTCAGCCACAGACTCAGGCATCTCTATACCAACCTGACTGACCCATCCCTTGCGAACGACACACTTTAATTTGCTAATTTTAATTGCAAAATCAATCAATCCACTATGCAAGCAAATAACCTCAAAACACATAAGCGTCCTAAAAATTTAAATCCTGACTAAAAATAAGGTAACTCCGAGATAACCAGAAAAAATCAGCTACTCTTTTGTGCTGCATTAATTTCTGCAAGGTTAAAATTATCTTTTAATTTAGGTATAAAAAGTAATACAATTTCTAAATTTAAACGAATATTTTTTAGGAGTTGGTGCAGCAGGCAGGATTTGAACCTGCGAACCCCTGCGGGAAAGGATTTCCCATCATAGGACCTGCCGGTCAAATGAATTGATCTTGAGTCCTTCACCTTTGACCTGGCTTGGTGACTGCTGCACGTTTTGGACTACACTGTTTTGGTTTTCTGTCTTATTAATCATTTCCCATAGTCGAGAGAGGGTTACTGGATGATTTTTTCTAGTTCTTCTGTGAAGTATTTGAATCGTTTTATTCCTTGATTCCAGAAGGCGGGATCGTAGACTTCTAAACCGACGACTTTGCCTAAGTCTAATGGGGAGAGACTGCTGCCTGCGGATAGGAGCTGTTTTAGTTTTGGCACGAATGATTTTCCTTCTTCTTGGTATTTTTGGTATAGTGAGTAGACGAACATTTGGGCATAAACATAGGGATAGTTGTAGAAACGATAGTTTGCCATGTAGTAATGGGGTTTCATCGTCCACTCAGCCTCCATTTCTTGGAACCAAGTTACTGCGTCGCCGTAGATCCGGCTTCTTGCAGTTGTCCATTGTTTACAGATAGTCTTATAGTCTAAGTATTGGTTCTGTTGGATACTTTTATAGAGTGCTTGTTCAAACCATACTCTTGCGGTAACCTGAAACGCTGTCATGCCGGCCTCGTCCAACACAAAGCATAGCACAGCCTTTCGTTCCATGTTAGATTTGGCTTCTTCTAACATTAAATCAGTAAGCAGAAGTTCTCCGAATATCGATGCAGTTTCTGCTACAATGGAAGGAATACTCATGTTTAGGATGGTTTGATTGCGTGATGCGTAGTAGTCGTGCGTTGCATGACCTAGTTCGTGAGCTAAAGTGAAAACATCGTTAAGTGTGCCATTGAAGTTTTGAAGTATAAAAGCTGATTTTCCATTATACCAGCTTGCACAGAATGCACCGTTTCGTTTGCCATATCGGGGAGTCGCATCGATACGGCTACAGGTGAACATTTCTTTAACTGCTATTGCGTATGCATCATCAAAACGACTATACGCTCTTGTGACTAGGTCTTGGGCTTCTTCAAAAGTAAATTTTAACTCGGGGGTACTTGGCAGTGGAGCTACTATATCATGATTTCCAAGTTTTTGCAGATTCATAAGTTTAGCCTTGAGCTTAAGATAATATTGGTACAAGGCAGTGTTGTTTTCAATCGCACGAAGGAGGTTGTCTATAATTACTTGCTCAGTATCATTAGTTATTAAGCTAGACTCCATAGGTGAAGCATATTTTCTACGTTCAGACATAGAAACCCAGTCATTACATATGCTACGTAAAGCTGAAGCGAATATTTCTCCATCTTTACCTAATAGGCCATAGATGGATTTGTTTGCGGATTCACGTGTCGCTCGATCAGGATGAGGGAGCAGCCCATTGGCTTCACCGTAACTTAAAGTCTTTTTTTCACCTTTAACGGATACAACAAACATTCTTGTGTTTAGCCATTTGCTCTGCAGCTCCTCCCATGAATTTACACCGAACTGATCTTTCTCGATGATGAGTTGTTCTTCGACTTCTGTAAGTTGATGAATTACTCGACGTTGAACACGCTCAAGCATGTGTTTATAGGATGCTAAAATGGGATTGTTAATTAGGTCTGGTTTACTTTTAAGTAAAGCACCTAGTTCGAGGGAAAAGAAGGCGAGTTGTTTGCTTAATTTAGCTTCTAATTTATTTATTTTATCGTAGAGAGCCTGGTTTTCTGGAAGAGTCATGTTTGCTGAAAACGAAAGACTTGCGTATAGTGAAATGTTACTAATTTGCATTTGGAAGGCTTCAAAAGCCTGAAGACAAATTAGCAAGTCATTTGCGGAGGAAGAAGTAATTTTTCCTCTATAACGCTTCTCAAATATTTCTGCTGAAGCAGATGCTGAGCAGATGGATTGCTCTATTGAGGGGTCGTTTGTACCTGAAAATAGTTCAGATAGGTCCCAACTGATTTCCGGCTGTACCATTTCATTCGCCTTGCTTAGGAGTTGTTTGGTATGTATTTTTGGTTTTTGCTTTCTAGGTGATTATGAAAAAACATAAGTAGCATACCAATATTAGAGTTCCAAATTGGATAGGTTCAAGTATACAATGTGAGGTGAACTTTAAACATGATTTTCCCCTTAGATATAATAAGTGACATATTAGGCTTCATAACAAACGGCAATTTCGCGGGAATACCTACACTTGTTGTAATGGCGATACCGCTTATCGTAGGATTGATTGTGGGTTTTCTAGTTAAAAAAATTCTGAAGTGGGCAATTATTGCAGGGATAATCGTCTTAATACTTTCCTATTTGGGATTCTTTGGATTAAGCTTAAGCGCCCTACAGGATCTAGCAGTTAAATACTCGCCTATCGTCTACCAGTATGGAATTTTGTTAATTGGTATACTACCCTTGAGTGTTGGTTTTGTAATTGGAGTAATCCTCGGTTTTATTTTCGGATAAAAACCAACTTTTTCTTCTTATTCTGTATCAGGAGAAACAAATAAAAAATTGTTGGATTATTTTCAGCTTACTAAAAAAGGGATTAGGGAATATATGTAGTTGAGGGTAATGTTTGACTCCATCTATCGGGGTTTTGGAATTTTACTGATAGAGCGCAATCTGCTTTTTTAGGTATATTTTTTCTGAGGAGAACCTCAACGATTGCTAATAATTTCTCATGTTGTTTTTGTTCAGCGATTATTGTATCGAAAATAAATTGTACATCTTTTAGGTTTATGCTGTATTTTTTGTTTATGCCTTTAACTAAGAATTCCAGGGTTGATGATTTTACTAGCATACGATATTCTTCGCCGAGGCTGCCAGCTATAATGGAAAGATTATCAGCCGTATGGGGGAAATTTGTGTGGTTAATTCGTTCTCGAGCTTGAATTTCTAGGTGAAAACTGTCTATTATGCGTAATGTCTTGCGGAGTTTCTTTTCGCAAGATTTTATTTTTTTATCAGGGATGTCGATGCATTCGCTTAAGGTTTTAAGGAACATTGAGTGTTTTTGGCAGTCTTGTGCTATGCCATTTAGAAGACCACTAGCTAATGGCATTTGGACTTTTCCTGCTAATGTCTGATATAGGTGATATGTGTTGGTCTCGAACACGCTTAAGCATTGAATATACGCTGCTATTGTTTGAGGGTCTTTCATCTCTTTCATTCTTTTGTTCTCCGGATAGTTTAGTAAGTTGATTTGAATTAATAATTTGAGATTAATAAATTAGGCAGATAATCAGTGATTTTTTTTTGAAGTGTAGAACAGTGTAGATGATTTAAAAGTGGAGAAAAATGAAGGAATCTGAATCAAGTGTACATATGTTCTACACTTAGCTATACTGGCCTAAAACAGTATCTAACCCATTGAGGCCAAGATTGACTATTAGCGCATGCTTTAAAGTCAATCATCAGCTCCATTCCTACTCTTAGCTGGCTTTCAGATACACCAGATATCATACCCGGAAGTTTTAGATGGTTTTCAAGTTCTACTATACCGACAGTATATGGCGCTAGAGGTTGGAACTGGGCAGGTGCAATGTGTATTATAGTATATGTAAGAAGTTTGCCTTTTCCGGATATTTCCATCCATTCAAAATTTTGACCATAACATTCGTCACAAAGAGGTCTGGGGGGCAGATGAATTTTACCGCATTTGACGCAGCGGCTACCCATTAGTTTTCCTTGTGAAAGGAACTTGTAGAACTGCTCTATTGTGAAGGGTAATAGGGTACTCATTTAATTACCACTCCTATAAATGTGAACGGTCGCGGTAGCTCCTGAACCTCCAACATTATGTGTTAGCCCTACATTTGCATCTTTTACTTGCCTGCGATCTGCTTGTCCAGTAAGTTGCAGATAAATCTCGTAAGTTTGTGCAGTTCCCGTAGCTCCAACTGGATGGCCTTTTGCTTTTAGCCCTCCGCTAACGTTAACTGGAATTCTTCCGCCTAATCGAGTTTCACCACTTTCAATTAGTTGCCCGCTTTTCCCAACAGGGCAGAATCCTAGATCTTCATAGGACATAAGTTCGACATATGTAAAACAGTCATGAACCTCAGCAATGTTGATGTCTTCTGGTTTAACTGAAGCCATTTCATACGCAGTTTTGGAAGATGTTCTTGAAGATTGTAAGCTAGTTAGACTTTTACGCTCGTATAGACCTATAGAATCGCTAGCTTGTCCGCTACCGATGATATGTACGGGGTTATCGGTGTATTTACTAGCAAGGTCAGGTTTTGTTAAGACAATGCAGCTTGCGCCGTCAGTAATTAAGGAGCAATCATACATTTTAAGAGGCCAAGCCACAACTTTTGAGGATAATACGTTCTCTATTGTGATTTCTTTTTGCATATGCGCTTTTGGGTTAAGGCTTGCATGATAATGGTTTTTTACAGCCACCCTCGCCATCTGTTCTTGTGTAGTGCCATATGTATTCATATGTGCTGTAGCCATAAGTGCAAATAATCCCGGAAAGGTTATCCCATGGAATTGTTCGAAGGGGTAATCTGAAGCCATTGCAAGATATTCTGTTACTTCGGCAGTGGTCCGATGGGTCATTTTCTCAACACCGCCAACTAATACGACATCGGCTAAACCTGATAGTATCGCGTAAATTCCAGAGCGTAATGCTGCTCCACCTGAAGCACAGGCCGCTTCAGTTCTGGTTGAAGGAATACCTAACAATCCAGACCAGTCTGCGATCGTTGAACCTGTATGACCTTGATGTTCATAAGCCTCGCCCATATGCCCGATGAAGATTGTTTTAATGTCGCGTTTTGGATCAAGTTTAGGACAGCGATCTAATGCTTCTTTGAACGCATAGCTGAAAAGCTCTCTTGCATATACGCCCTCGTGTTTGCCGAATTTTGACATACCCGCGCTTACTATTGAAGCCAATGGTTTTCCATTCAATTCTTCAGTTCCCTCGTTCACAATTCTTTAGACTAAGCAACGTTTAAAGACTATGGAAACGATGTTACCGAGCTTTAAAAATCAATATGACCTAACGACAAGAATAATTCAATAATTTGTTAAGTTGTATTATTAAATTTACTTTTTAAGTTCGTTATGCATCTTATTTTAAGAGCGGAGTAAAATGCTACTTGTCCGAAAGATGAATCCAGAGGATTTTTCGTTTGCAGCTGAGCTTGCTAATACTATGAAATGGAACATGAATGAGGAAGATTTCAAGTTTAGCTTAGATCTTGAACCTAATGGATGCTTTATATTACTTAAAAATCAAGAGAGAATCGGGTTATCCACATGCATTAGCTATGGAAAAGTAGGATGGTTTGGCAATCTCATAGTTAAAGAAGCCTATAGAGAACAAGGCGCAGGAGCTTGTTTAGTACATCACGCAATATCTTACCTTAAAACAATGGGAGCTACTACAATTGGACTCTATGCATATATGAATCTATTAGAGTTCTATACGAAAATTGGATTTAATCGAGATACCGATTTTGTTGTCTTGAAAGCAAAAAACATTTCCTCATCTCCCATCTCAGAGTCAACTAAAAAAATTAAGTGCTTGGAACGGGATGACTTTGGAAAAGTCTTAAATTTTGACATCAAAGGTTTTGGCGCTGAAAGAAGGAAAACTTTAGAACCTATTTTTCGGAATACTGATAATTACTGCTTTGTAGCATTAGAAGATAATCAATTGATTGGATACATTGGCTCTAAGGTTTTTGATGCAGTTACGGAAATCGGGCCTCTGGTCTGCAACCAAAATCAGGCGTATGTAGCATCAGATCTACTACAGACCTTATTGTCTAAGTTAGATGGATCGGAAGCATATTTGTACCTGCCAGCCTCCGAAGCGGATTTGTTAAATATTGCGTATAAAGCAGGTTTTAGGATTGAGTTCTTTTTAGCGCGAATGTTTTTAGGTTCCGTTGTTGCACAAGATTGGGTGTGCGCAGCAGAATCTCTGGAAAGAGGCTAATCAGTTATGGTTGATGATTTGTGTCGAATACTTGTACAAGATTTCTTACAACAGTCCTTTTCTAGTATAAAAGCTATTGTTGGGGCAGCTGAAGAGAAGGAGACTGGAAAGAGGAAGGATGTTTCTCTTTTCATGTTTGATGATAATAAACGGATTAATCAAGTTTTTAGCGGGGATCATTTTTTCTTACGTGGTTCAGTTGAATATACTAATCCACAGTTAACTGTAGAGGAAATGCAGGGCATTATCGGAACAAGGTTGCTTGAGGTTTGCGGCAACTATTTTTATGAAAAAGGAATCCGGGAACCAGAATCAGAGGATATTAATCAAATCTGCGAGTTGCTGAAAAAGCCGCCCAAAGGAAAAGTAATAGGGTTTTTGTTAAATACTGATGATGTTGAGCTTGACCGGTACAGTATGAATCCTCTTAAATCATCTATAGTGTCAAGCGGACAGAGTGCATTTCCTGCTTTTAGCGCTAAAACAATGAACCTTGCTATAGATGAAACCTTTGCAAAAAAGTATGAGAAGATTATGATCTGCAAAGACGAAATTGAATTAATCCGTAGCCAATTGGCTAGCGCTAATGGTTCTTATCCTGATTTTGTGGATTCAGTCAAATATGCTCACATAGAATCCCTTTCTGAAGCGTTTGGAATAGATTTGACTTTGCCGACTTTACGTATGCCCTTAACTACATTATCAGATGAATCAAAAGAAGGATTACTTCATTACATCATTGATGAAGTACATAGAGATTTTGATTCTATAAAACAGGCATATGATTGTATGGGTAGAAGCATAACTAAGCGAACCACTCTTCTAACGATTCCACATTCAGCTAAAGGTTTTGGTTCAAAGCGTGCAGCACGAGGCAGAATTCACTTTAATAATTCACATTTAGAGAGTGTCAACGTCAAATACAAAGATACTTTGCTCTATCCAAACGCTATGGATCCTGATGATGTTAGTATCGCTAAATGTGATGATAATTTTACTATATCTGCTGACAAACTATTAGATTATAACTTTGCTCAGACACCTTCTTCGCCGCAGTTTTTCTTGTATTCGATATGTTCACCTGAAGATGCAGCTTTATGGCATGGCATTGGGGCCTTTGCAGCGCCTCAGCTATTGCAGAGTTACACGCATATTCGTAGAGTCTGTAAAAATGGACAACTCATTCGGAACTTGAAAGAAAAGTTCAGCCTACAAGTTGAAGTGCCTTTGCAATTGAATTTACGGCCAGACAGCATTTGGGTTCATCCCACTCAGCGTAACATTGATGCAAGTATCGGCTGCGTTGAGGATTTTGCGGATTTAGCCCGGATGGGTATGCGAATTGATCACCTCACGAATCTGAAGTAGGTGTAAATTATTGGTTAACCCAATGGAGTATGTAACTTTTAGTGTAATGCGTGTTGCAAGAAAGCTCCATTTATCTAGATTAATTTGGAGGGGAACTTCGAAACAGAAGTTTATGGACTTCTTTTTAGGATTTGAAAAAGTTGAGGCCGTTAGAGGAATATTTGGAGAGAAAACAGAAGAGGTTCTTAGTAATTTGAAAGTGGAGTTCATATGGTTCGGTTATATGGGTGTTGATAATTCTGACGGCCATCTGATGGTGAATGCACGTTATCTTCAAAGTGGCAATAAGAAGGATATTTACTTAGACGTTATTCATGAGTTGTGCCACGTCAAGCAATGGATGGAGGGAAAAGAACTGTTTGACCCGAAATATGATTACGTTGATCGCCCAACTGAGGTAGAAGCTTATCGATATACAATACAGGAAGCAAAACGAATAGGTTTTAATCGTGAGCGAATTTTGCAATATTTACAAACCGAATGGATAAGTAATCAAGAACTTCAAAAACTTGTAAAGAATATAAATTTAGATTTGAATTCCCATTTCACAGTCGATTAACAGTATGAAAAGTAGAAAAATTCGGTTTTTAATATAAAATTGAAGTAAATGGGAGCAAAGTTCGGACTAAAGCGGATTCTTCGAGTTTTTAGTTTTATTCGTTGGTGTAGCATTAGGATTTTTAGGTTCTACATGAATAGTTAGGTTCGCGGTTGGCAACTCTTCTTTGATTTCATTTTCTAAATGATCGGTAAGATTGTGTGCTTCTTCTACACTAAGAGAACCATCAACCGAGAGGTGAAGTTCGCAGAATATTAAATTGCCGTTGCGACGAGTTTTCATGTCATGAAAGTCAATGAATCTGAATTGATGACGAAGTAAAACTTCGCGTATCTTGATTTCTTCCTCTTTGCAGGAATTATCCATCAGTCTAGAACTGGATTTGAGAATCAGTTTTAATCCCATTCTAGCTATAAACCCAGCAACTATCAATGCCATTAACGGGTCGACAATACTCCAGCCAGTTAGATGCACTATGAAAAGACCTATCCATACAGCCGCCGTTGATATTACATCGGATAAAAGATGTTTAGAATCACCTTCTAAAGCTGCAGATCCACTTTCCTTTGCATTCTTAAAAAGAATCCAAGATATACCACCGTTCATCGCCGTAGCAATCATTGAAATGCCGATTGCCGAATCAAGTTCTATCGGTAAGACTGCAGTGAACACCCGACTTAACGCAGTGTAGACTATCAATAATGCAGCGATGACAATGAAAATACCTTCTAACATACTAGATATATCTTCGATTTTCTGATGACCATAATTATGACTATCATCAGCAGGCTTTTCAGAAACCCAAACTGAAAATAACATAAGACCTGAAGCAAGCATGTTTACGATGGATTCAAGTGCATCAGAGAGCAAAGCTACCGAATTGGAAACAAAATAGGCTAGAAGTTTTATTAGAAATATGATTACTCCGCCTATTACAGCTATTAAGGCAACTTTTCTCTTTTGCATAACAGTAGTCTGGGTTCGCTAGCTTTTAGGACTTTTTGTTGCTAATTATTGAAAAAAGGCTAAATTTAACTTAAAAAGATGAAAAGAACAGAAAAATTCATTTATAATTTAGGGTCAGATTTTTCGGTTAAGAGGAATTCCACAATAGATTTAACTCCCATATACGGATAAACTAAGCTAACGAAATAGAAACGAGCTGAACCGATTGAATCAAAGCCAACAAAAAATCGCACGCACGATAATCCAAATAGTTATCATGGTTGCAATATTTGCGGCGCTGTTTTGGTACATTGGTTTGGACTCTTTGTATAATGCACTCATTAACATTAAAATTGAATATTTACTTCTCGCATTTCTTGCTTATATTGGAATTAATCTGCTTTTTACTGTACGATTAAGACGTGTTTTAGGAAAGGAAGGAATAAAGACTTCTTTTGGTAAAACTCTTTTAGCACATTATGCAGGCATGTTAACAAGTGATGTAACGCCAGGAAGATCTGGATACATTCTAACGCCGCTTTATCTTAGAGATCAAAATATTCCTTCTTCTAAGAGTCTATCAGCAATTCTTAGTATACAGACTATTGAATTTCTAATAAAAGTTATTGGAGGAGTAGGCGCAGTTTTCTTTTTGATACAAGAAGTCCCGTCAACTAATTGGCAACAGTTTGGCGAGTTTGCAGGAATCAACGTGGGAATTCTTATCGCAGGATTAGGAATCGGATTAATGCTTACAGGAGCATTAGTTTTAGCCGCTATTACTTGGTCTTCTCGAGCTTTAGGATTATTTAATCGTATAGCAAACTGGAGATTTCTAAAAAGATTCACAGGCAAATTGATTGGAAAACTAGAGGAATTTAAAGAAAGCTCTCAGAAGAATCGCAGGGCTATTCCCGAGATTGTTTTGATAACTCTGGTATGTTGGGTCTTTAAAGGTTTTGAATGGTACTTTTTAGGGCTATCTTTAGGAATAACTCAAATTTCTTGGCTGGGCTTTTTCCTTATCCATCCGTTGGTTACTGCGTTAGCTTTTGTACCAATAACACCTGCGGGTGCGGGTGTTCAAGAATTTGGTATAGTTGGCTTGTTCAAACTTCTATTTGATAATCCCAGCGCTTTGGTTATTGGTTCAATTGGAGCTTTTGCGGTGATTGCACGGGGCTTGTTGATTATTCAAGATTTGGTGGGTGTACCGCAGATTGTGAAGTCAACAGCAGGATTTACTTTTTCTAAGAAGGGAGCGGAAAATCACGAACTTGATGTTCTGTCTTCTAATCCGTGATTTTCGGTTGCTTTTTAGAGGGCATATTTTTCTAGTTTTTTTTGTTTTTTGTTTTTTTAGGTTTGTGGAAATTATGTTGTAGTTCTTTTTGTGTATTTGAAAATTATACCAGTAATGTTTATTAAGAATTACGATTTAATATAATATTGCTTTGTGTAAAAAACAACACAATGAATCGATTGAACGATTGAAAGAAGGAACCCAAATGAACAAAAAAGAATCCCATCTACCTGAACCCTATTATTATGTAGCATTAGTCCTAAAAAGCACCGAAAAACAGTACCTAAACCTTCTAAAACATGTCGAAAAACAAAACAGTGCAAAACTAATTTACCAATGCAAATCACTAACTTACCTACGGGTTACCCGAGATGAAGGAATCAAATTTAAGGTTCCCAGATTCACAGCAGAACTTGTAACTGAACCACAGGAGAGTTCATCTTAGTGACCCCCTTATTCACACATAAACCGAGATTATTTAGAAATAACCGCGCTTTAGGAACCCCAGTAAGTAACCTGATTATTCTAATAGCCGCAGTCATACTTTCAACAACAGTAGTTCTTTTCGCCACAAACGTCACTACAAGCCAAGTTCAAAAAGAGAAGGTATTCATAACCACAAGTCATGTTTGGTACATTAACAGCACAACAAGCATCGCCGCTGTAACCATTTGCAACACAGGACCCACAGACATTGTCATAACTAAACTAGACGTTAAAGGATTACAATGCGAATGGAATGGCACTGACAGTTTCGTACTTTACTGCAAAACTAACGGTACCATGCCAGGGGATTTACCTATGATGACAGATTTAACCAGTACTCAAAATACAACAATAAGTATCGGCAATCAACCTTTTGAGTTTACAGTTGCTGGAGAAGGATTAACCTTCAAATCAGGTTGGTCAATAGCATTCTACGCTGTCGTCCCTAATCGTGTGATGGTCTATGACTTAGCTACACCTCTAAGAATGGTCATATCAACTACTCAGGGAGTATATTGTACCGAAACACTGGTGCAAAGCACCTAACTCTTTTCTATTTTCATAAATAGATTAATTTTCTATCAGGTAATTTCTATAATTTTGGTAACACAATTTTGATTGCTAAAATTGATTGCCCTTGTTCTTTAGATTTCTATTAATTTCATAACTTGTATCCATATTAAGTTTAGAGAGTATACCTCTTATCAACTAACAATAGTTGCATATGGTGAAATTGAGTAGGAGATAAGGATGCGAGATAAAAGATTCATAGCGGAACATCGAGGAGGCCTTCTTAAAAAAGCACAGCATCTTCAACTAATGGAATGGGCTTGCGATGTCGCGGAACATGTACTACCGTTATTAGACAAAACAGATGAGCGCTTACTAAATGCCCTAAAAGTAGCAAGAGCATGGTACCAAGGCGAAGCCTCAGTTGGAGAGGCCAAAAACGCTTCATTAGAAGCCCATACAGTAGCACGTGAATCTTCAAATCCGATAGCTATCGCAGTAGCTCGCGCAATTGGTCAGGCTGTTGCAACAGCTCACATGGCTGATCATTCATTGGGATCAGCGGGGTATGCTTTAAAAGCCATGAAAAACGCAGGTAAATCAAAGCAGGAGGAACGAGGATGGCAAGATGAGAAACTACCTCCTGAAATTAAAGAGCTGGTATTAACTGCAAGGGCAAAAAGAAACGTCTGAATATTTCAGATAATAAATGTTGGAAATTAAAATTTTGGTCGGGAGTAATAGCTTGACGCCGTCGTTTACACAGTCGTTACACAATTGACAGCTTTTTGTAAATTTGAGCGAGAGTGTTCCTTTCAAGCGTCGGGAGGGGGTAATAGTTAAATCACTTTTGGACGCAATAGATTAAGCCCGGTTCAACCTTATGGGTTAAGGGGCTTTCAAATTGGGAGGCAGAAACTCGTGAATTACTTTGCGTATGGTTCAAATATGGACCAGGAACGGATGAAGACGCGCGGAGCTCCATTCAGCGAAAGAAAGCACGCCGTTCTCGAGGCATATACTCTGAAATTTAACAAGGTAGCAACAGCAATTGACGCAAAGAAAGGTGAAGGTAAAGGAAATATCGAACGCGATATCACAGGGGCAGCGATCGTGGAAGGCGCTTTGTACACAATTACGAGCGCAGGTTTGACCAAGCTTGATCGATGTGAGGGCTATCCTGGGCATTATGACAGAAGAGAAATTGACGTACGCACTGATGAAGGAACCAAAGTGAAGGCGTGGGTGTACATAGCTCAGCCGGACATGGTTGTGGAAGGTTTGAAGCCAACCGAAGAATATCTGTCTCACTACTTGAAAGGGAAAGATCTGCTATCTCCCAATTACCATAATTGGCTTGAGAAAACAGAGATTTTAGTATAGATTCAACATGTCAGTCTTCACTTCATCAATCAGCAATCCTCTGTTTGGGTTTGGGCGAAAAAGCATAAAGAGGCTAATAGAATGCGGATCGGTTCCTAAAATTCTTGAATCGATTCCTTGTCAAGACTCACCAAATTAGCCAAAGGCGAGATTTTCTTGATATCCTCTGCAAGCTTCATTATGAGAAAAACTAGGTAAATAGGGAAACTACAAACATGCCGCCATGGAAGTGGGTAATGAACCCAACTGAAATCTATGACTTAGTCTTTTACGTACAAGGATTTTCTATTGCGGATTATTACAACTCGAAATGGGCACCTCAATATAGTGACGCATTTGCCAGAACCTTGAAAGGAGGCGTCTCCACAAGCGGAATCATCTCGGATCAAAATTTGGGAAGTGGATGCCGTTGTTACTTTCTTTGCTATTTTGCTCTGGAACCTACAATATAAACGACTTCGAAGACTCCTTGAGAGAGTCCGAATCCAAAAGACATTAGGTTTGATAAGAGAAAGGAGAATGATTGTTTGAATGTAAATATGCTCATTTACATGATAGGTGCATTCGTGATCGCAGCTTTGACGACTGGTTTTTTTCTGTGGAGCATAATCACGAAGCAATTTAGTGAAGACGCCCATCTAGAGCAACTTCCCTTGGAGGAAGATGACGCATGAACCTAACCTCTTTAGTAGTCATCGCAAATATCGTATTTGTGGATCCGACTTTTGCCTACATCTCAATTGCCATTATAGCTGCAGGCGCGATTCTTATGTGGCTCATGGTGAAAAACTCGGGCGAGTTTACGGTTGAGGATACTGAGGCGAATGCGGAGGAATTCGCAGGCACAATGAAGGAGTCGCAAGGTCCCGTTACTACCTGGCTTTGGGTTGCTTACGCGATAATGATTATTTGGGCAGTAGCCTATCTGATTCAACACAGTGCTGAATTCGCTACCTTTCCATAGTTCCACCATCTCTAAGAGCAAGATATAGAAAAAGATGTAGGCGTATTCGATTCTTAATGCTTTGTCTGTTGAGCAATGCTGCGGTGGTTCAGGTCATTAAAATGTGCGAGCTCAAAGATTTTTTCACTCGCTATTACGTTTTCTTTATTCTTCTCGCATGCTCACGTCTTCCAGGCTTTCTCTGATGCATGATTTAAAAATTGGATTAGGCTTTTTAAATTCAGGAATTTCTAAACCTAACTCTTTTTGAAGTGCTTTATAGCGGTTTCTGACAGTGACTTCTGTTACACCTGCAGCATCAGCGATCTCTTTTTGAGTTCTCTTTTCGTTGTTCTGAAGGCATGCAATGTATATTACAGCAGCTGCGACACCCATCGGATCTTTTCCTGTTGATATGCGCTTACGTCTTGCTCTTCTCAGAATTTCAGTTGCTTTACCCTGAGACACACCTGAAACCCCAGCCTTAAGCGCTATTTTAGAAATATACGTTAATGGATCAGCGATGGGCATGTTTACATCAAGTTCGCGCAGTAGTAAACGGTAGCATCTGGCAACGTCTTTTTTATTGACTAAGCTTGCTTCAGCGATTTCGCGAAGTGATCTTGGAGTTCCGGTTCCTCGGCAGGCGGCATAAAGCGACGCTGTGATAATAGAAGCTATGGACCTTCCTCGCACTAAGCCTTTATCGAGAGCTTTTCGATATATCACTGCTGCTTTTTCTTTAGTCGCTTGTGGCAGGTAAATCTTATCGGATAGTCTGTCTAGTTCTGACATGGCTTGCGCAAGGTTTCTGTCTGCTGAGGAATGCACTCTGCTTCGTATTTGCCATTTGCGTAAGCGCCACATTTGCAATCTGGTTGAGAGAGGTAATCTTCTTCCAAGGGCGTCTCTATCGATTTGGCTGATGGTTGTGGATAATCCTTTATCGTGTACTGAGTAAGAAGTTGGACCGCCGACTCTGCTTCTGGAGGATTTTTGTTCTAATGTGAATGCCCGCCATTCGGGTCCTTTGTTCATCATTTGTTCGTACAGGACTAAGCCGCAGTCAGCGCAGATGGTTTCTCCAGTGTCATTATCGTGCACTAAGTTGCTCGCTCCGCACTCATGACATTTGCCTGCATGCCCTTGCTTTGTTCTTTGTTCTATCTCGAACGATTCTTTATCGGCAGACATACCGCATCCTAAGGAGCAAAGTTGAAAGAGGCTCCTCCAAAGAATTTCTAGATTTCATAATCATCACTTGTTTTATAAAATGTGCAAATCAAGATTTATGTAAGTATCGCTAAAAATCATGCTGATTGATCATTCCAATATCGAGATAGCGCTAATAGCGCTTTTTCAAATGTGGCCTCTTCAGGCAGAACATCAACCTTTATGCCGATTTCATTAAGGGCAGCTGCAGTAATAGGTCCTATTGCGACGATTGTGATTCTATTATCCTTAAAGTTCCTTATCGTTTCCAAGGAGTCTTTCTTTGACAGTGCTAAAAAGGTGTTCTTAGC
>CAZQTZ010000005.1:0-27146 GCA_964596465.1 uncultured Candidatus Bathyarchaeia archaeon | reverse complement strand
GAAGAAAAAATTTTAGGAGAGTCTTATATGTAAGGCTCTGAGCGCGTAGGCTGCTGAGGTTTTAACTGCTGATTTGCCGTATGTTCCGCCTTTTCGCATCATCTTTAGAACATAGGTTGGTCGCAGGTAGAAGTCTTGGTATGCTTTGTATCGGATTTTTGCTAACTTTTCCATGCTCAACTGTGGTGTCTCAAAAGTTGGGCCTGCGGTGTCAAATTTATCAAAATCCGTTACTCTTAACCAGCCATTCTTAATCACTTGCTCGTACATAGGTGTTCCAGGGTAAGGTGTGGCAATGTAAAAGCCCACATCGTCAGGATTAAGCTGTTTGAGGAAACGGACCGTTTCTTTGGCGGTCTGCTCGGTTTCCCCTGGGAAGCCCAGAACAACGTTCGCGATTGTTATCAAGCCGACCTGCTGGGCGGTTTTGTAGGCGAGTCTTGTTTGTTCAAGTTTAATTTTTTTATTCATGGCGCTTAGCATAGCTTCCGAGCCTGATTCTACGCCCAACCAGACAGCGATACAACCTGCATTCTTCATAGTTTGCATTAGTTCTTTATCGACCATGTCTACGCGGGTGCCGCAGTCCCACATGATTTTGAGTTTTCGGGCGTGTAGTTCCTCGCAGATTTTTACAACTCGGTCGCGGTCTACTGAGAATGCATCATCATAAAATGTTACTTGGTCTACGCCGTATTTTTCATGCACCATCTGCATCTCGTCGACCACGTTTTTAGCGCTTCGCATGCGATATCCTCTGCCAAACATACGTACCGTGCTGCAGAAGTCACACCAGAAGACGCATCCGCGGCTACTAACTAAGGGGAATAGGATTTTGCCATTATGCTTGAGGTTTTCAAGAGGCAGTAGATGATGAGCTGGAAAAGGCAGTGAGTTTAAATCTTCTATAAAGGGTCTGTCTGCATTTCGTATGATTTTATCTTCATCACGATAAGTAATCCCTAATACATTACTAAGGCTACTTTGGCTTTCCAGTTTTTCGACAAGTTCAATTAGAGTTAGTTCGCCTTCTTTTCTTACCACTATATCTAGGCTGGGGTATTCTTTGAGGGCGTTTTCGTCCCAGAAAGTTCCATGTGAACCACCTAATAACGTGACTGCTTGCGGCTGAGCCTCTTTAGCTATTGTGATTAGTTTCATAGCGGATTTGTAAAGCAAAGTTGTAGCTGTTATTCCTATGATATCTGATGGAGTTTTAACGATTCTTTCACGAAAGGTTTCATAGGTCAGTTTTTCCGCTTGACAATCGATAACTTCGACTTTGTGCCCCGCCTTCTCTGCGACTGCGCCTAAATAGGCTATCCCTAACGGGATAAAGGGTGGATGTGAATGGACACTTGCTGGATATGGGGGGTTCACTAGAGTAATTTTCATTTGTTGTCCTTTCCAAGAGGACTTCTAATGTTAGATTAAATATATTGCTTTCTTAAAATGAATCTGACATGAAAAAGGGGAATGGTTTAGGAGAGTTTTATGTGCATGGCTCTGAGCGCGTAGGCTGCTGAGGTTTTTAGTCCTGATTTGCCGTAGGTTCCGCCTTTTCGCATCATTTTTAGTACATAACTTGGGCGTAGGTAGAATTTCTGGTGTGCTTTGTATTTGATTTCTTTTAGTCTATCCATTTTGAGCCAGGGAGTTTCGAAGGTTGGGGTTGCGGTGTCGTATTTGTCAAAGTCGGTTACGCGTAACCAGCCATTTTTGACTACCTCATCATACATTGGCGTGCCTGGGTAAGGCGTTGCGATGTAACAGCCGATGTCGTCTGGGTTTAATGAGTTAATGAAGTTGATTGTTTCCCAAGCGGTTTCCTCGGTTTCGCCGGGGAAGCCTATAACTGAACTGGCGATAGTCATTAATCCTGCTTTCTGAGCAATCTTAAATGCCTCTCGCACCTGTTCTCGGTTAATCTTTTTATGCATTGCGTTAAGTATTTTTTCTGATCCAGATTCAACACCAAACCATATTGTTATGCATCCTGCATCTCGCATTTTCTCAAGCAATTCTTTGTCAACTGCGTCGACACGGGTTTCACAGTCCCATTCGACCTCTAGTTTTCGGGCTTTTATGTCTGCACACATATCGAGCGTATGTTTACGGTTGATGGTAAATGCATCATCATAAAAAGTAAATTGGCTTTCGCCATATTTGTTATGCAGCATTTCCATCTCGTCTACTACATTTTTAGCTGAACGCGTACTATATCTGCGACCAAACATGCGCACTGTGCTGCAGAAATCACACCATTGAACACAACCACGACTCGTAGTCAAAGGAAAGATGGTTTTACCCATGCGGTGAAAGGCGTCCAAAGGTAACAAATGGAACGCTGGAAACGGCAGCGAATCTAAATCTTCAAAAAATGGTCTATCCGCGTTGCGAATAATTTTTCCGTCTTTACTGCGAAATGTAATACCTACAACGCTTTCATAATTCTTCTTTGAGGCAATGGCTTTAAGCAACTCAACAAAGGTAACCTCGCCTTCACGACGAACAATGATGTCAATGGAGGGGCATTCGTTAAGCGCATTTTCATCCCAGAAACTTACATGACTTCCGCCAATCATGGTTATCGCATTAGGACAAGTTTCTTTAGCTATGTCTAGAATTCGTTTAGCTGAGTTATATAACAAAGTTGTCGAAGTTACACCGATCACATCAGATGGCAGTTGTGCAATACGTTTACGGAAGTTTTCATAACATAACCTTTCAGCTTGACAGTCAATAATCGTAACTTGATGACCTTCTCTTTCTGCAACCGCGCCCAAATACGCTAATCCTAAGGGGATGAACGGCGGGTGAGCATGAGCACTTGGCGGATAAGGCGGATTAACTAAAGTAACTCTCATAGGAGATATGTCCTTCTGCAGGTTCAATCCTACGTACAGAAACATTATATAGTTTTCTAAAAACTCGCAACCCAATCCCCAGACCAAAATCAAGAAGAAAAAAGTCATTCATAACAAAAAACTAAGACTTAAAATAGAAACAAATAGCACTGTTAAAAGAACAACATCCAGAAAAAATTCATTTGTTGTTCTTTTGGTCTACTAAACTATCCAATTCTATAAAAAATGATATTCAGCAATTTTGCAATGGATGCTTTCGCAGATGAATCGCAGAAACGCGGAATCCCCCTAAACAAAGTCAAATAAGGTAAGGACATAGGTATAACCGAAAACGAATATACGACTTATTGAACAAAAAAAGACATAAGATTTTTCCTTAAAAGGATAAACAAATCGTATTTCATTGAGATTAGATTTTATAAAAAAATAATGACTTTTTTATAAAATTTTGATTCTAAATTTTAATGCTGATATAAAGCTTATATTGATAACAAACGAATAACTGTTTTAGGGCAAGAAGTATGAAAGGAGCAATAATATTTCTGGCAATATTTGCCATTTTAGTAATTTTAACCTTAGGAAACGTTACAATTCCGCCAGGTCAAGCTATCTACAATGCAGTTCTACCGGGGACTGAACCTGCAGCAGGTTACTTAGTTGGGGGTCAAGTTGACGCAATAACAGCAATAATCGCAGTCTTCAATGGGGTCATATATGGGTTCATTGGTTGGTTAATCTTTACAATACTGATGATGGTAATTAAAAAAGAAAAAAAAGAAAATGTAAACGTCAACGTTACTGTAAATAACGCACCCATTCCTCCATCATCACAATAGTAAATACTAATTTTTTTTATTAAATTTTAATACCAAACCCAAAATTGTATATTAATTCTAAAGAAAGGAAAGGGGGTGGATTTGTTTATGCTTTTTGCATTTTTTCCCAGCGGTTGAAGAGTTCGAGAACTTCGTCGCCGTCGTGTCCTTTTAGGAATTCTCGTGTTTTTTTGTCTTTGACTGCGTTTTTCTGGAATTCACGGATGTAGTCGGCTTTTTCTGCTAGGAATATGATGCCGTCTACGCCTTGCCGGGCTACGCGTGTTGCAACTGTCATTATCTGGTTTGTTGGTGCGACTGTGTCCCAGGTTTCGTTGGGGCCGCGGACGTAGAAGTTAACGAACATTGGTTTGTCGAGGATTTTCTTGAATCCACGTGCGATTGTTTCCCAGTACCATGGGGTTGGGTAGGCTTTGCTGAACATGGGTATGACAAAGTAGTCTGCGTAGTCTGCCATGGCTTCAAAGTCGTAGCCGAATCGGGTGTAGCCTAGTAGTGGGTCTGGTAGGCAGTTGACGAATAGGGGTTTGCCTTGAACAACTTCTTTGACTTCGCCTAGAAATTCAGTTACTGTTTTTGCTCTCCATTCAAGCCAGCCTAGGCCGCTTTTGCGTTGTTGTTCAATGCATCTTGGGCAGGTGCAGAAGCCTTCGTCTGCGAAGTGTTGGCTGCTGATGCTGATGCCTGGTGTTTTTTTTGCGGCGTCAGCAATGATTTTTAGGTTGTATTCTCTGGCTTCTGGGTTGGTCATACAGACGACATCCCAGCGTAGGTTGTAGCGTTTATTGGTGCGTAGTGCTGGTCCTTTACTTGAGGTAGAGACCCATTCGGGGCATTTTTCAGCCTTAAAGTTGTCACCAAAGCAAGCAATGTTGGTATACATTTCTGGATTTGGTTTACCTACAATTCCTGATTCTGATTTCAAACGGTAGAAGTTATAATCAACGCCTTCAACCGGTTCAGGTTGATATAAGAAGACTCCGAATTTCAAAGTATTCACCATTTATGTCCTTTAATGCTACGGAAATGTTTTTGCAGCTTATTTAAGGTTTTTAGTTTTTACACTAAAAAGATGAATTTTAGAGCAAACTTAACAAGGTTTCTTTGAGAAAAGGTGATAAATTAACTTGCGCTATCTCTGCTTTGCCAAAATTCTTCGTTGATTTTTTCTTGTTTTCGCAATTGTGATTATTTATTTTTTTGGCAAATTCTTTGCTCGCTTGCTCTGTGTCTTTAAGCTGGTTTGGGATAAGTCCTTTTGTAATGTCCTCATCTAGTTTAGCTGCTGCAAGAATCATTGTTGCGGTTGAGGGTTCTTCAAGAAGTTCGGTTAACCGTTTAACTATACTCTTCTGGTTCATTTCTAGACTTTCAATTTTAGCAAGCTCTGAAGCTAGTTTTGTGATTGGCAAATGTCTCTCCTGAAGTCTCTTTTCTATTGGTCTGTGAGGTGGAAATCCGCCCACTTTAGCTTTTATAACTGCTTCTTTTACGGCTTTTCGCGTGCAGCAACCGATCATTTGTCCCAGTGGAGATGCGGGGCCACCGTAAATGATGCTTGGGCCTTCTCCGGTTTTTGCCACGGCTATAGCATCGGTTATGGTTCCTGTAGCTTCATCACCTGACCATTTACTGCGCAGATCCAGTTCACGTAAAGCAGCAGTTTTTGCCTCAGTCGCAGTTATAATCGTACCAGCTAAACAGCTATCTGTTGGGTTACCCTCAATTAAAACGATAATGTTGATTGTGCCTTCGACTGGCTTAAATTCGATAGTTTCACCTGCGGATTCTGCATGGGTGCATCCAGCTGTGGCGATTACTGTCACAGTTGCTTCTTTATTACTTTTAGAAAAAAGTTCATGATCTTTTACTATCGCATAGGTGATCATGCCGACAAATTCTTCTTCTAGACCAAGTTTTTTGTAGTTTTTTAATATAAAAGCTTCAGGGTCATTGTGTAGATTGACATTGCCGTATTCGTCGGTTACCTGAGCATTGACTATGACTTTCGTTTGGGTATAGCCGCCGTTGTGGATAGCTGAGTTGATTGTTATGAGGGGTTTTTCGGAGACTACGGCTATTATGTTTTCATCTTGAACTAACTTTATACCATTGCCTAACTTGGTCTGATTCAACATAAACACCTAGAAGCTCTATTTATTATTCAATTGCCTTTTTTGAGTTAGACTGATGGCTTTCGTGGGGCACAAATCTGCGCAAACCCCGCATACGGTACAAAGAGCATCGTTGCTGACTTGTGGTTTCTTATTTTTAGCTGGTTCCAAAATACCTTCAGGGCAAACTCCCATACAGATTGCCGCTGGACAAGGGATGCATTTAGCATAATCAATTGATATGCGCACTGTTGATTTATCCATGGAAGCCAACAAGTCAACAATTAAATAAGTGCCATGAATATATTTGTTGCGCGAAGGCTGAAAATACATGAAAATCGGTTTAGTAACATATGCACCAGAGAAAGTTGCAGGTTATGATATTCATGTTTATTATTCTAAGTGGGCCGATGGCCAAGTGTTTCCCGCGGCTAAAGGGATGCAGAATGATGTCACCTGCTTTGTTGACGCTAAAGCTATACGCGAAGACCCTGCGTTAGTTGCGGTCTCTAGTTATGGCCCTGCTTTAAGAAAAAACCGCAGATTCAATTCGCCTTTTGACTATATCTGCGTCACTAATCCTGCTTACCAAGAGAAACTCTTTGAGTATATCAAAAGTCTCAACGAAGAGAATATTGAAGGGGTAACGCTGAATCTGTATCATTTTCCTGAACAAGAATTCTGCACCTGTCCAAGATGTAACGAGCAATGGAAAAAAAGCGGTTTAAACTGGACCGATTGGAGAGCTCAAACAATAACTAGTTTCCTTAAAAAAGCCAAAGCTTTAGTAAAAGGCACATTTGCAGTCGAAATGTTCCCTGATCCGCTTTTAGCTAAGGAACGTTTCGGCATAGATTTTAATGCCATTGCAGAGTTGGTTGATTACTTCCATGTTCCCCTCTCCTCACGAGATTACTTCACAAACTATTGGGTTGACTTAATTACTCGTGATTTTGTAAAAATACTAAGAAAACCAATAGTTATTGAACTCAGCGGTGAGCTGCCTACTGACGAAAAAACAAATGCACTGCTTAAAACCGTAGCGTACCTAAGTAGACACGACCTCATGGGAGTTTTGCTTCTAGTCCATGACTCAGAGAATGCCCGGCAAATCGCACGGTACGCTGTACATACCAAAGAGTACCGTGAATGGCTTAATAGAAATGAATTCGCGGAAATGAATCGAATCGTGGAAAATTGGGCAAAAATATACTAGCTATCAATTCGTTTGCCCTTTCTAACTATTTTTAATATTATGTTTTAGCTTAGTCTCCGAATGCCAGTTCATTAGCTACTGTGTCAATTATTTTTTGTGCTGCTTCTTCCTGTGCTTTTGTACCTGTAACTGATAAAAGGCATGAGCCTTCCGCACCGTATACTCCTCCGGCAGAAATTAACTCTGCGTCTGCTTGGGATAACTCTTTAATGGCTTCTAATTCTGAGAAAACTTCCCCTAAAACTGGTAACAAACGATAACCGCTTGAATTGGGGCTGTTAAGTTTTTGAGCCAAAGCATAGAGATCGCTATTTACTCTCTTTTCTAAACCTGCTGCGACAATTAGTTTTACTCTGCGTCCGCCAACAGCTGGCAATATTAATCCTATAGTTCCTGCTTTAGGATGACCGATAAGGACAGCTGCCTGTTTTCGTTCCAAATTTAGCGCGTTTGCACCCTTTATTATAACGTCCCCCTCTTTAAGAGAATCAACCACATCAGCTATCGTTTTGCCTTTCTGCCAGCTGCCTTTTACTATCACTATATCCCCGGGAAATTTGCTCTCATCTTGCAATCTTCCCTCTGCAGTTACAGGTTTGCTAGGAGGCAGAATGATTCCCCTAAAAAAATAATCCTTTGAAAACCCAGATATGTGTAAGCTTTTAAGGACTTCCTCTGCTACATAGCCATTGGTTGTTCCAGCTATAATGACCAAGGTGCCATTTTTTAACGCATTTTTCACTGATGGGTGAAGAAGTAGCGCCTTAGCGATTAACCGTTTACCAGCAGATGGTGTAATCACAAACTGCTTCAACGATATCGTCTCCCAACTTTACGGGATAGAATCGAAAGATATTACATTTGCGGTTAACTTTCTGCCACTAAATGCTAATATAATTCTTAGTTGATTTTACCCGTTTTCAGTTTTTCTTTAAGGGTTCTACGGTATTCTCTGAGTTTATGCATATCAAAATCAGTTGTAATAACAGAGTCTTCGACTGCGTCAGTGACTTCTTCGTTTATGCCCCAAGGCGTGATGAAGGCGCTGCGTCCTCCTCTAGCGCTACTGCTGACATTACCCACTTTTATAACATAAATCCCATTTTGCGTTGCTAGTTTCTCAGTTAACGGATGACCTTTAACGCTGGGGTGAGTGCCCATTGCCGCTACTGGCAAAAAAACGAGTTCCGCGCCTAAGTCAACCACACCTTTGATTGTCGGTGGATCAAACATATCTGCACAAACCAGCATCCCTACTTTACAATGCTCAGTAGTCCAGACAACAGGTTTCTCCCCGCGACTTACGCCTGCTTGCAGCTCAACTTCTATTGGGTTTCTTTTATGATATTTAATTACGAGTTCTCCTTTTCTCCAAAGGGTGCTTGTGTTGTAAAATTTTTTATTTTCCTCTTCCAGTATCGTTCCGCCTAAAAGATAAATCTCCGGGAATTCTTTTGAAATATTTGCCAGCATGTCAATTGTTGGTTGATATGTCTCTTTGCTGATTTTTGCTGCGTCGGTGAATTCTGCCATCGAGTTAGGGACTGAAAAATATTCGGGTAAAGCGATGAATTGAGGTTTTTGTTTTGACGCTTTACGGATGCCTTCTTTAGCTGCTTCCAGATTGTCTTTGAGGTTATTGCGTATTCTTAGGTGAATAAGACTTGCTTTCAAACGGTGCACCAAACCATTAAGATACTGGCTAATATGTTTTGAGTATATAGACGATATTTTTGAACTTTTAATGGTACCTGAACCTTTTTTTCTTTTACATTTAAATCGGATGTTCACTGTTTTGTTAACTTTCCTCACATGTGTTTATTATTTCTTGAGTTTTGTATGCATGTGGATAACCTTAAATAGTTCGGAGGCGACAAACACAGGTATTACGGGGGAAAAATCTTGGTACTCACAAAAGAAGAATATATTAACGTTATACCCGAACTCCGCGCAATAATAAAGAGAGTTATACAAAAGAACATGGCCGAAGGTATCCTCTTCTCAGCTGGAACCGACACTTCCATAATCGCCTACGAAGCAATAAAAAATAATCCAAATTTAGTCGCTATGTCTTTAGCATTCAAACATGGCACATCAAAAGATTCCCAATACATCAAAACAATGGTAGACTTCCTCAAACTAAATCATGAGACACATGTTTTTGATACCCAAGAAGCACTGCACGCAGCTCCAAAAGTTGTTGAAGCTCTAAAAACCTTTGATCCGATGGAAGTACGCAACAGTTTACCCGTGTACATCGGTTTGACTCTGATGAAGCAAAAAGGTGTAAAAAGCCTATTTACAGGCGATGGAGTTGACGAACTTTACGGTTACCCCTGGCTGTTCCATCTATCTGACGAAGAACTCCAAAAACGACTTGAAGCTATGTGGGCAGAAATGACTTTTTCATCAATTCCCATGGGAAAAGCAATCGGCATTGATATTAAACCCCCGTTCCTTGACCCAGAATTTATGGAATACTCAAAGAAGTTGCCTCTGAAATTAAAAGTGAACATGGAAAACGGCGTAAAATACGGTAAATGGATTCTACGTAAAGCATACGAAAATGATTGGCCTAAAGAAGTTGTTTGGCGACCCAAAGCACCCCTAGAGGCAGGAACAGGTACTGATATACTACGCACTCACTTTAACAACCAATTCGCCGATAAGGAATTTGAAGAACTGAAAAAACAAATTCTATCTGAAGACAACGTCAAAATCCAAGATAAAGAACAATTAATCTATTATCAATCATTCCGTAAACACTTCGGTAGACCAGCAGATGTCTACTCTAGCCAAGTCGGCGCTATAGAATGCCCCTATTGTAAAGGGCACCTGAAAACCAAAATCTCCTTCTGCAAAATCTGTGGAGCATATCCCATCTAATTTCCCTTTTTATCCTTTCTTTTTAATTCGAAAAATAAATCTTAAAGTTGTTTCTTTTTAGGAAAAGACTTAATTCTACAATTACTGGTCATTAAAATTACTAGGAGTAAATAATCTTGGCTAGGCTATCTGACCTTAAAATTGCGATGGGTACTAGTATTTTCATAGCTAGCTTCATTTTTGGGCTATTCCTCATATCAGGTATTTTCCTTTTACAATCCTATATATTCGGTTTTGATGTAATCGTTGGGATTCTTCTTGCGGTCGGAGGCACTGCCCTTTTCATACTGTTCCAGTATGCTATAGGTCCAGCCGTAGTTAGTGCTACTACACATCTAAAATTTCTTAAACCTGGTGAAAATCCTTGGTTAGAAAACACAGTTAAAGACTTAGCAGCCAAGAGTGGCCTTCCGATGCCCAAACTGGCAATTGTGCCCAGCAATACTCCGAACGCGTTTACTTACGGTCGTAGCAGCAGTAGCGCCGTTTTAGGTGTACATGAGGGTTTACTTCGAAATCTCAATAAAGATGAAGTCGCAGCAGTAATTGCTCACGAGCTTGGTCATATAAAACACAAAGATTACGTGGTCATGACTATTCTCTCAGCTTTACCACTTATCGCTTACTGGGTAGCTCAAATTACAATTAATGCTGCTCGATTTAGTGGAGTATCTTCTCGTAGAGGAAAAAATGAAGGTAACGCAGGTGCAGCATTAATAATAATCGGGATAATCTCGTTTTTGGTTTACATAATTTCTAATCTTGCTGTAATGCGTCTAAGTAGACTTCGAGAACATTACGCCGACTCTTTCAGTGCATATCTTACTCAAAATCCTCGAGGTTTGCAAAGTGCTTTATCAAAAATCACTTATGGATTATCTATCGCCCCTAATCCCAACACTATTGCCCGAAGTTTCTACATCGAAGATCCCTCAATGGCAAAACAAGAAATCTCGTCAATAATGCAGAAAAAAGACGCTTATGACCTAGATCGTGATGGAGTACTTGACGAACGTGAATTGACCTTGGCTATGGAAAGAGAATCCAGTTCCACTTGGGTCAAATTAAACAACCTCTTTGCAACTCACCCGCCAACTTTCAAGAGGATAATGCTGCTGCGCGAGATAGAAAACGAAATGAGTTCTGGTCAATATACAACTGAACGTATGTATGTTCATGTCTAAACTTTTCCACTTCCTCTTTTCTTAATTATTTTTCAAGTCCAATTAGTATAAAAAATATGCGAAGACTAATATTTACCAAAATTAAAATAAAAAGGCAATAAAATAATCGGTGAACCACTATGCCCTATTGTCCCGAATGCGGTGGAGATCTGAAATACACCACTAAAAACTATATTTGCCAATGCTGCGGCTTAACCGTTACTCAACAGGATCTTGTGGAAAATAAAGAAAAGAACACACGATATGACGATGATGATCCAAAAGAAGCCCGCAGAAAAGAATACCTCAAATGGTGGCTAAATAAGAAATAACCGCTGTCTAAAAAATCATCAACTTTTATTAGAAACGGCTATGTTTCTGAAATTCTAAAATACTGCTTATCAAATAGTATAAAAGAAAAGTCTTCCATTTCTAGTTGCATTCCTCTCTTAAAGTGAGCAAATTTGACTGTTGACATGGAAATAGTGTGTGTAGGCAATGAATTATTAATCGGAAAAGTAATCAACACAAACGCTAGTTGGTTATGCAAAAGAGCTACTTTTTGGGGTCTGAATGTAAAAAGGATAACCACTGTTGCTGATGATATAACCGAAATGGCTATTGCGTTTTGTGAAGTGCTTTCCCGAAAACCAGATTTCATGATTACCACTGGAGGATTAGGCCCAACTTTTGATGATAAAACCTTGCAGGGCATAGCCAAAGCTCTCAATCGTTCTCTTGAAGTAAATCAAGAAGCTCTGCAGATGGTTAAAGCAAAATATGCTGCTTATGCTAAAGTTAAAAATATCTCTGAAGGCGAAATGACACCCCCCCGATTAAAGATGGCTACAATCCCGCAAGGAACAACACCTATTCCCAATCCAGTGGGAACAGCACCTGCAATAAAAGTGCGAGCTAACCAGACACAAATATTCGTTCTCCCAGGTGTCCCCTCGGAAATGGAGGCTATTTTTGACGAATCGATTGTGCCTTTGCTACGAAAGGCTACCGGCGGCGTTGGTTTCTACGAAAAAAGCATCTACGTTAACCAAATTATGGAATCCGTTTTAGCGCCTCTTATAGATACTGTTATGCAAAATAATCCGAATGTCTACATAAAATCTCACCCGAAAGGAAAAGAAGGCAAACCTCACATAGAACTCCACCTATCCATATCAGGTAAGCCTGAAGAAAAACCCCTCGAGCTTCTAGCTAAAGCAAAAAGCGAACTATCTACTCTACTTAAGAAAGTAGGCGGGACCATAATTCAGGAATCTGACGGTGCTGAATGAATTAGACATTATATTTATTATTGATACATAATGTCCTTAAAGAAGCGTAACTAAATAGAAATTGTGAGCTGTGCACCGTGGAATGAAAAATCGGATCTTGGTTACTCTTTTAATAATTAGTTTGACCGTATTGCTTTATTCCTCCATTGTCCCCGAGAGTACAGCACAAGCAGACACAACTGTTTCATATCAGTTGGTCAACTTATCTGATGGAACTTTTTCATACACTATTAATGTGGTTATTCCGCATTCTCTAAATGAGTATTATAAAAGTCTTGATCATGTTTCTGCTACTAGTATTGATTTTGCGAAATTTGTTACACCTTATTCGGTGAAACCTATAGCAGATTGTCTAAGATCCATCTATCCTGACGATGAAGACTTTACCAATCAAGTGCTAACCCTGATTCATCAGATACCTTACGACGCAGTTACTCCTGTTTATTACCCTGTTGAGACATTGATGAGAAATACTGGCGATTGCGATTTGTTCTCAGTACTGGCTGCCTCGATTCTAAAAGCAGGGGGGCTAGATGTAGTGCTTTTACATTATACTTCTGAAGAACATATGAACATAGGTGTTCATCTTAACACTGAACCTCAAGATGCCCGATTATCTATTTGCTCAATTAAAGATGACGGAGTTACCTACTACATAGCAGAAAGTACAAGCTCAAACTGGAGAGAAGGTTGGCGGGTTGGGGAATGCCCCGAAGATTTACAAAATGCTCCTGTAGTAATAATTTCGATTGATTCAAGTAATGAAATTGCGCCAGGGCAGGTTTCTGCAAGTTTTAAAAGACTTGATCCGACCACTTTGTCGTTTAGTATAACTCCATTTATTGTTACTGAAACTATTTCGATAAGTATAAACGGTCAAGTCTCCCCGGCTATTGCAAATCAGAACGTAACTCTCTACTCTAGTTTAAATGGTGCCTCATGGGAAATTCTATCTACCGTTCTAACCAGCATTGACGGAAGTTTTAAGTATTCATGGAAATCTCAAGGCGCAGGACAACTTGACGTACGTGCAAGCTGGTCTGGTAACCATCAATATGCCGGCACTACAAGTGAAGCGAAAAGCACTTTAATTTTACCCTTCTATATCTTAGCCTTAATAATAATTGTATTAATTATCATTATAGTTGGCGCTATAGCTTCTGCTTTATTTAGGAAAAATAAGAAAAAACAGCTTCCAGATTCCCCTGCGCCAAATCCTGACGCTAATATTTCAAATCCAATAAATCCCAATCAACCTACTCCATCTTCTCCATCAGAATAATTTTTTCTGCACCGCATCTGATGAAAGCAGTTTAGCGAATTATTCTTTTAATCCTGAAATGATAAGGTTAATAGCACTCAGATGACACAAGCCGTTCTGAGGAGATATTTAGAATGCCCGTTGTGTTTGTGATTGGAACCGCAGGCTCAGGAAAATCGATGTTCACTGCAGCATTTAGTGATTGGCTTAAAATGAATAAGCAAGATGTTGCAGTGGTGAATTTAGACCCTGGTGTTTTAAAACTGCCCTACTCGCCAGATGTTGATGTCCGCAATTATGTTGATGCGACTGACATCATGGAGAAATACAGTTTGGGTCCCAACGGTGCCGCAATTATGGCGGCTGATTTAATAGCTGATGAAATAGAAAGCATTACCCGTGATGTTGATGACGCTAACGCCGATTTCATTATCGTTGATACACCTGGGCAGATGGAGTTATTTGCTTTCCGTGCTTCAGGACCTTACATAGTCAATGAATTAACTAAGGAACCGAAAGCATTAATTTACTTATTTGATGCGGTTTTTAGCGCCAATCCCTTTAATTATGTATCTAATATGTTTCTTTCTGCAGCTGTTTACAACCGTTTCTTCCAGCCTCAATTACATTTGCTCAGTAAAATAGATCTTTTACCTAAATCTGATGTATCAAAAATCGTGGAATGGTCAGGAAACCCAAGAGCTCTTGAAGATGCTATTAATACAAAACTAGATGATACTAAACGTATTTTCAGTCAAAATATGATGCGGGCTATAGGACAACTAGGCATGCAATTCCATTTAACGCCTGTCTCTTCTAAAACAAATGATGGTTTAATCGCTATAAACACTATACTCGAACGGTTGTTAATGCAAGGAGAAAAATACACAACCTAACGCATTTTCTTTTCGCCGTCAAGTAGAGACCATGCTGCGGCAAAGGCTCCACGTTTAGCTTTTAACGGTGTATCTCCGCCTGCAATTACTATAACATCATTATCCATTGGTTTAAAATTTTCAAGTAACTTGCTGGCAGCTTTAGGAAATTCCTCATCAATATTTTCGCTGACTGATTCTATTCGCAAATGTCCTTTTTGGGAAACAATAACAACTGCGCGTTTTGCGCCTGCAACTATTGCGGCGTCTCTTTGTTCAATGCCTGATTTTACTTTATCACCGCGATTCTTTACTAGGAAAGCATAATTGTAATCTGAAGTAGTTAACTCGGTTTGCGGGACCTCTTCTCTTTTGGGAAAAACTTCCTCAAAATTCTTCCAAATGGTTAAACCCTTTTCGGTGAGTCTGCATCCTTCTTTGGAAGTGGTAATTAATTTCGATTCAACAAGGCGACTGATTATTGTTCTTATTGCTCCTTCGCCAACATTTAATTTCTCTGCTAACTTGTTACGCCCTATTGTTTTCTGAGACATAAATTCTATAGCATAAAATAAATGAAATACTGTAAATGACGCCGATGGACCAGGCGATTTTGTTCCTGCAATTCCACTAATAAAATCTTTAACTGTAGCAGTCATGTTTAATCTCACTTTATCATATAAGGACTTATTATAATTAATTTTTGGCTACTGACAAATAGAAGAACCCGGGATTTCATGTGGCATGCATTATTTTTTATTTAATTGCGGGATGAGTTGATCCATAGCCGTTTTAAGTCTATTCCATTCATCAAGTGTTCGAATTCCAAATTTGTTTTTCCGTTTCCACTGGTCTTTTCTTTTTTGCCAAAGATACATTGCCATTTGTCTTTTTCCATAGATTTCAAATATTACTATCGCTTCCCACCAGTTTTCGGTTTTGTACAGTGTAATATAATCGATGACTTTGTAGAATTCGCTTATCGGTAGCTTCTCTTCTGTATTTATGGTTTGTTTTTCTTTTACCGTTTCCAAAAATTTTCCATCAATAAGCACATCTATTTCTGAACCGTCTTTTATTATGGCTTTAACAGTAGGGTTATTCATCATAAAATCCATATGATTTGCGGAGTTGTTTTTTCCTCCCGGCATGTCAGTGTTATTTCCAAAGGCGATATGAACGGTGCCTATCATTTTCTCTGTTTCAAGAAATTCTTTAATTAATCTCGCTTTAGGGTTAATTCCAAAGGCAAATTCTCCTACAACTTTTGAATTATCATCTATGTGAAGAGACTCTTGGACTCTTTTCAGAACTTCAGGATTTTCGCAGGTTACTGCGTCAACTTTGCCCTGTTTCACTTTTATTATGACTGGTTCACTTATTGGTCCGATACCGCCTATTGCGACATCGCAGACCAATCTACCTTCAAGGGAGTCTTCTACTGGTGCAATGATAACTTCTCCAGTGGGAAGATTCATCCAATCCATAAGTTTTCTATCAATTATTGTATCCGTGAAGAATGGTCTATCTTTTGTGCTTAGGCTTAGTTGTGTTCCATTAGGTGTTGTGATTTCTAATTTGATGGTTTTTCTAAGCTTTTTCATAAGTTTTTTTGCAAATTTCTGTACTTGTTTGTGCTCTTTGATGGTTAAAGCAAGTGCTCCTTCCGTTAGCATGTCTATTGTAACGCCTGGGCAGTGTCCGAGTCGTGTTTTTTTATCGTTTGTTTCGGTATGAATGAGTTTTATTCTGAAAGGAGTTTCTTCTCTGCCGCCTTGTAAAAGGTTAATGTAAATATCGGCTCTTTGGGTAGTAAGGTATTTGTCTAATTGAGACGGGATTTCTTTGCGGATGTTTTTAGGGTCGGTTTCAAGTAAGACAAGTTTGGTGTTTAATCGGAGTGCTTGAGCGCCTTTTTCGAAGGCTTCTCCTACAGCAGCTTTAACATCATCACAAAAGATTGTTATGCTTTCCCCTTTTTTCGCTTCTAAGACGCATTGAAGAGCGTTTCTTGCAGCTTCATCCGCTTCCATATGAAGACCTACCGTAGGTGTATTATTTGTAGATGATAAGCTTTCAGTTTTAATTGAAGGTGTTTTTAATTCAGGGAGAAAGCCTTTTAAGAAAAAGCTGGAGTTATTGAACTCTAACAAACAATGCTAAGGTTATTACTATGAAAAAAGATGGCAAATACTTATTCACTTCAGAATCAGTCGGTGAAGGTCATCCCGATAAGGTAGCTGATCAAATTTCTGATAGCGTTCTTGATGCTATTTTACGTAATGATCCTAAAGCAAGAGTTGACTGTGAGACTCTTGTTATGCAAGGAACTATCATGATTACAGGTCAAATAACTACTAGTTGTCATGTAAACATTCCTGACATTGCCCGAAAAACTGTAAAGGAAATCGGATTGGATAATGCAAAAGATGGCTTAGACTGGGCAACTTGCGGTGTTTTAGTTTCAATTACTGAGCAATCTCCTGATATCGCTATGGGCGTTACTGAAACTAAAGATCGTGAACAAGGAGCAGGAGATCAAGGTATGGTTTTTGGTTACGCTTCTAATGAAACAAAAGAGCTCATGCCATTACCAATTATGCTTGCGCATAAACTGGTAAAGCGATTAGCTGATTGCAGACATCAAAAAATACTGCCCTATCTGCGTCCTGACTGCAAATCCCAAGTTACAATAGAGTATGATAATGGTAAACCTAAACGTGTCTTAGCTGTTGTTATTGCTGCACAAAATAACGGAACAGTAGATGATGCCAAACTCAAGAAAGACATCTGTGAACAAGTAATCAACAATGTGATCCCCGCTTCCATGCTTTGTCCTGAAACAAAATACGTTATAAACGGGACAGGTCGATTCGTCATCGGAGGAACCTTAGCGGATTCAGGTTTAACCGGTAGAAAAATTATCGTAGATACCTATGGTGGAGTCGGAAGTCACGGTGGTGGTTGCTTTAGCGGCAAGGACCCCTCAAAAGTAGACCGCAGTGGCGCTTACATGGCACGATACGTCGCCAAGAACGTTGTAGCAGCAGGCTTAGCGGAGCAATGTGAAATCCAAATCAGTTATGCAATTGGTGTTGCAGAACCCATAAGCGTACTAGTCAACACGTTCGGAACAGGTAAATGCTCAGATGAAGCAATTCTTGAATTAATCAAAAAGAACTTTGATATGCGACCTAAAGCAATCATTGACCAATTACAGCTTATTCGACCTATCTACCGTAAAACCGCTGTCTTTGGACATATGGGTCGCGAAGACATAGATGTTCCATGGGAAAGAACCGATAAGGTAGATGCGCTTAAAAAAGCAATTTAAAAAGTAAAATCATGAAGGAAAGGCTAAGCTTAGCCTTTAATTCTTTTCAACAGTCTTCTTCTATCTATATTTTGTCAAATAACATGTTTCGGAAAATGTTACGAGCTGATTTTGGGTGGTGGTTTTACGCGCCGGCCTAATTTAATTCTTAAAGCTATCCGGTATAATTTTCTTAGCGATTTTATAAGCTGTTCATTGCTAGGTGACGAACTGTAAATGATTGGTATTTGTTCATATTCTGCCAACTTAATGGTTGCCTCGTCAGGTTGAGTACGATGAAACACTACAACACGTGGTTTAAGGTGACTAACTCTCACAATCATCATTGCTAGACTTGGATTCTCTACGTTTGTAAAAACTAATGCACGTTCGGAAGTTGCTCCAAACAACTGTGCATATTCCAATCCGCTGAGCGCTTCTATGACTTTTCTGCTGTCAATCACGGTGTAGCCGTTGACTTCTTTTACGTATTTATCGACTTGTCCGATAACTTCGCCGTTTATAGCTCGGCATAGATATTCAACCCGAACTGGTATTGGGAATTCTCTTAGATCCTGAATTGCCATGCTAGGCGAACTCGTCAATTTTGCGAATTCTCTGATAAATCGACTACCCTTTTCTTCATCAATTTGCAGTAGGGATAATACAAAACGTCGAATAAATTTAGCTCCTGGACTTTTACGTCTACCGCTTTCATAGTCACTTATTACACTTGCAGAAAGGAGCATTTTTTCGCTAAGACTGATTTGAGAAACAGCGAAAAGTTCACGCCATTTTCGCATTGTAGCGCCTGGCTTGCTGGAAAGGATAATTTCTCCTGCGATGCGACGTGCTAGAACTTCTCTGATACTGGGTGATACTGACATAGCGAAACCTCAAACTGAGCTTGTCACAGTAGCTATGAGGTATAAAACATTATTGCTTGTTAAGCTGCGAAGCTAGAGTTATACCATGAAAATTAGAGTTACACCAATCACAACAACTATTGCGCCTGCAATTCTGTTCCATGTCGCTTTTTCGTGGAATAGAACGAAAGCAGCCATAGTGCTAAAAAGTGGTGTTGTAGACGAAATAATTATCGCTTGGGAATCTAAAACCATCAGGCTATAGTTCATGAGTAACCATCCTATTCCGTTTGCTACTACACCTGCAGCACATAATTCGAGTACAGTTCGCCGTTTCATTTTCACAACTGCTCCTTTACGGTCCGCTAGAGGTGTTATCGCCAACATAATTAGCGCCATAGCAAGTATCCTCACTACTAGAAGGGCATAGTTAGCATCTAATGTTTCTACTCCTGGTATGCCCATGGCTATATCCATTAGAATTATGCTAAAGGACCAAACGAAGGATGTCGCCATTGCAGCTGCCACGCCTGTTAGCATAAATTTACCTTTTTTTATCGCGGTCTCTTGTTTTCTTCCATAGCTCAATAACCAGATTCCTGCTACTATTATCAAGGAACCTGCGATGGCATTCATTGTAATGGTTTGTCCAAGAAACATAACAGACCATATCATGCTAAAAAGTGGGTAAGTAGAAGCTAACGGTCCAGCAACCGAAACTCCCACTGAACGAAGTCCAAGCATATAGAATGTATCCCCGACGATTAAGCCTAAGATTCCGCTTACAATCGTAAGCACAACCACTTCAAAAGGTAAACTCGTTAAAACCCCTGTTTTTCCAAGAATTAGCAAGACCAGAAACATAACCACTGAAGTACTTACACATCGTATTGTATTAGCTGCAATAGGTGTTGTATTAAACATGGCGCGTCGATAGATAATCGGAGCGGCTGCCCAGCAAACTGCCGCTACTATCCCTGCCGATTGCGCTAATATCGTCGCGCTCACAATATTTCTCCTTTATAGAGGCTCCCGTTACACGTCGATATATGAATTATTCAGCTGTAATGAGGATTTTAATAGTAAAAGTTATCATGCACTCCTGCCGATGTATGAGCAAGGTGCCTAAAGTGTCTTTCAAACAGAAAATCGAACAAGCAGCTGAAACTAAACAGACTCGTATTATCTTAGCTCTAGATTTTCCCTACCAAACCAAAGAAACCCGTGAGGCCCTGCTATTGAAAGCCCAAAATCTGCTTCAAGCCGTTAGCCCCTATATATGTGCAGTAAAAATTAATCATCACCTTACTTTACCGTTGGGCGTATTTAATGGAGTACAAAAAATAATCAACCAAGCTCATGAAGCAGGGTTGGCAACGATTATGGATGGAAAAATAAACGATATAGGAGCAACTAATCAGACTATAGCTGAATATTACTTCGATGCAGGTTTTGACGCGCTAATCGCTAATCCATTTGTAGGCTGGGAAGAGGGCTTAAAACCCATATTTGATGCTGCATCTAAACAGAATCGCGGAGTTATTCTTCTTGCATATATGAGTCATAAAGGTGCAGCCGAAGGCTACGGACAAACAATTGTTGATAATCAGTTCACTACAAAACAATACTTAACCTTTGCACAGAAAGCACTCACTTGGGGCGCAGACGGAGTAGTCGTTGGTGCCACTGTGCCTGAAAAAATTCGCGAAATTTACAATATTCTTGGCAAGAATGTGCCGATTTATTCGCCTGGCGTAGGCGCTCAAGGCGGAGGCGCTCAAGAGGCCTTGAAAGCTGGAGCAAAATACTTGATTGTTGGTCGTGAAATAATCCAAGCTCAAAATCCCGAAATGGCCGCACAAAAACTCTCAAAAATAAAAATTAAATAACCATTTGCCTGATTAGAAAATAAATGAAAGAATAAGGTTTGGTTTAATTATCTGCTGCGTCCAGAGCCTTTATTTTCCCAAAGTTCCTTCTTTAGTAAATCCCTAACTGCTGATCTGATGACTGAACTTCTGCTTGGGTACATGTTCGCTCTTACAAGTTCATCTAAGCCTTCAAGATATGCTTCCGGTAATAATACGGTTACAAGTTTCATTTTTTTCCCCACTATGTTATGTGTATATACATGTGGCAAATATAAAAGATTGCCCAGACTCGTAATCATGATATCAGGTAAAAATATGCGCTAGAATAACTGTCGGAATAAAAAATTAAGGTATAAGTTAAATCCTTGATCTTTACTAATTCTACGATAGCGTGAGTAATATGTTCCGTGTTAGAGTTAATAAAATCGAATCAAGCCGCGACTTAGACGGTAACTTGGGAAAAAGAATTGAACTTGTCGAGGAACGCGAAGTTTCAAATTTTGTCATGCGCCCACAAACCGACGAAGCTAAGGTGGTACAAGATGTAATGCAGGCAATGCAACAGCAACTGCCCATATTGCAGGCTCGACAGCAGCTGGCTTTTCCAAAGATAATCCTGTTCCTGACCGAACATGAATATGACAGCTTAGGAATAACCTTTGACGTCAACCAAGTCTATGAAGTCTCATTAGGCGGACAAGGGATTAAATTCACAAAAGTCCAATAACCCAAGAGCCCTCATTCACTATGAGAGTGTCATAATTGTGTTCCGTGCTTGTCTAAGAGCAGCGTGCTTTGGGTGAAAAGATAACACAAAAATCATGTTTCTTATTTTTGATAAAATCTCTTGTTGATTATCGCTTTTTCCTTCATTACAGTAAAGTGGAATGGGATCTTCGTTACCGTTCTCGTAGTATACATATATTTGGTTAAATCCCTTTGTTTGCCTTACAATTTCAAAGTCTAGGTTCAATTGTTGAGCAAGTTTTTCTGTAACTCTCCGGACTGAAATTAGATTTTGATTAAGGGAGGAAGCTGAAGAAGTATAAATCATCAGCTTTCCAGCTCCATTTCTGAGCATACTATTCACAAATATTCTGGAGGTTCTGAACGCTTTTAAGACAAGTGCGTCTACAAATCGTACACACACTAGAGAGATTGATTAAAATAAACATTAAATCATAATCAAAGGTTATTAATCAACTGTATGGAACTACAATTTGATTCACTTACTCTCAAGGTGAAATTTGATGAAGACTCGTGCCCATGTGTTTATTGCCGGTAAAGTTCAAGGCGTTTATTTTAGAGCAAATACTAGGCGTAAGGCCGATAGTTTAAGTTTGAAGGGGTGGGTTCGAAACTTGCCTGATGGACGAGTTGAAGCGGTCTTTGAAGGTGAAGAAGAACCAATTAAACGCATCTTGGATTTCTGTAATCATGGACCGCAAGATGCTGTAGTAGAGCAAGTCGATTTAACTTGGGATAAGTATACTGGAGAATTAAAGGATTTTAAAATATTACAATAATATGTGATACATATGCGGATTGTTGGTTTAGTAGCAAGTCCCAGAAAGCAAAGCAATACTGACTTAATTGTAACTCAAATTCTTGAAGGTGCAAAAGCATCTAATCATTTAGTCGAAAAAATATACGTTTATGGATTAAACCTGTCTCCTTGTATAGATTGTCAAGCCTGCAAAAAAGACAGTTTTCAATGCGCAATCCACGATGATATGCAAACACTTTATCCAAAAATTGAGGCTGCTGATTTAATCGTATTCGGTACCCCTCTTTATTGGTATGGACCTTCAGCACCGATGAAACTTGTAATTGACCGGCTCCGTCCATTTATAGGCTCTAAGAAGCTAAAAAACAAAAAAGCCATCCTTGTTATCCCCTCCGAAGAAGGCGCCGAAGCCTGCAATCTGATAGTCGGCATGTTCGAGCTTTCATTCCACTACCTTGAAATGGTCATAACGAATAAAATTTTACCTGCCGCCTCTGAACGTGCTGAAGTTAAAAATCAACCTCAAATTCTGGACAGAGCCTTTCAAATTGGGAAAAAACTAAAATAAAGTATCTTTATCGGTATTCTGCAATAATTTTATAACCTTAGTTTCAAAACATTATTTTGATAATTAAAAATTATATTATGAAAATTAGGGATAATTATTGGTTTTAAATGCTAAAAGTTAAACAATTAATTATTATTATATTTTCTATTCTTTTAATAAGTGAAAACCAGCGGCGAGGGCTTTTAGGTTTAATATTAATTATTCACCTGAAAAAGTGCTAGGATGATTTCTATTCTGACTGAGTGTGCTTTATGTTTCTTCAGGGAATAGTATTAGTATCCCAATAACCGACGATAAATTTGCAATTTTTTTTCCAAGTGGAGTCAATGAATATGAGACGCGAAATGGTCTATCATTGACTACTGTTCGGCTTAGCCATTTTTCTTGTTCCAACCGTTTTAGTTTCTCAGAAATAGTTTTGGAGCTCATCAACCCTTTTAATATGGCTCTAATTCTATTGAAACCCATGCCATCATTCATTGAAAGGGCCAGTAGAATTAGAATCTCTTTTTCTCCCAAGAGACCTTTGTAATGATCTAAGAAATGTTTTGCTTCTTCAGGCTGCAAGCTTCCATTGGCAGACAAGGCATTTGAAAATGTTTTTACATTACTTGCAATCACTTGGGATAGTTCTAAAATAGTTTGGAGGTTCTGTTTTAATAGTAGAATTTTTTCGTCTTGAAATTTTTCTTTCATGCAAGTCACTTTTTTTAAACTAGGTGGATTTTTATCTACTTCACGGTTTAAATATTAAACTAAGCTTATAAAATGAACCTATGCCACGGCAGCAAGAACTGGAGTGATTTTGGATGAAATCTTTGATTGTTTATTACTCAAGAAGTGGAAATACGCGGTTCGCAGCAGAGAAAATAGCTCAAGAAATTGGCGGAGATATTGAGGAAATAATTGATAAAAAAAGAAGGAAAGGACCGTTAGGATTTCTTATATGCGGCTTCGATGCGACAAGAGGAAGAGTAACCCAAATTGGTGAAATAAAGAAATCTCCCAGAGACTACGATCTTATTATTGTTGGGACTCCAATGTGGAATAAAAGAATTACACCTGCAGTAAGAACATACCTAAAAAATAACAACTTTTCCGAAAAGAAGGTGGCGCTTTTTTGCACAAGCCTCGGGTCACAATCAGATCGCGTCTTTAAGAATTTTAAAGAACTAATGCAGGAATGCAGTTTTGTTGGGGAATTAGCATTACCTCACGCTCAAAAAGATAGAGAAGATACTGTAAAGAAAATCTCTGATTGGTCCAAGAACCTAAAAGTTTAACACAGAATTATTAAAAAAACAATTGAAAAGAGTTGAGAGTGATGGAAGCGTATGATGTTTGCGTCGTTGGAGGCGGAGTTGCAGGTTCAGTAGCTGCAAGGTTAAGTGCACAACAAGGTTTCAAAACTCTTCTAATTGAGAAATATAAAACCCCGCGAAACAAACCTTGTTCAGGAATCCAATTTTCATACTTCGAAAAGCTAATAGGAAATAAAATTCCCAAAGAAAAACTATGCAAAAATGAACTGTACAAAGTGGATATTATTACTCCCTCAGGAAAAACTTTGGGGGGAAAAATGAAGATGCTTAACTTTTGGCGCTCAACTTTTGATAGCTGGCTAAATCAACTCGCCATCGAGCAAGGGGCAGAGTTTCAAGATAACACTTCCTTAATCGATTTTTCCAAAACCCCACAAGGAATTAACCTAACACTGTCGAAAGATACGAAATCTACTCAAATTATCACTCGTTTCCTCATCGGTGCAGACGGAATGCTTTCTGGAATAAGAAGTAAACTAAACCTTGCGTCTTTAGAAAAAAGCCATTTAGGCACAGCAATAAACTACTATTTTGAAGGTAAAGGAACTCTTGACCCAAATAAACTTTACATGTACTACAATCGAGAATTTTGTCCTTTAATGTTTGCTTGGGTTTATTTGAAGGATGAAAAATGGGTAATTGGAACAGGCGCAAATGAAAACGCAGTAGAGTATGCAGACCGATTCTACAATTACATAAAAGAAAAACACTGTCTTGAGGGTGAAATTGTGAAAAAAGAGGGTTTTGCCTCAACCCAGAAGATAACGACTTTCCTTGGAGAAGAAAACATTTTGCTAGCTGGAGATGCTGCAGGCTTAATCGACCTATATCGTGGAGTAGGCATGGACCTGGCTGCTTTAAGCGGGCGATTAGCAGTTAAGGCAATTAAAAAAAGCGGAGAAAACAGCTACGGTTGCGATAGAGCACTATCAAAGCTTTATGGAAAAAACTTTGAGAAAACTGGCGTCTAACCAAAAGAAACAAACCAAAAGGTATGCATCTAATGAAAGCTTAGAAAAGAGTCTATCATCAGCGAACTTGTTGAAAGACGGGTTCTCGATGATAATTTCGAACCAAATCAATAGGATTCTTCCAGCCGAAAAAATAATACTTCTCCCGACATAATGATTCGAGACTATGTAGATTAGCCTTAGTGTAGCAAAGACTTTTTGAGTAAGACTTTTCATTTTTTTGAGCGTGACATTTCGATGAAAATCAATTATGCTCTCTTGCAGTCAGCAAAAAAAAGACTGTCCCCAGATTTGTAAATTAAAAATTATCATAACAATTGAAGAGATAAAAATTCTCTTAAGTGCTTTTGCCATTCTTATAGTCAAGAATTACGCTGAATGCCGTTTTATCTTTTAAAAGAAATAGAAGAATTGAGCCTAGAGTTCATTAAAGTAGATTGTACCTCATCTGGCATATTTTGTTAGGTTTTTTTCTTATAGACTCTAAAGTGGGAGTCTCTGCCTGCACTAATATACTCGCCACCTAATCCTCGTACTGTTGAAGCGATTTTGGCAAAATTTTCTGAACCTAAAAATTGTTTTGGTTTAATTATGACGTAATCAGTTTTTTCTTCGAAGCTTAGCATGCTGTCTAAGTCCTCTGGAAACATCATTCGTACATCCTCCACTGAATGCAGTCCACTGCTCGCAGGAGCTGCTGGTGCTGCTCGTGGTGCTTGAGTTGGAGTTGTTACTTTAGGTGCTGAAATTGAAGGTTTGGGTGCAGGTGTTACAGGTTTAGATGTTATTTGTCCAACTGCTAATGATTTTAAGCTCATCGAAACAGTTTTTAGGTCTTCCGCCACGTCTTTTAGCACTACCATAATCTCGTCGATTCTTTCGATAAGTTGATTTAGTTTCTCTTTATCAGCACTCATTAACAACCGCTCACTTTAACTCTAAAGTACTTAAGGAGCTTATTAATTATTTGAAACTTACCATATCCTTTCAGCTGTTCATGTTGCTTTGGATTGTGTATGTATTTGTTTGAAATTGATGGAAGTCAGAAAAGCGGAAGTGGCACAATTCTGCGCCTTTCAGTAGCCTTAGCCGCGGTCACAGGGGAACCTCTTCATATCCGTAATATTCGCCATAATAGGCCTCAGCCAGGCTTAAAACCCCAGCATCTGGAAGCGGTACTAACTGCAGCAAGACTCTGTAATGCTCAATTACAGGGTGCTACTTTAGGCAGCCGAGAACTCTGGTTTAAACCTCAGCGAATTGAGGGCGGCCGCTTCGAAGCAGAAATCGGAACTGCCGGTAACATTCCTATGCTTCTTTTAACAGTGTTACCTCTTTGTATCTATGCAAAGACTCCTGTCTTCTTGCGTGTATGCAAGGGAGGAACTGACACAGCTCAGGCACCTACTATAAATTTTTTTCAAAATATCCTATTACCCACTCTGAAAAAGATGAATATCGATGCCCAGGTTGACATCCATAGTTATGGGTATTATCCAAAAGGTAAAGGAGAAGTTAGTCTAACTGTACAGCCAACTTCAAATCTGTCTCCTATTCAAATGGAAAGGTTTGGGAAGCTCATTGAGTTAGGCGGGATTTCTATTTGCACTTTTCTTGCAGATCGGAAAGTTGCTGAGCGGCAAGCCCAAGCTGCAACTGAGACTCTAAATCAGAAAGGGTACTCTTCAAAAATTAAAATCGTGAATGATACTTCAAATCCTTTGCAGAAAGGTAGCTCCATTCTTTTATGGGCAAAAACTGATACAGGCGTCATTTTAGGCGCCGATGCGATAGGCGAACTTAAAAAAACAAGTGAAGAGGTAGGTAAAGAAGCCGCGGAAAAGCTACTTACTGAACTTAAAGTTGCTCCTACTGTAGATATTCATATAGCTGATATGCTTATCCCATTCGTAGCCCTGACAACTGGACCCTCAGTATTCTTAACACGCTCAATATCTGATCATATTGAAACTAACATTTGGCTTACGGAGAAAATGCTAAACAAGCGGTTTAAAATAGAAAAACTCGGAGCTCTTTATAGGATAGAAAAAATAGGTCAATAGCTGAATGAATATGTCTAAAGAGATCCCTTGCCTCAAAATCCCCAAAAAACACGGTAAAAAAACAATTGATATACTAAATAAACTAGGGCTAAATGACAAAAGTCTCCAAATTCAAAAAGAAATAAAAACAGAATCACTTCTTATTCCCCTTACCC
>CAZQTZ010000004.1:27183-32182 GCA_964596465.1 uncultured Candidatus Bathyarchaeia archaeon | reverse complement strand
CAACTCTTAAATTGAGCCTTTCTATTTGTTGACATGTAGGTCAAAGTTTGGCTAAGCTGTGAGGTTGTTATGAGATGTCTGATATTGGTTTAAGAACAAGAATGCTCGTCAAAGATGTTATGAGTAGCCCAGTTGTAACCACGTCTGAAGAGGTACCAAGTAACACTATCGCCAAACTTATGAACGACAACAAACTAGGATGCATTATCGTCAGCAATAAAGACGGCAAACCATTGGGCATGATAACTGAAAGAGATCTGGTAGTACGAGTTCTAGCTAAGAATCTTAAACCTGCCGCCGTGAAGGCCAGAGACATTATGACATCTCCTTTAGCTACAATAGACCCAGAAGCAACAATTAGCGATGCTGCTCGAAGGATGAGTAGACTCGATATTCGCCGATTAGGAGTAATTTACAAAGGCGATCTTGTTGGACTGATTTCTAGTAAAGACATAATTGGAGTAATGCCCGAGTTCATTGAAATAATTCAGGAAAAATCACGTATAGAAAGCTCAGGTGCCGCTGAGGAAACAATTGAAACAGAAGAAACTCCACTTTCAGGATACTGTGATCATTGCGGCGTCTATTCTGAGTCTCTTAAGGAAAAAAATGGGCAATTCCTATGCGAAGATTGCCGAATAGAAGCAGAAACCTAAGAATAAACAGCCCTCCAATTTTTAACTTCTTGTATATTATTCGTTAGTTTTGAATAAGCAAATAAGGCACTTTGAGCCCTTGTTATTTAACATTAGAGGCGGTATCGAGCTTGATTGCTGACTTGGTATTGATTAATGCAAAGGCATACTTAAAGCAGAAAATTTGGGAATGCAGCATTGCAATCGAAGAGGGAAAATTTCTCAAGATAGGCAAAGAGTCGCAGATGCCAAAAGCTGATGAAAAAATAGACCTACACAATCAGCTAGTTTTACCAGGTGTTATAGATCCGCATGTGCATTTGCGGGATGAAAATCGAGCATATAAAGAAACTTTCGTAACTGGAACCGCTTCTGCAGCCGCAGGGGGGGTTACAACTGTATTAGATATGCCTAATAATTCACCTATAACTATGAGCGCTGCTGCTATACGTAATCGTATGCGACTAGCAAAGGGGAATATTTTTACAAATGTTGGATTCTATTCGGAGTTCCCAAATAATCTAGAAGATATCGAAGGAGTAGTCGATGCAGGAGCTATCGGGTTTAAGCTTTTTTTAGCAGAACAAGTTGGGGGAGTAGATATTGATGATACGACAGCATTGACTGAATCGTTTAGAAAAACAGCCCAACTTAAGGTTCCGGTGGCGGTCCATGCGGAAGACCATTTAATGCTTAAAAACGCCATTGAAAAAATGAAGCTTGCTAAACGAGATGATCTGAATGCTTATCTTAAAGCCCATGATGAACAAGTGGAATTAGTAGCTATCGAGCGCCTGTTATCTATAGTTGATCAAATTAAGGGAACACGATTACACTTTTGCCATCTTTCTACTAAGAAAGGATTGAAGGCGATAGCTGATGCGAAAAAAGCAGGTCTAGATATAACTTGTGAGGTAACACCTCACAATCTTCTGTTCTCAAATTCTGATTATGAGCATTTGGGAATAAGTGCTTTAACTATGCCCCCGTTTCGATCAAAAGAGAATGTCGAAGCACTTTGGAGCGGTATTGCAGACAATTCAATTGACATGATTGGCTCAGATCATGCCCCTCATACATTAGAAGAAAAAGATGCCCGCAGTGTTTGGGAGACAAAAGTCGGCATACCTGGTCTAGAAACAACTCTGCCTTTAATGCTAACCATGATTCACAAGAATAAGTTGTTTTTATCACAAGCTGTCAGTTTACTATCAGAAAAGCCAGCAGAGGTTTTCGGCTTAGAAGATAAAGGCTACTTACAGCAGGGCAAAAGCGCGGACATGGTAGTAGTGGATTTCAATGCGAAGTTCAAAATAGACGCATCGAAATTTCATTCAAAAGCGAAATTCTCACCTTTTAACGGTTGGGAAGTTCAAGGAAAACCAGTAAAAACATTCGTTAATGGACAATTAGTTATGAATGAGCAGCAGGTTGCGTTTAAAGCGGGGAACTTAATTGCTGCTCGGAGAGGACAAAATTGAATTTTGTAATAGATGCAATGCTTGGAAAGCTTGCTCGTTGGCTAAGGATTATGGGTCACGATGTCAAATATTCAATTCACTTCGATGACGCCGAGTTACTAAGTATGGTAAGAGTAAAGAAAAGAGTTCTATTGACTAGAGATTTGGAATTATATAAACTAGCCATAACGATGGGTTCTGAAGCATATTATGTAGAGGGCAAAAATGAGCCGGATAGACTTGCAGAGCTAGCTCAACGCTTCAATTTGCCTTTGGAGATTAATCTGGAAAAATCGCGCTGCCCAAAATGCAACGCTAGGATTCGGCTTGTTAACAAGAAAGAAATAGAAAGCAGCGTCGAAAAAAATACTCAGTTACATTATGAAATATTTTGGAAATGTCCCGAATGTGAAGCAGTCTATTGGCAGGGTGCCCATTGGACAAATATTATTGCTACTTTAGAAACAGCACAACAAAAATTAAAAGAAAATAAGGGAAAGATTATACCGCAAGCCATTTGAGCGGAATATCTTGGAAAGTTCCGTCGGGTAATGTTCGTCTTATAGTTATGGGTAGAATACCAATATCAAGCTCTTTTAAGGCGATGTCTATTGGGCTGTTCAGACCTGTTCCGCCGCTAGAGAGTTTTTCATCAAGCTCTAGTAAAATTGGTGCCCCCATGGAAATCTGTAAAGAACGTGCGCCGACTATTCGAGCCTTTTCAAAGCGTGTGACTTTTGGAGGACCTACTGAAACTTTTTCTGGTGAGCCGGACATCTTAGTAACCTCCCATTCCGCCCATGCCACCCATACCACCCATTCCGCCTTCCATACCCGGGGGCATTCCGCCGCCTGGTGGCATCGGAGGAGACTTCATTTTTTGCGCAGCTATAACATCATCGATTCTGATAATTAGCATGGCTGCTTCTGCCGCTGATTTGAGGATTTGCTTCTTTACTGTTATAGGTTCATAAACACCTGCTTTGGACATGTCTTGAGGTTTGCCAGATAGGACTTCGATTCCAGACCAAGTTTCGCCTTTTTCGTGTCGGGATCTTAACTCTGAAAGAATATTAATCGGATCTAAACCAGCGTTTTCTGAAAGGGTAATTGTTATGATTTCTAAGGCTTCGGCGAATGCTTTAACGGCAAGTTGTTCTTTTCCCGATAAAGTTTCCGCGTATTGCTTGAGAACTTTGGACATTTCAAGCTCCGGAGCGCTTCCACCTGCTACTATCTTTGGCTCTTGAATTATATCACGAACGACACATAATGCATCATGGATTGACCGCTCTGATTCTGAATTCATACGAGGGCTAGAACCTCTGATTAGGATAGTTACAGCTTTTGGATTTTTTGCGCCCTCGACAAAAGTCATTTTATCCTCAGCTACTTTTCGCTCTTCTACTATAGCAGCATAACCTAAATCCTTTGAAGTTAAACTATCTAAATTACTGATTATATTTGCGCCAGTAGCTTTTGCTAGTTTTTCCATGTCTGATTTTTTTGCTCTGCGAATTGCAGCGATGCCCTTTCTGGCAAGGAAGTGCTGTTCTAAATCATCTATACCCTTTTGGCAAATAACTACGTTTGCACCTGACGCTGCAATCTTTTCAGCCATATCTTTTAGCATTTTTTCCTCTTGCTTCAGGAAGGCCTCAATCTGATCAGGAGTCTCGATGTTTAGTTTTGCGTCGTATTCGGTTTTTTCGATTTCAAGAGAGGCATCAAGTAATGCAATCTTGGCTTTTTCGATTCTTTTCGGCATACTTGATTGTACAATTTCTTTATCAATGACTATACCACTGATAAGGCTGGTGTCTTTCAGGGAGCCCCCTGTTTTCTTTTCTATACGTACATCATCGATATCTACTTTGTTTTCGCCGTCTTCTTTTTCTGTGACTAAAAGTATTGATTTAACGACTATGTCAGCGAGGTACTCTTTATGTTCTGCAACAAGTTTGCTTGCCATTGAGGTAATTGCTGCCTTCTTAAGGAAGCTTTTATCATTTAAATCAACAGGAATAGCGATTTTATTGAGAACTGCCAAGGCTTTTTCTTGTGCTAACTTGTAACCGTCAATTATTACAGTTGGATGAACATTTTTATCGATTAATTCCTCAGCTTTGTTAAGTAATTCACCTGCTATTATAACTGCGGAGGTTGTCCCGTCGCCAGCTTCATTATCCTGAGTTTTTGAAACTTCAACAAGCATTTTTGCCGCTGGGTTTTGTACATCCATTTCATCTAGGATAGTACGACCATCACTAGTTATAGTAACATCGCCAAAGTTGTCAACAAGCATTTTGTCCATACCTTTAGGACCTAAAGCACTTCTAACGCTTTCAGCTACAATTTTTGCAGCAGTTATATTGGTATGTTGAGCTTCTCTTCCCCGAGAGCGATTGGTACCTTCTTTTAATATAAGAACTGGTACTCCACCAGTTTGAGCATTTGACGACAAATCCAATAAACCCCTTTAATGCGAACAACAACAAAACAGCGTAGGCATATAAGTTTTTCTAGAAAACTATCCATACTTGCATGCTTTAGTTGAAAAAAATATGAATAGTTGCTAAGTTCATGCATATTTGTCGAATTAAATATGTTTAAAGCTAATAAACAGAAACTTTAGCCACACCTTTAATCGTAAGCAATTCAGATATGAGTTCACCAGGTATTTTTTTCTCAACAATTAAGGTAAGTTTAGGCTCGGGTGAAAGTTCAGGGTCGTCAACTATGGCTTGTCGTATACTTAATCCGTTTTTTGATAGTAACATAGCTGAGTTGGCTAATATGCCAGGAGTTTTTGCGTCTTCAGGGGTAATTTCAACTACACCTAAGTTCAGGTGTTTGGCTATTTCTTTAAGCGAATGCCCGGCGGGCCTGATTTCTTCGAATATA
>CAZQTZ010000004.1:0-27173 GCA_964596465.1 uncultured Candidatus Bathyarchaeia archaeon | reverse complement strand
GTTCGCGGTTATCTTTTATAGTGGTTATTGTCTCGTTTACGGTACGTCGATCTACACCTGCTACGCGAGCGATGCGAACAGGGGGGATCTCTATTTCGTTAAGATTGATTTTTTGATTTTTTACGCTTAGACCATTTTCTACTAGGACACGGGCTACTTTTAGCCGTTCGGGGTAGTCCTTGAAGTGTTTCTTTATATTGCTCCACATCAATATTTGACCCTTCAGGTACATTTCTGTACAGTAACGTATAAATATGTTCCCGTAATTCTCGGTATCATCAAAAAATTATCTTTAGAACATAGGGTGTAGCAAATGGCCAAACCAATAAACAAAGATTATTACATAACATTACCAATTGAAGAAACTCCAACATCCTGGTACAACATTCAAGCTGACCTTCCAGAAGCCCTCCCACCACCATTGGATCCTGTTGATAAAAAACCAATCAACCCAGCAAAACTTGAAAGGATCTTCGCGAAAGAACTAGTCGCCCAAGAAATGAGCCAAGAACGGTTTATAAAAATCCCAGACGAAGTTTATGATGCATACATCAGACTTCCACGACCTAGCCCATTGTTCCGAGCCAAAAGACTCGAAAAAGTCCTCGGAACACCAGCAGAAATCTACTTCAAATGTGAAAATTATAGTCCAGCAGGAAGCCATAAAACCAACAGCTCTATCCCCCAAGCATATTACAACATGAAACAAGGAACTGAAAGACTAGTGACAGAAACGGGTGCGGGACAATGGGGCACCTCCCTAGCTTTTGCAGCAAAAATGTTCGATTTGAAATGTCGGATTTACATGGTTCGCGCCAGTTATAATCAAAAACCCGGCAGAAAAATTATTTCTCAACTTTATGGCGCAGAAATGTTTGCCTCCCCAAGTGACCAAACCGAATTTGGCCGACAACTCTTAAAAGAAAACCCCAACCATAACGGTTCGTTAGGCATTGCGATAAGCGAAGCTGTTGAAGATTGCATTAAAAATGAAAACACCCGTTACACATTAGGTTCAGTACTAAACCATGTTGCTATGCATCAAACAATAATCGGATTAGAAGCACAAAAACAATTTGACATAATTGACACTAAACCTGATCTTGTAATCGGTTGCGTAGGCGGAGGTTCTAACTACGCAGGTTTCTCCTTCCCATTCATGGCAGATAAACTAAAAGGCAAATCAGACATAGACTTTATCGCCTGCGAATCTAGAGCTGTGCCTCACACTACAAGAGGCGTTTATACTTACGACTACGGCGATACCGCAGCCACTGCACCTATAGTAAAAATGCTCACTTTAGGTCACAATTATGCTTGTCCACCAATTCACGCAGGCGGATTACGATACCATGGTATGTCACCATTAGTATCATATCTGATTCATAAAGGCTATATGCGTTCAAAAGCTTATCATCAAAGGGAAATTTTTGAAGCTGCACAAACACTAGCCCAAACCGAAGGATTAATTATAGCACCTGAAACCGCGCACTCACTAAGATGCGTAATCGATGAAGCGTTAGCATGTAAGAAGACAGGCCAGAAAAAAGTAATAGCGATGAACTATAGCGGTCATGGACTACTAGACTTGTCAGCATACGACCAATTCTTCGCAGGCAAATTGGTAGACTTTGAACCTGAAAAAATCGAAGTCCCACTATTTGAACCGTAATAGGGCAAATAAACCCTATCCTTTTTTGTTTTTTAATTTTAGTAAATTTTTATATAAAATATGATTAATATTTTCAAAGATAACGTTGACGCCAAGAACCAGGTTTAATGTCGTAGGAAACAAAAAGCTATCAAATAGATAAATCGACTGTAAGAGTTAAATATTCTCTTTGAGTACTATGAGAGTCTATCTTGAAGATGTTATGATGAGGGTTTTCTTGAAAAGAAGGATAGGAACATGAGCAGTGAAGAAGTCTCTCGAATAAAAATAAAATTTCTCATAGAAGGTCTAGGTGAAGCTGAAGGAGAATTAGTGCGCTTCATGGCGCCAAGAACCGTAGACACTATAGCCAGAAAAATGCCTCTGGAAGGGCGCGCCGCATTATACAAAGAAGAGATATATTTTGAAATTCCCATTAAGATGGGCGAAGAAAAAGCGAAGCCCACCGTAGAAACTGGGGCTATCGCTTTCTGGCCCATGGGAAGTGCCATCTGTATTTTTTATGGAAAATCTCAACCTTATAGCCCAGTCAGTATAATGGGTAAGGTGACAAAGAACCTGGAGATTTTCCAGCAGATTAAAAGTGGAACTAGAATTCGTATTGAGCAAATAACGTAATCCAACTGCTAAAGGATTGGAATTACTGGTTTGGATTTAGTTTATCACGGTACAGAATAGACCAATTTGCCTCGTTTTGAATTAGGCAATGAAAAATGGTTTGAATTAGAGAGAGGTTAAATAAGAAAATAGTTAGTTGCAGGGTTTGTACACTTTAATAGTGTGACCGCCTGAAACTAGTTGCACTGCTCCGTTTTGTTCGAGTTGTTGCAGGAACATTTTGGCTGCACTTATTCTGACATTATATTTTGTGGCAATAGCGAATGGTGTTAAAACAGGCATCTTTTTTATTTCAGCAACGATTTTTTCGTTTTTAGCGTCTGGAGGGATAACGTTGATTGTTGTTCGTCTCTCTTTTGGTGGTCCTGCTTTCTTCTCTTTCTTATCTTTCGCTTTTGTTTCGTCGTCAGATTTTTCTTGCTGGCGTTCCATCTGTTTTATGCCGAGCTTCTTTTTTCCACCCATGATTATCACTTGTTGGCTGAACTAGATTGTCTGAGTTATTTCAACCTTATGCTTACTCTGCCACTCTTTGATGGGTATTCCGAATTTCTTTTCGACTTCAGCGCGGTGGATACTGTTCATTGTGCAGAATGGAATAATCCTACCGTCAGGTACTGCGTAGTGGATGACACATCGTTGTATTCGTTCAATGTCATAGTTATAAGGATCCATGAAGTGCATAGAGGAAATTAGGATTGCGGATCGGGCGAAGTCTCCTAATGATTTGTAGTCACCGTTTAACAGAACTTTTAGTACATATTTACGAAGGAAACTAAATTTTATGTGGCGGCTTGCACCGACAAGGCGTAGTTTAGCTTTACTTTTACTGCCTTTGGAAGCATCTTTGTAAACGCTTTGTAGAGTGGCAACAAATTTTTCGATGTCACCATAGCGAGTGATTGGCGTAATTTTTCCATTTTCAATGAAAACAAAGGTCGCCATACCACAGTGTGGATGAGCTGTGAATTCGATATAGTTTTTATCTTTAATGGCCCCGACAGCTTTGGAGACAGGGACTACTATTGGTACAGGGTAAAAGTCGCTGGTTTTAATCACTCCATTAGTCTGTTTTTCAACTTCATGCATGAAGTCGGGTATGGTTATTCGCATTTTTTCTCTTTCATTAACAGGTAAGCGTCCGCAGAGGGAAACTGGTTGTACGTTGATACATCTAATTACATCGCTGTTTTTAGCTGCAAAATTGATAATATCGCCCAGTTGCTTATCATTTACGCCTTTGACTAAGGTAACTACAAGAACAACGCTATTCCAACCTGCTTGACGAAGGTTCTCGATGGCCTTCATCTTTATATCTAGTAAATCAACTCCGCGTATGTACTTGTATACGTCAGAGGTTAAACCATCAAACTGTAAATAGATGGTGCTTACACCTGCTTCTCTAAGCGCTTTGCAATATTCAACATCTTCAGCGAGGCGCAAACCGTTACTGTTTACTTCAACGTGGTTTATGCCAAGTTCTTTGGCTTTACGAACCAGTTCTGGAAGATCTTTACGGATTGTTGGTTCTCCACCGCTGAACTGAAGAGCTTGAACCGGCACTGGTTTATTTGCACGCAGGTTCTCAAGCATAGATACAACTTGCTCCATGCTAGGTTCATAGACGTATCCAGCGTAATTTGCGTTAGCAAAACATACTGGACACTTAAGGTTACACCTATTTGTGATGTCAATAATTGCTAATGCTGTTTGAGATTTATGCTCGGGACAAATACCGCAGTCATAAGGGCAACCTTTTTGGGTTTTAGTTCTCGGATTTTCTATACCGTTGCCATCATTACGGAACTCTTCTGCCTTCATATAAATATCGTAATCTGACCAATAAAGCTCCTTAACAAGCCCATGCTCTGCACATTCCTTTTTAATGAAAACTTTGCCGTCTTCCTCAAAAATTGTTGCATCTAATACTTGGAGGCATTCAGGGCAAATGGACTTTGTACTCTTAATTACGTTCATGTTAGTCACTAATCTTTATTTTTAAATAATTGTTCTTTAAGGGTAAATATAATAAATAAGAAGGTTTCCAAACATTTACTACGGTGAAAAAGGGGAAACACTTTGCCATTAGATGAAAACACAAAAAGCATACTCCGCGAAATGGGCTTAAACGCCTATGAAATAGATTCTTACAGTGCTCTGCTTGAAAACGGACAACTAACTGCTTTGGAAATCAGTCAGGAAGCTGAAGTTCCCTATAGTAAAATCTATGAAGTGTTAAACACGCTCAAAGAGAAAGGATGGGTTAAAAGTAGCGAGAGCCGTCCATTCAAATATTATCCAGCATCCCCCTTGGAAGCAACCGCCTTCACTAAACACAAATTAGAGGATAAATATCAAGGATGGGAGCAAACAATTGCAGAGACGCTACAGCCCCTTTATGAAAAAAGAGAACTGATAGAACGCCCAGATATCTTAATTCTACATGGTCAACATGCAACAATAGTGAAATTAGAGGAAATCTTCAGGAAAGCAAATAAGGAAATCATGATTGCTATGCCCACTTTTGCTAAACCAATCATCGGGTCTGCTGATCAAATTGCAGCAGGCATAAAAAAAACAGTAGAAGTAAAGCTTATGGCAGCAGGAAAAAGTGAAGACTGGAAAAAACTAAAAAATGAGGTGAAAATAAACGAATTACGCGTCCGTGATCATATGTTTGGAGGCGGAGTAATCGTTGATAGCAAAGAAGCCATGCTGTTTCTAGGAGAAGAGGACAAGCCTAGCTTAATCATATGGAGTAACCATGTAGGTTTAGTTGGTTTTGCTCGTGAGTACTTCCAGTTTCTCTGGGATTCCTCCGAAACATCGGTAACATAAAAAGGAAAAAGTGAAAAGAGCGCCTGTTTTCAAAATGTTGTTATGTGTTGCTGGGAAGTAGGCCATTTTTCAGGGATTTTCCGTGCGCTTACCTCGATTTTAGTGACGCCGGGGGTTCTAGCGATTTCCTCTTGGAGAGTAAACATCTGTTCAAGATTTCTAATCATAGCAGTCAATTGTAAATCATAATCCCCGCTTGTTTTTGTTATTATTATAACGTCAGGAATTTGTGATAGAGCTTCGATTATGGAGGAGGAACTGCTTGAGGAGGCAAAAGTTAAGTTAAAATCTAGAATTGATGAATAGCCTATTTTGTTGGGATTGATTTGAATTGATACTTTAATTGCACAATTATCTTTGAGTTTATGGTATCTTTTCAGTACTGTATCCGTCGAAACCCCTATATTCTGGGCTATTTCGTTGAACGGAGTTCTTCCATCTTTAACCAGTATTTCAACTATCTTTAAGTCTAAGTCATCAATTTTTGGCCTCTCGATTAGATGAGTATTTGTTGATGGCTTAAGACATAATTCGAATTGATTATTCATGTTTATTTTATAGGGCATTAATTTCAGGTTTTCAGGGATGTTTTTTACAGCAGTCCAAATGTAGGTTCTCAGGGCAGTAGTTGGTAAACGTCGTCTAATTGCAGCTTTTACGTGGTCTAATTCGTTTAATGTCCTGAGTTTGGCTACTGCCCGAATATTGTAGATGCTGTTGTATTGACGATAAGCCAATATTTCAGTTATTTTACCAAGATACTCAGTTACTTTATCTATTTGTTGAGATTCAACATCGATAAGCATAGTTACGATAGCATCAAAACCGAAATAATCATAGTTAATTTGAACAGTAGAACCAGCAATTATGCCTTTTTTTTCCAGAAGATTGTAGTGTTTCCAGATGCGGTCTTTTGTGGTACCATTATCCTCAGCTATCTTAGCAAAACTTGTTCTTCCATCCTGCAGCAGAGTCTTTATAATCCTTGCATCTATCTCGTGGACTACTGACACAACCCAATCTCATTCATGCTTACAAATCATATGTGATTTATCAATTTAAAAATTTCTTATTTTGTAGCTATATTTCTGTTAAAATGTCCACTCTATCAGCGAATCTATAGAATTACTGAAAAGATTGACAGGTAAAAATTTTTTCGAAGAAACAATTTCATGCTCACTTTTAGAAAGTTGAATTACATTGACGTGGAAGGGGCCAAATACCCAATAATGGACCAATGGTAAAATTCATTTTTACTATATCAGGTATTTGAATAAACTCGCTTTGAATTGATAGCAGATGGTCTAGGTCTTTTATCATAGCATAAATTGTTAAATCATAATCACCGCTGGTCTTCATTATGCTGATTATGTCAGGTATTCGACTTAATTGATCAATTATCGAGGAAGGCTCCACTTTTAACATAAAAGTCATGTAAAAAACGGCTAAAGCGCGATACCCAATTTTTCTAGGGTCGAATTGAATTATCACATTCATTGCGCCGCTTTTCTTTAGATTGTTATATTTTTTAGCAACCGAGTTTGTTGAAATTCCGACTTTTTCTGCAATTTTACTTAAAGGAAGTTGTCCATTACAAGCCAATATGTCAGCTATTTTTGTGTCGATTTCGTCAATTTTCATTTGATTCCTATGGAGTAAGTTTCCTCTTGGAGTTTTTTCAAGGAGTTCTTTTTCAGCAGGAATTTCCTCAGAGAGAACTGAGAGGTTTGAATTCATTTCCTTTATATCTGTCCAAATTACGCTTTTTACATCTAGAATTGAGAATCGCTGCTTAATCTTATCTTTGATTTCATCGAGTTGATGAAAAGTTTTTAAAGCCACTATAACGAGTATGTTTCCCCCTGGGCCTTGATTGAATGCAATAACCAAATCAGGCATTTTTTGGACGAAAGCTAACAGGGGAAAAGCCTGAGAGGGATCAACAGTGATTAATAAAACAGCTATTGCTTTGTAACCAAAGCTTCTATAATTAATCTGGATGGTAGCGCCGCCAATTACTCCAGCGCATTCAAGTTCTTGGTAATTCCTAGTTACAATTTCTTTTGTAATACCCAATTCCTTAGCGATAGCGGTACAAGTTTTCCGACCGTCAACTAGTAAATCCTTTAAAATTCTTTTTTGAATCGAATTAAGGTCTATAGTTGAAATAGTCTCCCTCTCGTCAAATATAGAATTGATACTTCCATGATTGGAAGGCTATCATATATAATTAATTGTTACAATCATCAGCATAGTTTCAATTTTACTAATATCAATAAAAGAGGCGTCAATTTGCTGCATGAATCAATAAAAAAGAGAGAAAGGGAAATGGTTTATTTGCCCATGACTTTTTTTGCAGCTATTTCAATATCTTCAGCTTTTATTGTTTTTCTTCCCGCGTGCATTGCAAAGTCCAAGGCTTCTTTGGCGACTTTAACGCCAATTTCCTCTAAGGCTTTTGCAAGCTCTTTTGCGGCTGCTTCGCTTACGCGATCAGCGCCTGCCTTTTTGCACAGTCGGTGCATGGGAGCTACTGCTATTTCTAAATCGGCCATAAAGACCCTCTTTAGCTTCTTTTTCATTTTAAAGCTATATTTAACCTTTTTTGTTCCACAGTTCTTTAAATTGCCGTTTGACATTTAATTGTTTGCAAATAAAAGGAAATTTTTAAAGCCGTCTATTTGTAATAGTGGGCTAGGTCACCATATGAAGTTCGTAGATGCACACATTCACCTCTCTGATCCAGAATACGTAGGACACACTGAAACGATTATTTCGGATGCCAAGACTTCAGGAGTGGCGGCACTGGTTTCTAATGCAAGCGATTATCAAACAAGTTTAGATTCATTAAATCTTGCTGGAAAATACCCAGAACTTGTTTACGTGGCATTAGGCATCCATCCTTGGAATGTGAATGTTCTTAGGGAAAATGAACTTGAAAACACCATCAAACTAATTTCGGAGAATAGACAAAACAAATCGGTTGTCGCTATTGGAGAAATTGGCTTAGACTGTAAATATGAGGCCAGTTGGGAACAGCAGCTTATGGTTTTTGATAAGATGTTACGATTAGCTGAAAAATTGAATTTACCAGTTATTGTTCATTCGAGAGGGACAGCCGAGTTTATCGTAGAAACTCTCCCTTCATATAATCTTAAACATGTACTGTTGCACTGGTTTAGTCATCCTCTTAGTGCATTATATGAAGCAATAGATCATGATTATTTTATTACAGAAGGTCCGCCAGTTGTGTATTCAAACGGCATCCGTGAAGTAGTGACCAAGGTGCCTATGACTCATTTTCTAACGGAAACAGATGGCCCGGTTCTTTTTAGAAAATCCCCTTTTAATAGTCAAATGACCAGACCGTCTTTTGTTAGTACTGTTGTAAGTGCAGTAGCCGAAATTAAGAAAATGAAACCTGAAGAGGTAGCGGAACAAATAATCAAAAATTTTGAAAACTTCTTTAGCTTAAAAATAAGTTAGACACGTTTTCTAGGTTATTTTTCAGTCCAAAACTAATGATTAAGGCGTAAGCTTAAATTACGCCTCTCTTCTATTGAGAACTGGTTTTTACGCTTTCAGGCGTTGAAGACTAAAAGTAGTATAATCGGAGGAAATTAATTGGGAAAAGTTAAGACGGAACAGATAAAACACTTAGCTAAAGAGTTGATTACTCGCTTTCCAGACAAATTCACCACTAACTTTGATGATAACAAACGCTTAGTTGACGAGCTCACCGAAGGCACAACAACTAGAGTACGAAACCAAGTTGCAGGATACATAACACGCACAGTCACTCTAAGTCAATCTCAGTATGTAGATGAAGGCGAAGTAGTAGAAGACACTGACGAAGAGTAAGTGTATAACTGGAAAACCTTTATGATGAGCGAATACAGGCGTGGGTGGGCGCTTCGGTACCTTCGTGAGGCTAAAGCTGAACTTGAGGCCGCTCGAAAAATACCGTATATGGCCCCTAGCTTAGTATTAGAAGCAATTCGAAAGGCACGAAACGCTATTTATTATAGTTTAGGCGAACCTGCTTTCATCGAAATCTTAGTTAGGGAAGAAATAGGGAAACCTAAACCTGCGAATGATTCAATTCTACGTTTTCTAATCGAAATTGAAGAAACAGTTCAACAGTTGGGGCAGATAGAAGAAGTTAATGGTGAATTAATGATGAAACAAGCGGATACGCTTGTCCAAGTGGCATCAGAGTTTGTTGAAACCTTAACAGAAGAAAAACCAGAGAACTAGCAGCCTGAGTATGCGCTTGGTTATCAGGATTAGATTATCTTCATCAGGGGTCGTTTTTTCAAAACTTCAGGATTAACTAGGTTGGGAGGTGTTTCTCCTTTGAAAAAACTCATCAAGTTTCTCGCTGACAATTCGGCCATTTTTGAACGTGTTTCTATACTTGCGCTGGATATATGGGGAGCTACAACAACGTTTTCTAGGCTAAGCAATGGATTAGTCTTGGGAGTAGGTTCCTGTTCAAACACGTCTAATGCCGCACCTGCAATTTGACCCGATTTTAAAGCAGTAAATAGGGCTTTTTCATCTATAACTGGTCCACGTGAAGTGTTAATCAAATAGGCAGTCTTTTTCATAAGATTGAATTTTTCAGCATTTATCAGATGAGTTGTTTCTTTTGTTAGAGGAACATGCAAGGTTATAAAGTCAGAAAGGGCTAGAAGTTCATCTAGTTCTGTTTTCTTAGCGCCCAATACATCAAGCTCTGGTTTAGTAGACGGATTGTAGTAAAGAATTTTCATGTTAAATCCTTGTGCCCTTTGAGCTACAGCTTGACCTATTCTACCTGCGCCTATGATGCCGATTGTTGCGCTATTAATATCTCTGCCAGTCAACATATCAGGGTGCCAGGCAACATTCCAGTTGCCCTTGCGCACATATTGATCTGCTTCAACGATGCGTCTTGCTATAGCCATTAAGAGAGCCCAAGCAAAATCAGCTGTTGTTTGTGTAAGCACATCAGGCGTATTGGTGATGTATATTCCTCTTTTTGTAGCCTCCTTTAAATCTACATTATCAAAACCCACAGCCATTTGCGCCACGATTTTTAGTTTAGGCGCACCCTTAAAGAGTTCATTGTCGATTCTATCGTTTAGAAGAGTAATGAGCGCATCAGCTTTTTCTGCTTTCTTAATAAGCAAATCCCTATTAGGAGGACCATATTCAGGCCATATTTCAACATCAAAATTTTCAATAATTAAGTCTAAACCTCTTTTAGGCAACATTCTAGTAATATACACTTTAGGCTTAACCAAAACATCACCGTACAGGCATATACGAAATTATTTATTAGCCTTCACCTGCTAAAAATTTTGTCATAAAAATGCAACCTATAAGTGAAGACATAATGAGTCAAATAAAGAATTACGCCCAACTCGTTGAGCAGGGTAAAACCGTTCTTTTACAGAAAGCTCGAGCTTTGGCTCTGCAAAGTCTCGAACATGGACTAAATGCGGTAGACCCAAAGAAGCTACTGCATAGTAAAATTTCCTTAAAAGATGCTATTTTAGGGATAGAGAACTGTTCTTTTGATCTAAACAAATTTAGAAACATTTTCGTGATTGGCGGAGGAAAAGCGACCGGGGCGATGGCTTATGCCTTAGAAGAAATCTTAGGTAAGCGGATAACTACTGGAGCAATTAATGTTCCTTACGGTAACCAATATGAAACTAAAATAATAAAAATCAGCGAGGCGAGTCATCCTGTTCCCGATGAAGCAGGTGTGGAAGGCACCCGTCGTATCATGTCACTAGTCAATCAGACTAAAAAAGAGGACTTAGTAATTTGCCTAATTTCTGGGGGAGGGTCAAGTCTTATGCCTTTGCCACTCGAAGGGGTGCTTTTAGAGGACAAAAAAACTTTGACAGATGCTTTGATTAAAAGTGGAGCAGCGATAAAAGAAATAAACGCTGTTCGTAAACATCTTTCAGCGCTTAAAGGAGGGTGGCTGGCAAAGAAAGCCTTTCCTGCCACAGTTCTGAACCTTATCCTCTCTGATGTGGTAGGTGATTCATTAGATACCATCGCATCAGGCCCTACGGTTCCCGACCCCACAACCTTTATTGATGCCCAAAAAATTCTTCACAAATACAATTTATGGAAAACTGCCCCCAACTCTGTTCGCAAGGTTTTATCAGAGGGCGTAGAAGGTCTAATAGAGGATACACCTAAACCAAAAGACCCCTCTTTTAAAAGAGTTCATAATGTGATTTTAGGAAATATCAAAACAGCGAGTCTGGCTACGTTTGAGTATTTGAAATCAGAAGGCTTGAACGCTAAATTGTTATCAACGAATATAGAGGGCGAAGCAAGAGAAGTGGGAAAGACCTTTGTACAGACAGGACTTGAAAAGTCTTCGAATCAGGTTTTACCTAAACCAATGGGGTTTGTTTGGGGTGGAGAAACGACTGTTACAGTTAAGGGAAAAGGAGCCGGTGGGAGAAATCAAGAGTTAGCATTAGCAGCTGCGCTGCAACTTGATAATAGAGCCTGCGCAGTGGCTTCTTTAAGCACCGATGGAATAGACGGTCCGACCGATGCGGCAGGAGCGATAGTTGATAGTTTCACTGTTGTTAGAGCACAACAATTAGGATTGAACGCTAATGAATTCTTAGCTGATAATAACTCTTATGGATTTTTTGAAAAGCTAAATGACCTCATTATTACAGGACATACAGGCACAAATGTTAATGATATATCAGTGATGATTATTTTATAAGGGTAGTTGAATCAGATGCCAGTAACTCTAAAGTTCATAGGTGCATTACGCCGAGATTCCAAAGGTAAAGAACTTATATTAGAGACCAAAACTTGTACGTTAATTGAATTAATTGATGGGGTCACTAAGCAAATACCTGCGCTTAGACCAAATTTGCTTGATGAACGTCTAAATCCCCCTAAAACAAACGCGTTAATTCTAATAAACGGTAAAGAAATTAGTGTTTTAGATGGATTGAAAACTAAAGTGAAAGATGGAGATGAAGTTGTCTTCATTCCTGTTGTACATGGAGGGTAAATAAGTAACTGTGCCTCTTTTCACTTTAACTACAGATTTTGGATTAAAAGATCCTTATGTTGCAGTAATGAAGGGGGTAATTTTAGATTTATGCCCAGCAGCATCAATTGTAGATATAACTCACGCGGTAGAGAAATTTAACATCCGCTCCGGCGCTTACATGTTAGCTTCTGCAACCCCATATTTTCCCAAAGGCACAATAAACATTGCCGTTGTAGATCCCGGAGTAGGTACCCAAAGACGCGCACTTATAATCGAAACAGAAAGAAGCCTCTTTGTTGGACCAGATAATGGTCTACTTATTTTAGCAGCACAGATGCAGAGAATAAAAAGAGTCTTTAAAATAACTAATAAACAACTGATGCTTCGTAAGATTTCAATTACTTTTCAAGGCAGAGACGTTTTCGCTCCTGTCGCAGCTCATCTAGCAAATGGGGTACCTCTGGAAGAATTTGGAGGAGAAATACTAGATTTTGTTAAACCATCCTTCGCTGAAGTTAAAAAGGAAAATGGAAAAGTGACAGGCGAAGTATTACATGTTGATGATTTTGGAAACATAATAACAAATATACCTAAAAACGAGCTGAACTACACTAAAGGTGCTGTCATAAAGGCAGAATTGCCGCATAATCATCTCCAATTGAGTTTTTTAAAAGCTTATTCAGATGTTATCCCATCAGCACCTTTGCTATTAAGCAGCAGTCAAGATTTGTTAGAAATTGCTGTAAATCAGGGTAATGCCGCAAAGCTATTCCAAGTGAAGCCTGGAGACAAAATTTCTTTAACACCTTCTTAAGCCCAATTTCATTAAACCATGCCTTTGCTTAAAAGAAAAAGTTCTAGTGCAAATGTTTAAAACCGCTCTTTGCGTATTTGTTCAACCCCGAAAAGAGTAAGCTAAGGGACTGTGAGGGGACAAAATGCCAGTGAATCTTGAAGATTTAGATTTTCGTTTCGAAAACTCTCCAGTTAAAATCATCGCTAATAAAAATTACCCTGAAATTAAGTTGGCGGGGTTAAACGTTGGTCCACTGGAGGAAGGAAACGAATATGAAGTGTGTCACTGGGTAGGCTCTGTCTTGGTTGAGGCTGGAATTGCACATTTTCGAGAAGACGATGAATTAGACGCAACCAAATTGTATAAAGTTCAATGGAAAGAGCGTGTTCAGGCTGCAGGACAGATATCAGAACTCTCCGAAGACTTCTACCCTAGACTTCGCAGGTATCTATCGGAAGTTAAGGAAGAAAGCACCACTACCCGACAGCCCGAAAGGGTACAAGAATATGAGAAGGCAAAGCAACTGTCATGGGATATTGTGAATTCCAGATTAAAGAAAATAGTTTCTTTAGCATCTGGTCCAGCCCAGACTGATCAGATTGTAAAGAAACTAACCATCGAGGAAAAACTCCTCTATGACCAACTTAGTAAATCAATAAGTGAGTGGCGAACTCGCATACTTGAACAGGAAAATGAAGGCTAAACAACATGGCTAGAGAACAGACTATAGATCCCCAGGAACGCTTTCTTGAGTTTTTCAAAAAAGAAAAGTACCGTCAAAGAATCGGTCAGATGGCAATACAGGGCAAAGAATCAGTCATCATAGAGTTTGAGGACCTGTTCTCTTTTGACCAAAAGCTAGCTGATGCATTGCTTGATAAACCAGAACAGTTTTTAGAGCATGCAAATAGCGCCGCCTATGCACAGCTTGGAATTGAGGACTCAGAATACGCCCAGAAAATCGATAAAGTCACCGTTCGCGTGGTTAAACTTTTAGGACATGAACAACTTCGCAAACTTGGTTCTAAGCAGATGGCAAAACTAGTAATGATAGAAGCCATCATCGTTCGTGCAACACCTGTTCGACCGATGGTCATGAAGGCGGTGTTTAAGTGTAAACGTTGTGGCACCATGAATGAGGTTGAGCAGAAAGGACAGTTTCTCAAAGCACCAACAGTTTGTGCAGGCGCAGACTGTGGAAAGGATGGCCCATTCGAATTTATTCAAGAAGAATCCAAATTCATTGACTCCCAAGATCTACGACTTCAAGAAAGACCAGAAGATTTACCGCCTGGTCAACTACCCCGAACATTAGCTGCGAAGCTAATCGGAGACGAGGTCGTTGATGTTGCAAGACCAGGAGACCATGTCTCCATAGTAGGTATTGTTCAAGCGTTTGCACCGTCGCGCCCCGGAATTGGCAAACTTAGAACATTTGTTCTCCAGTTAGATGCTAATAGCGTAGAAGTGTTAGGTAAAGAGCCAGAAACCAGTCCTCCATCACCGGAAGAAGAAGAAAAAATTCGTTCCCTTTCAAAAGATCCTAAAGTACACTCTAAATTGTTGAATTCTATTGCACCTTCAATTTATGGTTACGCTCATATTAAAGAAGCCATTTTGTACCTGCTTTGCGGGGGAGTCTCTAGGAGTCTTCCGGACATGACAGTGAGAGGAGAAATGAATGCACTGCTAATCGGTGACCCAGGTACTGCTAAATCACAATTGCTACAATATGTTGCCAGAATTGCTCCCAGAGGATTGTACACTTCAGGTCGAGGAACAACCGCTGCAGGTCTAACCGCTGCGGTAGTTCGAGAGAAAGGGGGGAGCATGAGCTTAGAAGCGGGAGCTTTGGTGTTAGCTGATAAGGGAATAGCCTGTATTGACGAAATGGATAAGATGCGTCCTGAAGACCGAGTTGCGATCCACGAAGCTATGGAACAGCACACAGTTTCAGTAGCGAAAGGAGGCATCGTTGCAACTCTTAACGCTCGTACCGCTGTTCTCGCCGCGGCCAACCCCGCACTCGGCAGATACGAACCTCATCGGACGGTAGCAGAAAACATTTCGTTACCGGTAACTATCCTTTCAAGATTTGACATAATTTTCGTCCTTCGAGATGTCCCAAATAGAGAAGCAGACTCAAAAATGTCTCAGCACATTTTAGAGATTCATCAAAGAGGAAAAAGCCCAGTTGAAGCCCCTGTTGAAGCGGAGCTCTTACGTAAGTATATTAGTTATTCTAAATCGATTCATCCCGAACTAACAGAAGGCGCACTTAACAAGCTACGTGAGTTTTATTTGGCTATGCGTACTGCAAGCGAATCAGAAGGATCACCAGTAGCGATTACCGCTCGCCAGTTAGAATCCTTGGTACGAGTTGCAGAAGCTCGTGCCCGTGCGGCTCTAAGAAAAGAAGTCACCGCAGAAGATGCTGATGCGGCAATTACCCTGATGAAACGCTCATTGGAGGAAGTAGGTATCGATATGTCCTCATATAAAGTAGACATTGACATCATAATGACAGGCAGGCCTAAGAGCGTTCGAGATAAGCTCCAAGTGGTTCTCTCTGGTGTGATAGAAATGGAGAAAGAAACCGGCACCGTCGAAAAAGACGCCCTCGTAAGTATGCTGGAAACAAAGCATAAACTGTCAAGGTCAGAAATCGAACGCATGATTGGGCAACTACTACGGGAAGGCACACTCTACGAACCAGGGGAAGGACGCCTAAAGAAAACTTAGACCCCCCCTTATTTTAATAGTAGTTCTTTACCAATGAAGCGTATGAAGCCAGTGATTGTGGTTACCGGGACAAGACCTGAAATTATAAAAATGGCACCGGTTCTAAGGGCGCTACAGAAGCAAAAAATTCCATCTGTTTTTGTTCATTGTGGGCAACATTATGACTATAATATGGCTCAGCAATTTATTGAAAATCTTGAATTATCAGCCCCCGATTATTCTTTTAAAGTTAAGAATGCATCGCCTTCAATCCAAATGTCACGAATAATAGCGCAGATGGACAATTTGTTAATGGAAAAGGAGCCTTCGGTTGTATTAGTAGAGGGAGACACAAATACAGTCTTAGCGGCAGGTTTAGCAGCGAATAAACGAGCAATACCGGTAGGTCACGTCGAGGCGGGGTTAAGAAGCTATGATTTACGTATGCCTGAGGAGCATAATAGACGTCTGACGGACCATCTCTCTTCTTTTCTATTTGCACCTACTGAAACAGCGAAGGCTCATCTGCTGGAGGAGAAAGTTTGGGGTGAAATCTTTGTAACCGGCAACACAGTTATTGATGCTGTAAATGAGCATTTGCCGTTAGCTCAGAAAAAATCAGATATACTGAAGGAAATCAGGTTTGAAAAATTTATTTTAGCAACAGCTCACAGAGCTGAAAATGTGGATAATCTTTATGTTTTAAAGAATTTTATCGAAGCTTTTTCCGAGTCTCCTTTACCGGTGGTTTACCCGATGCATCCACGTACTAAGAAGCGTTTAAGACAAAATGGTATTCTTGTTCAAGTGATGAAAATGCCGAATGTGCAAATTCTTCCACCGCTTGGATATCTTGATTTTCTAGTTTTGATGAAAAATAGCGAATTGATATTAACTGACTCAGGCGGAATCCAAGAAGAAGCCACTGCGCCAGCGATAAGAAAACCAGTGCTGGTCATGCGCCTCTCAACTGAAAGGCCTGAAGCAGCAGAAGCAGGTTTTGCGAAAATTGTCGGAACCAATAAAAAAGATATTATAGCCGCAATTAAGCAATCCTCAGAATCTAAACAGAGTCTACCTTCCAAGTCACCTTATGGAGAGGGTAATGCTGCAGAAGTTACCGTCGATATATTGAAAAAGAAACTTTTTGCCGCCTAAGAGATGTAAGTTGTTTTTTTATCTTCCTCTTTGCGGGTTTCTTCTGCTTGCAAAACGCGACTTGCTTCAATTTGTTGTAGACGAGTAACCATTTTATCTGCCTTAATAATATCCTCATCCATAGCAGACAAATCTAAGCTGAAGTTGAATAGAGATCTTATTACTTCTATAACGCTTCTTGCTGCTGAAGGGTCAGGCAGGTAACCGCGTGTTTCGCCTAGTAGGCAAAGCGCATCGATTTTTTTGAATCTTGCTAGACCAAGTATGAGACCTGCGGTGCCGACTATGGGGCTCCCGGAGGGACTTACTGTTGCCCCTGCTGATAGAGCTTTATTTAGGATATCTTGGTTAGTGCCAGCGACTATAACTTTAGGTTTTTCTTTGGTTTCCATCCGGTATCCGCCGATTGTTGTGATAGCCTGCACGTTGTGCTTTTTTGCGAAGGAGATCATTTTTTCGGCTATTTCGTATTGACCTTCGATTGTCTGTGATTGACTATCACCTGTGAAAAGAATTATGTCATTTTGCCCTGTTGGATTTTTTACAAAATAGAAAGCCCCACGCAGCAAGCGAATATTGCCTTTTTTATTAACTAAGACGAAGTAGGGAAAGTGTGGACTATACAGGTAAGCGAATTTTTCGGCGTGAAGTTGCTTTATGAGGTAACGCATTGCTATTTTTCCGACTAATCCAAGTCCAGGCAACCCTTCAATCAGGATTGGATCATGTGCTTCGATGGCTTTGAATTCTTTGATATAAGTTAATTTCATTTTGTTTGTTGCTCCTTTTTGAGGGCTAGACGGTATTTTAGGTATTTGTCATCTGGTGAAAATTTTGCCGGGTGAGGAATGTGGACTTTTGCTCCGCAATTAGGGCAGATTTCCTTTTTTAGGGTATAACTGCCGCATTTTTCACATCTTTTTAATAGCCAAACCACGGCTATTTCTCCCGTTTAAAGGAGCCTTGTCCGCCTGCTTTGGTAACGTTTGAGACTACGCTTTGACCTACCTTTTGGAGGATATCTTCAGCGCGTTTCCAGTTCTCTGCTGAGACTTCAACACTATATTTTGGAGCTGCGATAACATAGAATTCGATTTTTGAGTCACGTGTTTTTTCTGATTTCTTAGCAGAGAGAAATGCTTCTTGGATGCATTTTACACCGTTAGGTTTCATACATCGAACTTCAATGGTTCCGCGGACTTTGACCATTTTTACGTGAATGCGCTCTTCTGCTACTTGGGCAAAAGCAGCTGCAACGTCTTCAGTTGCGCCGAGTTTAGTGAGGATTTCAGGACCTTCTTTAACTATCTTTTCAAACCCTTCGTATAAGCCATATTTTTCCTCAAGCAGAAGGCCCCCTTTTTGGTAGACTTCTTCAGCTGATAAATGAAGTTTTTCTGCTACTCCTCTTAGAAGAGCTTCAGCTTTTCGGTCTTTTTTCCAAGATTTAATTTTTTCGATTCTTTCGCGTTTTGTAACGCGTCTAAGAGAAAGGTCAATGTGTCCTTTTTCTATATCTACACGTAAGACTTTTAGGACCATTTTTTGGTTTTCGCGAACAAAATCGCGTATGTTTCTAATCCAAGAGGAAGATATTTCTGAGACATGTAATAAGCCACGTTTGGTGTATTCGTCGAGTTTAGCGTATGCTCCGTAATCCGTTACATTTTCTATAGTAGCAATTACGAGATCGCCGACTTCGGGCCATTCGGGCTTATGCTCAGACATTCTTGTAATCCTACTCTAGGACGGCTTGTACGTCGCCTTTAAGTTTAGCTTTTCCGCCTGAGGGTTCAGCGAGTACCACGCTACAAACGTTGCAGGTAACTTGGTTAACCGCGTGGCTAAATATGAGTTGCTCATTGCCGCATTTGGGACATTTAACTCGTACGAAACTGCTACTTGGCTTTGGTATAAGTTTATTCCATTCGCTCATTTTCATTTCTCCATTTATTGATTAATTTTATTATTGGATAGCTAATTTTCTTAGACGTATACCGTCTTTGTGCCTCATATAACCACAGACTTTGCATTTGAGCCTTAAGGTCTGTTTTTTAGTGGTTTTGGCGAACTCTTTTTGAAGAGGATATTTTTGTCCACCGTATCCTTCTTTTTCTCGTGCGTGTGCACGTTCGCCTCTTGCTAGGGCTCTTCGCTTGCCTGCTTTATATAAGGAGACTGCGTGAGCTTGATGAGTTTTACACTTTGGACAGTATGTAGTTACTTCTTTGGGAACGTTCACTATTTATCACTTACCAGCGCCAATAAGGAAACATACCTTCCTCTTATACTTTTTTCGCCAATCAAGCTAAAAACAGGTAAATCTAGCCCTTTCAGAAGCTTCGAAGTCTAAAAACGTATAACCGTTTTTAACTAATAACTGTCTAACACCATTAGGTCTTCTTTTAAAAATCCTGATTCTAAACCTGCCTACGTACTCTTTTTTAGAATGCGTTTATCGTTATAATGATAATAATGCAGAGGTTTGACTATTTGGCATTAGGCATATCACAGAAGGTTAAGGCAAAATCACACTTGCTGTTTAAGCTATTATTACTAGCATCGTTTGTTATACCGTTTATTTGGCTATATACTTTAGATGCATTATCGTTTGAGTTGATGTGGAAAGGCCGAACTTTTCAGCTTTTCTTCATATGGCTTGTCGGGTTGGAGCTGATTTTAGATTGGGAAACCATACAGGCAACTAAACTCAGCAAGGTCTTTTCTCTTAGAACTATTGCTTTTGGATTGGCTTTGCTGCTTCCGACACTCTATGTTGGCGCATCATATTATGGTGGATTGAATAAAGTCATCACGAGCTGGGCTACTCAAAGCAGCGTTCAGTGGGCAGATTCAATGCCTCTTTCAATAGAGTATTTGGTTTTTGCATTCCTCTTTTGCTTAATCATATGGTTATCATCTGGAAGCAAGGGATTGAAAGCCTTCTTTGTACCCTCCTTCTTTTTGATTCTAGTAGGAGTCTTGTATACTATCGATAATGTTTTCCCATATGGACAGTTTACCCCATTCCAGATTTTTGTACCAACCACAACCTCGCTGGCAGCTGCTTTCTTGAACATGATGGGGTACTCGACCAGCATAGCCTACGAGCAAAGCAGTCTGCAAGGCAACATGCCTGTACTTACAGCAACAAACCTGCAGACAGGCGCATCATCTACTTTTCAGATAGCCTGGCCCTGCGCAGGCATCGAAAGCTTCCTCATATTCACAGTCATTGTGTTGCTCTTTCTCAAACGCATGAACCTTTCCTTGAAAAGCAAAATTGGCTACTTTATCTTCGGAGCTGTAATCACCTACATAATTAATTCACTAAGAATAGTAAACATATTCCTTATAGACATGAGCGGAGGCAACATAGACATGTTTCACTTTTACTATGGCCCCTTATTAGCTATGGCATGGATAGTCTCTTATCCGGTAATAATATTAGTAAGCCAAAAAATTTGGAAAAAGATGCGAAAAGCTAAGCATCCTAAGATAGCTCAATAAGCTTCGCCAAGCCCTGTTTAACAAGAATTTTCGCATTCAACTCAGGTACTGAGGCTACATCTTCAACCAGAAAAGGCCCATAACTTTTCATATCTGCACCGATTATGGAGGGGACTGGCTTTAAAAATCTCACAGACACACGTCGATTAGACGCAATAGGGGTTTCTGTTTTTATCGCCGGAGCAACTGTAACCGGTGGGGAAGGAAGCTCCGTTTTTAGTTCTTCAACTTTTTCAGGTTCAGCTTTTTCTGGTACAATCTCTGTTAAAGCAATAGCTTGACCGGATAGAAGCGCCTTCATAAATTTGTTATAATCTTCTGTGGATTCACTAAGACGACTTGACAGATTTTCCTCTTCCGCTGTCAAACTCTCCTCAGGTACTTTTTGATTAGTAATAAGGTATGTTATTATTTTGTTATAACGAATCGAGATTAGCTCCTTAACCATACGTCGGGTATTCGCCGCTTCATCAGAGAGCAGTTTTGCTTTGACGCCTTTCTCAGACGAAATACAGCTAGCCTGATTAAGATGCTGCAGATAATCGACTAAACGAGAGTAAAAATTAGCGGCTAAACTGCCAAGTTCAGGATTTTCAGTTTCAACCTTCCATGCAGCAAATAATTCATTATACATTAATTTTCCACCTCAGCTCTACCCTTACAGATAAGCAGCACTGCCGCCGCTGTCGGCAATTCGACTTTCTGATTCTTATAAGGGCCATAAGTTTCTCCACTCATCCTAAACTCAGGAGCACTCGAGACCAACACTCTAACGCTGCCCTCTTTAAAAGCTACTGCTCCTGAAAACGGATCAAAAATATCTAAATCTTTTACCGGGAACTCCACCTTTAACATCCCCGTCTTGCCATGCAAAGTGTTCTCAGCACGGATAAGCCTATGAATATCGCTGGTAACAACAGTATCAATTTGAGCTGCTTCCTGACTCTTAACGTAATCAACTAGTTTAAACCAAGTCTCTGAACCTATTCCAGGTATACTTTCCCAAAGATTTTCTTTCAAAGCTCTTTGCAAGATTAATTCTTTTTTGTCGATTACCAAATTTGCACTTTTTTTTGAGAGACCAATATTACTCAGCTCTTCTTTACTTGCTGAATTAATGAACCTTTGCATCCCCAATTTTAGACGTTTTTTCCAGCCATAATCATTTAAATTAAAAGTAGGCGATTTGCTTTTGTTTCTTTTTGAAGAATCTTTACTGCGTTTATCAAGCAGGGACAAGCCTATCCCTGAAACATAGTCAACGATTTCTTTTCGCGCCATAGCATCTATTGAGCGAATTGCTTCGTTTTCGACGTGAATATGATATCCGCGGTGCCCTGAAAAAAAGGTGCGAATTTCATCTTCTGCGAATCCAAAATCGTTCTCCAACATATCTACAAGTTTTCGGGTTTCTGTTCTAGTTGTATCTATGCATTGATCGCAAGCCCAAGTTTTATTTTCGAATTTGACGCCTCCACAAATAGGACAACTCTCAGGTACTATACCTCTCCCGTTAAAGCCACATTCGGGGTTACTGCAGGTCCATTCGTCATGTATCTTATTGCAGCTCGTTGGAATGTGGTCAGCATCTATGTCGAAAACTAAGTCGGCGCCCGACCAACCTTTTTTGTCCATTTCCGCGCTGGGATTTTCATAGTAAGCGCAGGAATAGTAAACGTCTGAGGGAATCCTGTCTCTGATAAAAAAGCTAAGAGCTTTTGAATCAGCGAAGGCTCTATGTCGAACCATTGCACGTTCTTTGAATAGAAGACAAGCAAACTCCCGTTGACTAAAAAGGATAGGTGAAGGAAACACGGTAGAGGATTTTCTATAATAGTTACTGAATTTTTCGTAAACAAAGTCCCGCGAAGACAAGTAACCTTCCCTCTACCCACAACTGCTAAGGTGAATGCTACTTTAGTGAAATACCAATTAACTCTTTTGGAAAAATGAAAACCCTAAATTCAAACTCAGAAAGGTATCGCTTGACGTATTTTATCGATAATTGCCAAGGGATTATAAGATAAACCGCCAAATGAAAGAACAATCATCAGTAAAATCAACCAAAGGAGAATCAGTTGTAACGAATGCTTCTGTTGAGGGATTAAGAGATAGATGAAGAAAAAAGGAAAATACCACTGCTGGAAATAGGGCATAGTAAGACAGGGTAAAAGCAAAAACAGGGTAAAGAAAGACATGCCCCGATTCTTATGTAAAAGATATAATGTCGAACTTAAAGTTCCAATTAATACAATTAGTACTGCAAGAACCTGAAGCCCCCATGAGGCTTGAGCATGACGGCTAAAAGCGTTTGCTACATTCATAACCAGCTCAGGACGAGCGTTCATCAAAAAAGGAAGACCCAAATAAGCCGTAAATAAATTAACTGCCACTAAACCAGTCGCGATTAAAATTGCCTTATTTTTAAAAATAGCTTTTATTGGCGAAGCATGAAGTAAGCGTAAGAGACCTAACAACACTAGGGGAACTAAGAAAATTGCAGCTTGATACTTGATGGTGGCTGAAATTGCGATGAACAGCAAGAAAAAGTCATAACGTTTCTCTAAAAACATAGCTAAGGAGAGTAAAGAGAAGAGGAAAGCGACTGATTCGAATTGTCCATTGGCAGCATAGATGATTAAGACGATATAGAAAAAATAAGTTCCAATAGCTTTTAAGATGGAATTTAGGTCTTGTTGCCAGAATCTTTTAACAAACCAATACAGGCAGAGATGAGAAACTAATAGAAAAAGAGCAATTTCGAGTTTTAAAACAAAGGATTGGGAAAAGTTTGATTCAAGCAATGCCCCAAAGGGGAGATACAAGAATACACTGCCTATTGGATAGAGATGAGGCATTTCAGGCCAAGTTACAAATTTGAACGCCGAAGAATCGCTACTTGATAATTGTCCTAAAGGCGTATTAAAAATAGAAAAGCCAACCTTTGTAAACAAATTAGCCGAATATGAATTTCGGGCACTGTCGGTATACCAGTTTTCTAATGTCCCCAAGGGGTAAGTGTTGACCACTAATAGTGCAAGCCAAAAAAGCAGGGATAAAAGAACCAAAATTTGTAATTTGCGAGTATTTTTGGAATTTAGGTTAGGTAAAGAAATAATATCCTGCATAGGGGATTGAGAGGATTTTTTCAGTTCAGGTTTAAGAATGATGAGTAGTAAAGCAATCCAACTGAAGAAAAACAGAGCTTTAGCGGGTGTAGTAAGCCATGAAAAAGGGTAAGTAACTGTTGGACTAAGAACGCTAACTTGGAGAGTGATTTGTTTTGTAGGTGCGTTCGTATTGAATGACGCCTCGTAATAATCGGCACCTGCAGGAAAAGTATAACTGATATTTCTGGAAAAAGTTATGTTGTATTGAGGCCCATTATAGGTTAATAACGTGAAGTTGAGAGGAAACTCAGGGCTGCTATTGATAATTATTGATATGTTTTCATCTCCATAAAAGCTGCCAAGACCTTGACGATAAGTTTCATGTGAGGATAGAGTGAAAGAATCATCAATTATGACCTGCGAAGACTTTCCTACACCATCAACTGGATAAAAACTTAAAACACCCAAAACTATGCCCAGCGTCAGAAGAGAGATAAAAGCAAATATGGATAATTTAGCTAAATGCTCTCTCATATCGGATTTCCTCTGCAAATAACATCATGGCAAGCGGAATGCATGAGCATAGGGGCTATTTAGCAATCCTTAATTTTAAAGATATCACTAAAATAAACTTTGGAAAACAAAAAGGGTTATCAGATTTTTACTTATGCAACATATTCTTGAAAATGTAGGAAACGTAATTTTCGATTTCAACAAAAGAGAGCTTGGATTTACCGCGTTTACGGTTAACAAATAAAATAGGGATTTCTTTAGTTTCAAATCCTTTCAAATGTGCTTGTTTAACTGTTTCAATTTGAATATCATAAGTTTGGCTGTGTAAGAAAGGCAAAATCTCTTTAAGAAAAACAGTTGAGTAGCATCTATAGCCGCTTGTACAGTCATGGAGCTTCAAACCTAATACTGTGCGAGCTAAAGCATTGGCGCTTCGGCTGATGATTTTTCTTGTGTAAGGCCATCCAGCAGTTTTACCGCCCTTACAGTACCGACTACCAACTGCCAAATCGCACCCTTCTGACATACTGGATACCAAACGAGGCATATCTTTAGGATTATGTGAGTAATCAGCATCTATAGTTACAACGAACTCGGGAACTTTCTCTAAAGATAAAAAAGTACGAAAGCCATCAGTTATAGCTGTACCCAAGCCACCTTTCTCTGATCTGACAAGCAATAAAACATCAGGATAAGTCTGCTGCATTTTTCTTACAATATCGGCGGTTCCATCAGGACTGGAGTCATCTATAACCAAAATAGCTAGATTAAGAGGAAGACTGGCAAGTTCAATGATTATTTTTTCAATATTTTGCGCTTCGCAATAGGTAGGAAGGATAACCCCCACCTTAGATTCAACTCCCAAATCACCAATTACAGTGGAATGCATCCCGAAGCGCCCTCACCTTTCAACTATGAAGCTAAATTTAATAAACATTATACTCCAACAAAACACCAAAAAACTACCTTAGAAGGTAAGCAAATGATTCAGGGAGTAGCTTGTTGTTTTCTTAAATAATACTTTAATGGATGACGAACTCGCCCACATAAATCATCACTATTAACACAAACTCCATGTGTTTGAAGGGTAGCACAACTAGGAGGAGTGTAGCGTGTTCCTGAGCCCTTTGAACCAGCAATATGCTCAACTTGGTACCGCGTTAATCTAGAATTATAATCAGAAGAAGTTTTGAAAACCTCGGTTACCTTTTCTGGCGGCATACCAATAGTAACAAGAAAAGAGGTCAACGTAAAGCGACCAATATGTGAAAGATGTTTCCCCTTAGATGCTGCTTCATATAAAGCCACAATACAAGGAGGAAAAGCTGATTGGGAAACAATTTTTGGGAAACCTTCCATCTCAGATTCGCCAATTTTCTCCTTAGCTATCAAAGTTATATGCTGAGCAATTGCCTCTATTTCAGGGGGGAAAGATTGACCTTCATTTACCTCTAATCTTTTTTCTATACGTCTCTGAATTTCTTCTTCAAGTAAGCGGGCAACATCATGCTGGTTAAGATATACTTTACCATTGGTTAAAAATCGATTGATAAGCTTCCATTTTTGATCACGCAGATGGGTTACATTTCTTAGATAATCAGCAACATTGATGCATAACTCGAAAGGAATTTTTGAATCCTTATTAAGAGTGATATCCCAATCAAAATTTTTAGCAACCGCAATCAATCGTTCATTTGACTCAGCCTGCAGATAACTAAAAGCTTGTTTTGCCTCAGCCAAAGCGTAACGTTTTTTGATAAAACTATTCTTAGTAGCTAAGGCTAAAAGGATAGCAACTGGAAAAGAAGGAATTTCTACATCGTTTTCATATCTCTCGCCAGTAGAAAAAAATAAAACAGCCTTTTCAAGTCTTTCCTGTGCGCGATGAAGAATTCGTACGAGTTCAGGATTTGTTAAGTCCTCAATTTTGAGATCTAACAGTTTCAAATGCTCAGCTGTTTCTTTTAGAAAAGGGTACTTGGCAAGGTCGTTCTGGGTGAACTTAACTGGTTCCAAGAACATGCCAAGGTACTCATTAGTCAGTTTCGATTCTTGGTGCTAGGAAGAATGTTAGCTTTCCTTCTTTTGTCTGCTGAAAGTCAATTCGAACAGGCATATCAGATGAGAACTCTATAGTTGCTATGTCGGATGTTGCTGAGGCGGCTTTTATGATTTCGGAGAGATAGCTTAAACTGAAAGTTGCTTTTGAATTCTCTTTTGTCTCTAAATCTAGTAGTGCATCGCTGCCTTTTTGTAGTGTTATGTTTGCACCCATTAAATCGCCGGTGGCGTTTAGAGTTAATTTCTCAGCGTCGGCTTCGATTCTGACGTGGTCACTAACGAGCTGGGCATCTTCGATTGCTTGACTTAAGCCTTGAGTTGTGGTTTTCGCTTTTACGTTAAATGTGATTTTTGGCGTGGGTACTTCTTCTTCGGATGCTTCGAGTGTAGGCATAGTGAAGTTGCGGGTATATTTTCCGCTTACTTTAACTTGTAGGCGTCCTGTAGCATCATCTAAAGATAGCTCTACTGCTTCATCTTTGCCTGCGCGTTTGAGCAGCTTTAAAAGCTCACTTATGTTTATGCACATCTTTGCAGGTTCATTACAAATATACTCTTCAAAGATTGTTTTTGGCCATTCAAAATCAATCATGGCAACACGTGAAGGATCCATGGCTCGTAGCTTCAAGCCATCAGGTTCAATTTTAAAGGTTGCTTCATCAACAAGAATAGAGATTGCAGTCGACATATCTCTTAGAAGTTTGGCATCGTTGACTTTGAGCTTAAACATCCTGTTTTTCCTCTCTTATTCCATATACGGTTGTGCTTTAAAGACTTACGCACTATTGCTGATGCTTATAGATAAAGTATTCTTAGTTGGAAAATTAAAACCTCAACAATAGATACTCCTTAGGAAGGCATTTAGGCGCCAACAAAAGTCGTATAAGAACAAGCAGAATAAGACAGATTAAGAAAGAGAAAAGGAAGAAAAGGAAATATTAGATTCTATTTATGCGTACTTTTTGCATGAATAGCAATACCATCGCTGGTATTGAGGGATGTAAGTTAAGGCACCTTTACAGGTAGGGCAAACAGTTTGGTTTTGTTGTACTGGCGAAGCTTGCTGAACCGGTTGAGCTACAGAGGCGGCAGTAACTGCTTCCTGAATTGCGGGCTTTAGAATTACAAAGTCTAATGCGCCTTGGA
>CAZQTZ010000003.1:354-32443 GCA_964596465.1 uncultured Candidatus Bathyarchaeia archaeon | reverse complement strand
GGTTTTGGATATTTCTTTCTAAATTTCTTAAATAATATTGGAAAAAAAGAATACGGCGTCCCTTCCCTACCTCTTTTCCGAGCGTTTATGCTCAATTGGGTAACTTCTCATAATACTCCACTAGAGTCAATATTAGAGAAGCTCGGTGAAGATGCTGATGTAGACGTTTCTCTTCTAAAATTCACATCTTCGAAGCATAAAGCTGCAATAGTGGTTCCTTTAATTCATCCTGGGCCTTTTAAGAATATAGGCAGTAGTCTATTACCCTCTTTACTTAAGCATGCTTTTGAAAAGGAATACGGCGGAGAAACATGTGTTCCTCTAGGTTTAGTAGGCCACGAACGTAATGCTGCTTCGCAAGTAGAAAATGAAAAAATAATAAAGACCATTATAGACGCTGCACAGTTTCCTGCTTTAATTGAGATAGCAACTCCTTTTATCCAAGTTAGTGAAGGTTTTATTACTGCGTCATGCCAAATTTTTGGAAAAACAGCTGTCTTATCCTTAACCCTTGCTCCCAAAACTACTGAGGATCTACCTCAAGAACTTAACAATATTATTAGTAAAGAAGCTAAAAGACTCGGTCTTGAATCATCAATAATAATTAATGCACATAATAGTATAACAAATTCAAACGAAGTTGAAGCTACTATAGAGGCACTAAGTTCTGTGGCCTCCAAGTGTTTACATATGGCTGTTTCTCAATCCTCTTTCCCATTTAAAGTAGGAGCGGCAACCCTTTATCCCAAAGATTTTACTCTTAAAGAAGGAATGGGGGCTGGAGGAATAACGGCTCTTACAGTTAAAGTTGGCGAACAAAAAACAGCATATGTGGTAATTGATGGAAACAACATGATTTCAGGATTACGTGAAAAAATCCTCTCCTCAATAAAACTTGCTGGTTTTAGTGGTTGCGAAGTCTTTACAACTGATACTCATGCAGTAAGTGCCCTTGTTCGAGGCCAACGTGGCTATCATCCAGTTGGAGAAGCAATGAATCAAGACCTGCTTATTTCATACATTAAAGACTGTGTTCAAACAGCGGAAAATAAAATGGAAAATTGTAAAGCAGGTTCTTTAAATCTAATTATACCAAAAATACGCGTTATGGGTGCAAAATCACTTGAACCCTTAACTGGTCTTGTAGATAGAAGTATTAAGAAAGCAAAACAAATAGCCTTACCTATATTCGGAATAGAAGGGTTGCTGCTTATTCTTCTTCTTACTTCTCTAACTGTGGCCTTTGAGGTTTTCTTTTAAGTTCTGTGCCGCATATTTGGCAAGTGGTTTCTTTATAATTCGCAGGATATTTTTTGTGACAAGCAGGGCAATATCTGATCCAATTGAGAAAACGCCGAATTCCAAAAGTAATCATTGAGACGAAATTTAACTCAAGCTTCTTCGCAACATTTTGAATTGAATAATCATCAGTTACTATCTGAGGTTTTTCTCCTCTATTTTTCAATTCTAAAGCTAAAGCAAGTATCTGAATATCTGTTTCTGACAAGTAGAAAGAGTCACCAGCTAAAGCAGAAGCAACTTTTACTTTACCCATAAATTCGGTTGATGGCTCAATAATTCTTATTCTACCGCTTTCAATTGCTGTATTAAACCTTATTTTTCTCATTAGGTTTGTTTTGATTTCTTCTTCTACTAAGGGGGGCGCAACTTGTTCTTCGCTTATAGAAAAAGGATCAAAGCCTCCGACAAAAGCTGAGGTGTCCAGAACCATTATGGTTTTCTTTGATGCGTTTCTATTTTCTTTGTTCATCGTGGACCCTTAAAGAGTAACCTGTTTTGAAGGCGGTTATAGAATTCATCCTCAAATCGGATAAATGTAGTAAAATTCTTAGAGCGGCAAACAGTCATCGAAGCCTTTTTAGATGGTAACGGTAAACGGAAATTTCCATCCGCCAGAACTACCATATCTTTTGATCTGGTAGCTTCTATCGTTATTTTGCAGCTTGCAGGGAAAACAATCGAACGAAAAACTGTTAATGAACAAACAGGTGTTATTACAATAGCATCAACTTCAGGATCTAAAACTGATCCGCCTGCTGACAGAGAGTATCCTGTTGATCCAGTTTGTGTAGAAACTATTAATCCATCAGCTTCACATTGTAGAACTGGTTTGTCATCTTTGTAAATTTGTATGTAAACAATTTTTGATGGTTCTCTGCCCGCAATAACAACATCATTCAAGGCATCTGGTATTGTTTTTCCATCAACAACAGCTGCAAGCTTGCCACATTTCTCAACCTTATACTCCCCCTTCAATATTTTATCAATCGCAGTGTGTGCATTTTCTGGTTCAACAGCAGTAAGAAAACCCCTAACGCCCATATTTATACCCAAAATCGGGGGTTCAGGCTTAGGGATAGCTAAACAAGTTCGTAAGATTGTGCCATCCCCTCCTATAGTTATTATGAAATCAACCCGCATCTCTTTTAGCGGAACCATTTTTGCTCGGGCATGCACTTTTCCCTTAAGAGAATCTTCAAGGAAAACCTCTAAGTTTTTGGTCTCGAGGTATTTTACTAACTCGTCCGCTAGTTTCAAGGCTTCTTTTTTATCATAGCGGACTACTAACCCGACGCTTTTAAACAAATTTGCCACCGGCCAGTTAATACCAAATCATATTCTATATTAATACTTTCGTCGGCGACTTATTCCATTTAGCTTCCCAGTTTAATGATGCTGAATAGTAATCAAATTCGCTTAAAATAAATCTGGAGCCAACTGACGTGAAATCCTGGTTTAGGTTTTGCCCGCGCTTTTTAACTTTCAATGCTTGAAGAATTTGGCGGGGGCGTTAACTTGAAGCCTTTTTATATGGAACTTTATCTTCCAAAAAGAAAGTAAACAAGAAGGGATTTGAAAACTCGACCATAAATCTATATATGGGATTGTTTAGAATTGCTGTAATTGAATAGATATTTGGTGAGAGCATGACCAAACCAATGGACGTAGGAGAATTACGCGTCGGAGGCTACATGATGATAGATAACGAACCGTGCCGCATAGTGGATATAACAAAATCTAAACCTGGAAAACACGGTTCAGCTAAAGCAAGAATAGTCGCCATAGGTGTTTTTGACGGCCAAAAGAGGCAATTTGTTAAACCTGTTGATGCAAACGCCGAGGTCCCAATCATAGACAAAAGACCTGGACAAGTTTTTGCAATCAATCCTAGCGGCATTCAGATTATGGATTTAGAGACATATGAATACCTAGATGCCCCTTATCCAGCTGAAGAAGATGTCGCAAAAGAAAAAATAGTTTCTGGCGCAGAAGTCGAATATTGGAAAATATTAGGAAAAGTAAAAATTACCCGAGTAAAGTAGCCTCTTATTTTTTCTAAGGCTCTTTCCTCTCTAGAAAAGAGGTCTTTAACAGGTAACTTCTTCTTTGAAAATTACTCTCTATTTCTAAAGCTTATCAAGTTGCATTAACCTTACTTAGTTTGCATTAAGGTTAATTTCTACGATAATGCATTACTAGGTGAAGCCAATGATGCATGAAGAGCCGTCTGATTTATGTGAAGAGAACTCTAAATGGGGAAACTGAGGCTTCAAAACTAATACAACAGTGCAGATCAATATTCTTGGCTATCTTTTACCAAGCAATATAAGTCTGTAAATCTTTTCACTGCAATATTTATTTAAAGGCGCTAAGATGTTTTAAGCTGGAGACACAAATGTCCTTCGATCGTTTAGGTTCTTCTCTTACTGAAGCGATAAAAAAAATATTCAAATCTTCAGTAGTGGATGAAGCTGCAGTTAAAGAACTAGTAAGAGACATCCAAAGAGCATTATTACAGGCGGATGTAAATGTACAACTAGTTCTAGGAATATCCAAACGAATCGAAGAACGAGCTCTAAAAGAGAATGTTCCCCCCGGAATTTCAAGACGGGAACACGTTATCAAAGTTGTTTACGAAGAATTAACACGCTTCATCGGTGAAAAAAACGTCCCTCTGAAGATGGAACCTGGAAAGAAATTTGTTCTAATGCTGGTTGGTATACAAGGTTCAGGAAAAACAACCCATGCTGCTAAACTAGCAAGGTACTTCCAGAAGAAGGGACTCAAATCTGCACTAATATGCGCAGATACCTATCGACCAGGTGCATATGCTCAACTTCAACAACTAGCAACGCGACTAAACATCCCAATATTTGGGGATCCAAAGGCAAAAGACGCCGTGAAAGTAGTTAATGAAGGTCTAAAGCAGTTCCCAGACAAGGATGTTGTTATAGTCGACACCGCAGGGCGGCATAAAGAGGAACAAGAACTAATAAAAGAAATGAAGAGCCTTGAAAAAATTGTTAAACCAAACGAAATCATGATGGTTATCGATGGCACAATTGGCCAGCAAGCGCTTCTTCAAGCTAAAACCTTCAATGAAGCGACCCCGATAGGCTCAATTCTAATAACTAAATTGGACGGTTCAGCTCGAGGTGGTGGTGCACTTTCAGCTGTCGCAGCAACAGGTGCCCCCATAAAATTCATAGGAACCGGTGAAAAAGTCGAAGACCTTGAACTGTTTGTGCCCTCCAGATATGTCGGACGTCTCTTAGGTATGGGCGATTTAGAGACTCTGCTTGAGAAGGTTCAAGACGCTGAAATAAAAGTGCCTGAAAAGAAAGCTAAAGCAATTCTTAGCGGCAAATTCACATTAACCGATATGTATGAGCAATTTGAGGCTGTAAAAGGAATGGGGCCTTTCCGAAAAGTCCTCAATATGCTACCGGGTATGTCTCAGAATATCCCGGAAGACATGCTTAATTCAGCCGAAGGCAGATTGGAAAAATGGAGAGTAATAATTCAATCAATGCAACCTCAAGAAAAGGATAATCCAAAAATTTTCAATTACTCCCGAATTAGAAGGGTTGCACGTGGTTCTGGAACCAGTGAAAAAGACGTTAAAGAATTACTGAAGCAATATGTTATGATGCGTAGAATGCTAAAAATGATGAAACGGAAGAAAGGAAAGTTGCCTTTTATGCCTGGAATGGGTGGAATGGGCGGAAAAGGGTTCGCTCAAGATTTCAAGTAGGATTAGACTATGGATATTTTAGAAAAAACAACGCAGATGCTTGAGAAGTATACTCTTTGTGATAATTGTCTTGGCAGACAATTTGCCCTTCTCGGGTATGGCTTAGAAAATAATCGCCGCGGGCAAGCCCTAAAACTAATTTTAACTTTACAAGCTAATGCGTTAGCCTCAGAAAAAGAGAATGTGGGCATAAAAAAGCTAAAAATTTTAGCAACCAACGGACTCTACCCCGAAGCTCAAGCTACGCTAAAACACCTCAGCAAGAGAATCCCGCGCATAGAGAGTTCTCACTGTTTCTTATGTGAAGGCAATTTTGATCATATTGCTGATTTAACGCAGAAAATTCTGGAAAAAACCGCGCCTTATGAATTTGAAACCTTTCTAGTTGGGATTGAAATACCAAACTCTGTAACAGAAAGGGAAGATGAATTCAAGGCAACTTTTGATGTGGGATATAGTGAAAGCATCAAACATGAATTTAGCCGGGTGATAGGCAAAAGGATAGAATCTCAAACTGGCAAGCCTGCTGAATTTAAGAAGCCAGATATTATGATAATAATTAATCCTTTTACTGAAACCATAAAACTGCAAATTAATCCTTTGTTTGTGGCAGGGCGATATAGAAAACTCGTTCGAGATATTCCTCAGTCAAAATGGTTATGCTCAAATTGCAGAGGTAAAGGATGCAGTGAATGCAACGGCACAGGCAAACTGTACCCTGACTCTGTTGAAGAGTTGATATCAAATCCTATCATGGACGTAGCTGAAGGTAGAGCGACCTCTTTTCATGCTTCAGGCAGAGAAGATGTGGATGCTCGTATGTTAGGTCCAGGGCGTCCCTTTGTCGTAGAAGTTTCTAAACCCAGAAAGCGCTCTATAGACTTGAAAAAAATTGAAGAAGTTATCAACTTAGGCGCTAAGGAAAAGGTTGAGATTTCACGTTTACGTTTCTCAACTCGAGATGTAATACGTAAAATTAAGAAAGCTGAAAACGCTCAAAAAGAATACCGTGTTCTAATAGCTTTTCAAAACGAAATCACGGATTCCGATATGACTCTGATAGAAGAAAAGCTAAACAATATAACAATAAAACAGCAGACACCAATACGTGTTTTACATAGACGAGCGGATTTAGTCCGAGAAAGATACATATATAAGCTTAAAGTTAAGAAGGTGTCACTTAAAGAGGCCGAGGCGCAAGTACGTTGTCAAGGCGGTCTCTACGTTAAAGAATTGGTGTCTGGAGATGAAGGAAGAACAACGCCTAGCGTTGCAGAAATACTTAAAAATCCAGCGAAGACTCTAAAACTTGACGTTTTGAATGTAATTATGGAAGATCCAACAAGGTGAAAAATGAATGAAACCATCAAAAGGATATTGCGCGGGAACCCGTAGCCTCATGACAAAAGGACCTAGGCAAAAAGGTAAACCAAAACTAACCAAGTTTCTATATGAATATGAAACTGGTGCAAGCGTAATCATAAAGATAGACTCTAGCCAGCAGAAGAGTTTGCCTCACCGAAGGTTCCATGGCAAAATCGGAAAAGTAGTTGATAAGCGTGGTCGAGGATACGTCGTAAGTGTTGCACAAGGCAACTCTCAGCGTGAAATTATAGTTCGAACAGAACATTTAGAACCATACAAAGGTAATTAAAATGGGAAAACGAGAGTTAAGCGAAAGCAGAATCACTTTACCTCAAGTAAAACAGTTGCTAGAATCAATCGGAGAGGCTAATCTAGATCAATTCCAACGTCGAACGCTAGATTATGTATCTAAATTTTCTAAAGTTGATGTTGCTAGCGCTGAAAAACTCTTAGAAACTCTCGTTAGAGAATACGGATTGGAGGAAATCGAAGCTGTTCAGATTGTTAATGCAATGCCTGAAAGTGTGGATGAATTACGTATTTTCTTAGCGGGCGGTAGAAAAATTATCGAAACACAAAAGCTAACTGCCATCGTTGACCTCTTGAACCAACACCGCGCAGTCAAGTAGGCAAACAATCACAAGTATTTTTAAGGATTAACTAAGTATTAGATAGAGAGAGACTACTATGGAGAAGCAATACGAGGAGTACGCTTACGTACTAGATTTCTTACAACATGGTAAACCAGGTTTTCGCCCTACTGGCCGAGCTGGTTATCGAGCGGGAGCTTTAATTCAGTGCGTAGGCGAGGAGTTTTTTACACTCTTAGAAACTCTCGTAAAAGAAGGTCTTATGCTTAAACCCTCTGATCGCGTCTATGTTGGAAAAGATTCAAGAGAAGAAGTAACCTACATAATAGGACGAATTAGTTTTGAGGAGTTGACTGCAGCAGCTAAAGCTGAACTTCCCTCTACTATTAGCAAAATCGTGACTAACCGTGAACAATGGTTTGTGAATTTCTTTAATACTGCACGCGCAATCACCCCTCGTATGCATGCCTTAGAATTGATTCCTGGAATTGGAAAAAAATATATGTGGCAAGTCATAAACGAACGCGACAAGAAGCCTTTCCAGAGTTACGAAGATATTATGAAACGAACCGAACTGCCTAGTCCAGTGAAGCTCATTACCAAACGTGTAATGGAAGAACTTGAAGGCGACAGTAAATATCGCCTTTTTACTAGATTCCATTAACTTCATGGTCGCCTAAGAGATAAATGAGTATTCAAGAAGTTCAATATTTACTTCAAAAAAATAACCTAACGGCAAATAAGCTTTTAGGCCAAAACTTTATGGTTGATTTCTCACTCTTTCCTAAACTTAGCTCTTATGCGGCTATAAATAATACTGATGTAGTATTAGATGCCGGAGCTGGGCTAGGCTTTTTATCTAAATATTTAGCTGGCAAATGTAAATCTGTAGTAGCCATAGAAAAAGATCCAAAAATTGTAAAAATCTTAATCGAGCAAGTTAAGGAATTGAATAACATTTCAGTAATTGAAGGGGATATGCTTCGGACTAAAGTTCCTTTTTTTAATAAGGTCATTTCCTTACCTCCATACTATCTTTCTTCACAGATTGTTACTTGGTTTTTAGATTATACCTTTGAATGTGCAATATTAGTTGTGCAGAAAGAGTTTGCTAATAGATTAGTTGCCCCTGTGGGAAGTGAGGAGTATGGCTGGTTAAAGGTCATAACTGTTCCATATTTCCAGGCGGAATTACTAGATGAAGTGCCAAAATGGATGTTTTATCCTCAACCTGACGTCGATTCTGTTATTCTAAGGCTCAAACCATGGGTGGAAAAACCATTTAAAATAAGAGACGTTGTTTTTTTTATAAGACTAACCAAGTGGCTTTTCAGTCAGAGAAATAAGAAAATTGGGAATTCGATAGTTTCTTTTTTGAAAACTGAAAGGAAAGTCACTAAAGCAGAAGCTGAAAACATGGTTATCGCTTCTGATTTTAAAGAAAGGCGTGCAAGAGAGTTGTCTCCTGAAGAATTTGGAGAATTAGCTGATGGCCTTCAATAAGAAAGTCTTTTTTGGCAATTTTTCATTTATTATTAATGAAAATGTCTATGATCCCGCTGAAGACTCTTTTCTTTTTGCTGAGAATCTTGACGTAGGAAAAAATGAACGTGTACTCGAAATAGGGACTGGCTCCGGGATATTAGCAATACTTGCTTCTAGGCAAGCTTCCGAAGTTCTAGCAGTAGACTTAAATCCTTATGCTATTCATTGTGCAAATCAAAACGCTAAACTCAATAAGGTAAGCGGAAAAATCCTTTTCATACGTAGCGACTTGTTATCATCAATTAGACCTGCTGCTAAGTTTGATCTAATTCTATTTAACGCTCCTTATGTTCCTTCCGAGGAAAATGAACTTGATTCTTGGCTGGGCTATTCTTGGTATGGTGGTATTACTGGAAGACAGGTCATGGACCGCTTCATTTCTCAAGCTTCAAAATATCTTCAAAAAAGTGGCAAAATTCTTTTTATGCAATCTACACTTACCAGTGTAGATGAAACAATAGAAAAATTCGCAAATTACGGTCTAAAAGCAAAGATTATAGCTACTCAATCTTTGGCTTTCTTTGAAAAGTTAATTCTGATAAGAGCACAGTTTACCTAAAAATACGCGATAAAAAAGAAAAAGAGGAATATTGTAACAAATTCATAGTAGGTGTCCTCAAACTCGTAGGTGTTGAGGAAAGACGCTATTCCTGTGAGGCTTTCTTTAGCTGCTGGTATATCTGCTGGGGGTTGTAATATGGATTTGTATTGGAATGCGCCATCAGTCATTCTATAAGATTAGAAAGCATCGCCGTTTTCCATTGACAGAATATTACCTTGTCCATCAGACATGCCTGCTTGACCAAACAAAGATGCAATATACAGTATCAGCTTTTTTTGAATCAATTTCTACTTTTTCTTGTAGCCTTATTGAGAAGGCGGTTTTTTTAAGTATTCTAGCTTATTGGGGCAGAAAACAGTAGATTAAGCATCATATTGAACGGTAACGTTTATAACTCTAATTTCTCATTGCTACCCTTCGCGAAGCGGAAGTAAGATGGGTCACCGAAAACATCATGCTCCAAAACATGGTTCATTAGCTTATTTGCCTAGGCACCGTGCTAAAAAGCCAGTTGCTAGAATTCGCTATTGGCCAAAAATCGATGCAGATACACCTAGGCTCTTAGGATTCCTAGGTTACAAAGCAGGTATGACTTACGTTTTTACTATAGAGGATAGAAAACGATCTCCAAACTATGGAAAAGAAGTCATGCGTGCCGCAACTATTATCGAAACTCCACCTGTGATTCTATGCGGAATACGTACTTATAGTCATAGTTCATACGGTCTTCAACAGCAGACCGAATGTTGGATGAAGAATCCTCCAGCAGAGCTTGAACGTGCCTTAATTCTACCTGAAACCTTTAACACTGAAGAGATGCTAAAGAAGATAAGTGAAAATGTGGCTGAGACTTCAAATATTCGTGCAATAGTTGCTACCCAACCAACACAAGCGAATCTTTCAAAGAAGAAACCTGAAGTGACAGAAATCGAAATCGGCGGAGGCACAATCCAGCAACAGTTAGATTACGCGAAGAACCTCTTAGGAAAAACCATAACTCCCGAGGAAGTTTTTAAGAGTGGTCAATTTGTCGACATAGGTGCTGTAACAACAGGAAAGGGTTTCCAAGGTCCAGTTAAGCGCTGGGGCGTAACCAAGCTACAGGCTAAAGGTCGAAAAACAAAACGTGGTATTGCAACTTTAGGTCCATGGAATCCTCATCACCTTATGTACTCCATTCCACGAGCAGGTCAAATGGGCTACCATCAAAGAATCGAATACAACAAACGCATCCTCAAGATTGGTAAAGAGGGCAAAGAAGTGAACGTTAAAGGCGGCTTCATAAGATACGGTGATCTAAAAAGCTCATACATAATAATCGAGGGCAGTGTTGCAGGTACAGAAAAACGTACTATAAAACTTAGATATCCTGCACGTCCAAAAGAGACAGCTGAAGCACCACCTCAAGTAACTTATGTTTCGCTAGAATCGCCACAAGGAAAATAACGGTGAAAAATAATGCTGACTAAAAGAAGTGCACAAATTTATAATCTTGAAGGAAAGCCAACTAGTAAAACAGATCTCCCTTCTATTTTCGAAACTCCATTACGACCTGATGTCATAAAACGAGCCGTTTTATCAATTCAATCTCATAGACTTCAGCCTCAAGGTAGAGACCCAATGGCTGGAAAACGGACTTCAGCTGAATCGCGTGGTACTGGTATGGCTCTTGCTCGTGTACCCCGTGAAAAAGGCGGCGGCGGCAAAGCTGCATTCGCCCCTGGAACAGTAGGTGGAAGACAAGCACATCCTCCTAGAGCTGAAACACGAATTACTAAAGAGATCCCTAAAAAAGAGAAACGTCTTGCTTTACTCTCTGCTATTGCAGCAACTTCACAAAAAGAGACAGTGGCTTCTCGAGGCCATGAAATTGAAGCAATTCCTGAAATCCCCTTGATAATTGAGAATTCCTTGGAAACTTTGACAAAAGTAAAAGAAGTTGAGGAAGCGCTATCAAACTTGGGTGTACTGAATGATATTTCCCGAGTTCGAGAAAGCCGCAAGGTCCGCGCTGGAAAAGGAAAACAAAGAGGCAGAAAAATGAAGCAAGCCGTAGGTCCCCTTATTGTCGTATCTGAGAATAGAGGTCTCGTTGAAACAGCAAGCAACCTTCCTGGTGTTGATGTAGTTACAGTAAAAAATCTTAACGCTGAACTTCTAGCCCCAGGTACACATCCAGGACGATTGACTCTATGGACAAGCGCGGCTATAGCTCAAATTGAAAAATTATACGGTGAAGGAGAAAACGCATAATGGATACCAGCGAAGTAATTTTCTATCCTTTGATGACTGAATCAGCAAGTCTTATGGTGGAAAAAGATAACAAACTAATCTTTATAGTAAACTTGAAAGCCGGAAAAGCTGACGTAAAAAAAGCAGTTGAGCAACTATACGAGGTAAAAGTAGCAAAAATTACTATGCTTGTCACCCCCCAAGGGGAAAAGAAAGCCTTCGTTAAGCTCACTCCTGAATACAAAGCTTCAGATGTTGCAATAAAGCTTGGAATTTTGTAAATTTATTGGAAGTATGATTAATGGGAAAACGAATTCGTGTACAAAGACGCGGCCGTGGCGGTTCAACTTACCGTGCGTCAACACATAAGCGTGTTGCTGCAGCCCAATATCCAGCAATGACCCCTAAAGAGGCATACGAAATAGCCGTAAAGGGTACGATAGAATCTCTTGTTCATGACCCTGGACGTGGTGCACCCTTAGCATTTGTCAAATTCGAAAACGGTGACACATGTTACATGGTGCCTCCTGAAGGAACCCACGAAGGGCAACTAATTCAATTGGGAGGAAAAGCTCCTGCTGAAGTTGGAAATATTCTCCCTCTAGGCAAGGTCCCTGAAGGCACCCTGGTTTCAAACCTAGAACTCCGACCAGGTGATCGCGGAAAACTTGCAAAATCTTCAGGTGCATACGCTACCGTTGTAGCTCACACTCCCCAAGGTACAATGATCCGATTACCATCACGCCGCACAAGATATGTTAACGATTACTGTATGGCAACCATTGGTGTTGTTGCAGCTGCAGGTCGAACAGACAAACCTTTCCTAAAGGCGGGTGAGAAATTCCACCTTATGAAAGCTAAAGGTCACAAGTATCCTCGAACCAGCGGTCGCAAAATGGTTCCAGCTGTACACCCATACGGTAGCAGCAAGAGAAGTGCACGCAGAACAACCACAACCTCACATGGCGCACCACCAGGACAAAAAGTCGGATTAATTGCTGCCAGAGGGCCAGGACAGAAAAAGAAACGGGCTATACAATAGGAGAAAGTTTATAGCGCCTAAAAATTAAAAAAGGATGAGAAAAAATGCCAAAAGAATTCAGTTACAGGGGTCATTCGCTCGTCAGTTTGCAGGGTATGTCTATGGACGAATTCATAAACATCCTTCCATCAAGACAACGCAGAAGTCTACAAAGAGGTTTAACACCTGAGCAACGCATATTACTTGAAAAGATGCGCGAAGCCCAAGAAGCAAGTAAAAAAGGAAAAGAAACCACAGTTAAAACTCATGTACGTGACATGATTATCCTGCCAGAAATGGTAGGTTCAAAAATCAATGTTCATAACGGCAAAGAGTTTGTTGCTGTCGAAATTAAAGCTGAAATGATTGGTCACTACATTGGCGAATTCGCTATAACCAACAAGCCAGTTCGACATGGTACTCCAGGTATCGGTGCATCTCGTTCATCAATGTACGTACCGCTAAAGTAAAATTAGATAGATACTTACACGAGTGAGAAACAAATGGAAATCAAAATAATCTCCCAAAAAGAAAACCCTCTCTTAAAACGTAAAGAGGTCAAATTCAGAGTAGAACATACTCAAGGGAAAACTCCGGTGCGTCTGGATATAAAACGATCTATTGCCTCTGAGCTGCAAATCAGTGATAAACTAATCTTTGTGAAGAAAATGAGAACCCTGACGGGAACTAGCACAACCCTTGGTGCTGCAAACGCTTACGAATCAATTGAGCAAGCCAAACTCATTGAACCTGATTATATTATAAAACGAAATATTCCATCAGAAAAACCCGCTGAAGGAGCAAAAGCATAACATGTCCAAGAAACCTGCACCTAAAGAAGCCCCAAAAACTGAAGCTCCGAAGAAAGAGGAAGCTAAATCAAAGGGCGCCGATAAATCAGCACCTAAGGCTGAAAAGAAATCAAAAAAGACGGAAAAAGGAATTTACTCTATCTACAAACTTGAAGGCGAAAAAGTAGCAAGACTTCGTCCTACTTGTGAGCGTTGCGGTCCTGGTTACTTCATGGCCGATCATCACGACAGATTCACCTGCGGTCACTGTGGCTTTACTAGATACAAACGAGCTTAATCTCTTGAGTAATCAGCAGTTTTAAATTGTTGATTCTCTCCTTATCCTTTTGATGGTTTGGGCATGATAAGAGTAAACGTTTCTATAGCAAATATTTCAGCTGACCGTTATTGGGATAATCGAAAACCCGCACCAAATATCCAGATAAGTACTAATATAAATGTAGTCAACATCGAAAAGAAAGCGGATGAATCCCTTGAAGTTCCTTTTGTTTTAACTATAACTTACAATCCTTCTATAGCACAGATGAGCCTTAAGGGCAGTGCTTATGTTCAGGGAGATAGAAACGAACTTGACCTGATTCTGCGCGAGTATGAACAGAAAAAACCTCCTGCGCAAATAATTTTACAGTCTATATCTAATGTTGTCTTTACTGAATCGATTTTAGTATCGCGAATCCTTAACATCCCGCCTCCGATACCTCTGCCTATGATACCTGAAGCTGGTAAAGCACCTGCCCAAAAACCAACATCTCGGGATTATAGCGCTTAGTCCCTGATCTTTCATATTATATTTTCATGGCTTCCAAAATTCTTGTAGCTTTTGCCTTTTTTTCCTCACTTACTTTAACAACAACTATCCCTTCGTTAGGCTGTCCATAAATGACTAAAGCATTCTCTGGCGCATTCAAAACAGTGATTAGCGTCAGAAGATCTTCTTCGCCATCAACGCTTATTTGTACTCCCTTATCTTGCTCTAACGCTTTTTGTATTGCCTGAATAGACTGTTTGGTTATTGTTCCCTGAGGATTTTTAACCTTAATAAGTCTCTTATATGGGAAAACCTGAGCTGGTAATCTCGCCCGCAGACTCTTGTTATCAGTTATTGCTAATTGAGGAATTATTCGATAAAGATGAAGATTCTTTGAAACTACGTCTCCAACAGATATTATTTTTGAAGGTTTTTCTTTTTCAATAATTTCCTTAAGCTTGCTCATTGTTTCCGCAGAAGTTCCTTTAATCAATAATCCAAAAGGCTCTTTGAGTTCTGAAAATACCTTAGGAGAAACACGATAAATAATCGATTTTTTCTCATTCCGGATCATAGTATTCGCTATATTTAGTTAATAGCATTCATAACTTTGTCGGTGAAAAATTGCTTCGCGACTATCTTACCTTGAGCGCGTAGCGTCCTTTATCCTTAATTTTCATAGCTTTAGCAACGGCTGAATTTGCAGGATCAAATACGACTACTATGCCCCCGAAGTCTTCACTTAGACTTGTTGATCTGCATTTTGGGCATACATTTTCTTTAGTTATGAAATGACAGTTAGCACAAGCTCTCTCACTCATTTAACTTCACTCCTTCTTTGCTGGGGTAGTCTCTTTTGTTTCTGTCTTCTTTTCGGCTCCTTCTTTGCTCAATGTTAAGTCCTCTTTGAGCCAATCGAGTTTTCCGAGGAAGGGTTGTCTTGCCGTTACACCAATTTTGCCTGAACTTCCTGCTCTACCCAATGAAACAGCTGTTATTCTAACACGAACCTGATCACTTGTAGACAGTTTTCTCTTGCTTTCTTTTCCTAGAAGGACTCCTTGCTTTTCATCGTAAGATATGAAATCATCCATAAGTTGTGATACGTGAAGTAATGCATCTACTGGACCTATGCGAACAAAGGCTCCAAAGTCAGCAATTTCAACAACATCTCCTTCAACTATTTCCTGAATTACCGGATAAAATGCTAATAGAGAAAAGTTAACTTTATGGTATGTTGCGCCATCACCTGGAATGATTTTTCCAATTGGGCTTACTTCTACTTTAGTTACTGCTATTACATATCCTAATTCTTCATCAACTACCCCTTCGTATTTTGACCTTACTTGTTCTCGGCCTACTGCTTCCAGTGGATTACCAAATGTTTCAGGTGGAATGCGGATAGTATCCTGAAGAGTGATTAGTTTAAACATGTTTTAAATCATCCCGTCAATCTCTAGACGTGATTTTTCTCTTACGTAAATCACTGGCACACTTATATCTCTTAGCCTCTCCCTGAGGAGTTTATCATTGGTTAATACGGGCGCCGCCCATTGCTGAGCAATTCTCAAAATTATATCATCAGTAAGTTCATGCGGCTTTACATGTATTCTGACATGTGTGCATTTTTCAGCTATCCCTAATGCAAATATGGCATTCTTACGGATTTTCGGAGAGCTTTTCTCAGCTAGAGTCTGTAATTCTTTTTTAATTGACGAAAGAAGAATTAACTCAAAATTCTTACCAATTAAACGCTCCAATTCAGTAAAAATGTCGATTCTAAATTCCAAGGGTATAAACAACGCATTTGAATCTACAAGTATCTTTAGAGTCTCTCTTTTAGCCGGTATGGTTTTTGTCATTTCATTTTTATCCTTTAATCTAATACGATCTAGAAATGTAATACTTAGCTTATAGTTTCCTGAGTCAGTTTTAAATCTTTTTAACCATTAGAATTATGCTATTTTCAAATGTTTTGTAGTTTGTTTATTCATAATATAATTTTAATCAGGGTTTGCAGCTTTCAAGTTATTCTTCTTGCCTAGATTGTACTTTTGGCATTCAATTTTTTTGGTGTTATTTCAGAATTACTTTTAAGGTTAGACTCTTAGATTTAGACATAAAATTAATCAGTGATTGGCATGATGAATGAGAAATCCTGTGGCGCGGTAGTATTCGTTAAAAACTCTTCAGAGATGCTCTATCTTCTTCTTCGATATGAGGCGGGTCACTGGGATTTCGTAAAAGGTAATGTTGAAAAGGGAGAAACCGAACAGCAAACAACCGTTAGAGAATTACGAGAAGAAACTGGGATTGTTGATGCTCATTTCCTCGATCCCTTCAGAGAGGCAATTTATTATTTCTATAAAAGAAAAGGTCTTAATGTAAGAAAAGAAGTAATCTTTTTCCTTATGGAAACTTTTAGCACAAAGATTGAATTATCTTTTGAACATATAGGTTTTGATTGGTTGCCTTATAAACAGGCTATGGAAAAATTAACCTTCAAGAACGCTAGGGATGTATTAGAAAAAGCAAATGATTTTTTAAAAAACAGAAATCAGGCTTAAAAATAATTTAGAGTTTACCGCCTGGGCGTTCAGTTATTAATCCGTATCCTATTAGTCTCCATCTTGCAGTTATTTTCCTACTTAATGCAACTCTGGAACCTGGTAAAACGCAAACAGGTCTGGTTAACTTGACTTTAATGAGATTACCTTTTACAGCGGTGACTTTTCCAACGTTTACGGCAGCGCCTACATGGAGTAGCAATTGTTCATCAAGGTTTATTTTTTCAACTTTCAATTGTTCTTTAGTTCCGACTGCTCGTTCCAAAACATGAGTTTCTAAGATTAATTCTGTTATTGTTGGCGGAAGCATTCCTGTTTTTCCTGCGATGTTTCCGGTTAATCCGTCTGCTTTTGAGTAAGCCGGATCCAATAGGGTTCCTACCCCAACTAATCCTCCGCAGGTTGATTCTTGAACGTTTCCTTCCCCTGCTTGAAGGCTAACTATTTCGCTGATAAGAGGATCGTGTACTGTTCTTCCTTCTCTTTCGCTCATGATTCCAGGACGAATTTCAAGGGTTTCGCCTACAACAAATTTTCCTTGTGCGATTGTTCCTCCTACTATGCCGCCCTCCATCTGTTCGATAGGCGTTCCAGGTTTGTTAACATCGAAGGAACGGATAATATACATAAACGGAGGTTTAGTTTCGTCCCTCTTTGGGGTTGGAATTATCTCTTGGATAGCGTTTAAGAGAACATCTATGTTTATTCCACGTTGGGCTGAAACTGGTATTATCGGAGCGTTTTCAGCAATTGTTCCCTTCACAAAGTTCTTAATTTCTTGATAGCTCTGGCGCGCTCTCTTTTCGTCTACGATGTCAATCTTATTCTGAACAATAATTATGTTATTTATCCCGATTACTTCAGCTGCTGCCAAGTGCTCTCGAGTTTGTGGTTGAGGACATGGTTCATCAGCTGCAATAACAAGAATTGCGCCGTCCATTATTGCCGCGCCGGAAAGCATTGTAGCCATAAGTGCTTCATGTCCGGGGGCATCAACAAAGCTTATAGCTCTAATAAAATCAGTTTTTCCCGAGCAATTAGGACAAACTGGCTTTACTGAGTAGTTCTTCGGAGTTTCACATTTTGGACATTTAAAGATTGGTAAATCAGCGTAGCCAAGCTTAATTGTAATGCCTCTTTTCAACTCCTCGCTGTGTCGAGAAGCCCAAACCCCAGTTAAGGATTGAACTAAAGTTGTCTTTCCATGGTCTACATGACCGATTGTTCCAATATTGACTTCTGGCTGTTTAGGCAAAGCTTTACTTTCGCTGCTCATGTTTATTTCCACAAGTATCTATGAATTAAAAGGATTAAATGATAAGGGGAAGTTAATAAGTTTGCCCATGTTATTGGGGCGTTGGTGCGGAAACAGGTTTAGATTCTTCGGTTTTCGGCTTGTTCGGTTGCTCAACAATTTTTACGTTAATTTGTACTATTTCATCAGTTATTGTATTTCCGCGGACAGCTTTACGCTTTCGTTCGCCTTTCTTGTTTCCGTTGAATCCTATGCCTTTACTTAAAACGATTTTTCTTCTTACACCGCCATGAACATTTGGTTTCATGGGTACGCCGTCTTTGTCTGATCCGCCCTTTATCTGTAATTTATGTGCTGGTAAATCAACTACTGCGCCATCCATAGTTTCTCCTATTTTTCTGCCGATGAATGGGACCGCGCGGGCTTCTTCAAGCTCAACTACCTTTGAAGTTCCAGTTTGAGGATCAGATATTATTACCTTGAACTTTGCCATTTAACGTCAACTCTCTAGCGCAGTATCAAGTTGAAACTCTCTCTATTAAGGATTTATGAGAATTAACGAACTTCTATCAGAAGAAACTTGCCTTTTTCCAATTTCTTAGGCTAAATGTTTTAATCCCTCTTTGAAATGTGCTCTTTCCTATGTGGCGGCTTGGATTCTTCTTCCACGAAGTAGCGTTTGGTTTACTTTCGGTATTCATACCTCTATACGTGGTTACTTTCCAAGACGCAAGTCTATTTGGAAGTCCTCTAGTCGCTTTAGGCGTAATGACTTCATTGGCTCTTTTTTGTAGTATTCCCGCTTCCTTCTTTTGGGGGTACATCTGCGATAAAATTCAACGATATAAAATATTCATTCTGCTTTCTTTCCTATCTTCAGCAGTTATCCTCTTCCTCTTAACACAACCCTTTGCTCAAAGCATAACGGTTTTTGTTATTCTCTATGTTGTGATGCAGGTTCTTCATGTTGCACATGAAGCTCCAAAAAATGTGCTAATTGCTGAACATTACAGTAGAGACCAGTGGGAAGGATCATATGCATTCTACGAGGGTCTTACTGAGATAGGCTTTCTCGTAGGTTTAGGAATTGGTTTACTTGCTTTTGCATCTGCTCTTAGTTTTAGCGTTGTAGCTACCTATACTCTATACCTCTGTAGTGGCTTAAGCATAGTTGCCTTCATTTTATCGGTTTTATTAGTTGCTGACCCGTTGATAATTTTTGAAAGACGACTAGTTGGTATCGAGAAAAAAATTGATTTCGCCTATAGAGGAGTTGAATCGACAAATAAGATTTGGCATGGCATGAACTGGGATGGTAGTCTAAAAAAGGATAACTTTGCAGGTTTTGCTTTAGCGATAGTTATCTTTTCTTTAGCTACAAGTATTTTCTTTACACCTCTACCGATCTTTCTTTCTCAAGGTCTCGGATTACCAACAAGCATGGTTTATGTTGCATACATCCTTAATTCAACAGGGTCGATGGTTGGTTATTTCTTAATCGGTAGAAGTGCAAGATCGATGGACGTTCGAAAACAAATGCCTCGCTTTGTCCTTTTTCGAAGTTTACTAGTCTTCATATTAGTGGGGGCAATCCAATTTGCATTCTATCCTACTGTTCTAACAGGACTTGTATTAGTCTGCTTAGGCTTAGCATATGCGATTTATTACATTCTGATGCTTTCTCTCTCAATGGAACTCATACCTGCTGGAAAAAGTGGCGTATTTGATGTAATGGTCGGTTTAGGTGCCTCTTTCGGTTCTTTTTTAGGACCTTTCTTAGCTGATACATTAAATTATTTACCCACTTTTTTAATCGCGGGTATACTTTTCTTATTAGCCTTTTTAGCGCTAAAAGTTTTCTCATAATTTTTAAAAAAAGATAAAAAAATTTGTTTTTTTATAGAGGTTATTCTGTGTGAACTCTGAATAGGTCTACGTCTTCGCGCATGCTTGGTGTTAATTCGAGAAATTCTCTAACTGCACGTTCAATGTCTTTTGATTGTGTTACGTATCTTCCGACGATGAGTACCTCTGCCCCTTTCTCAAGTGCTTCTTTAGCTGTTTCAGGTACTATTCCGCCTGCAACTGCGATAAGGAATTTCTTGTTCGGGAAGGCTTTGCGAATTATCTGAATACGTTCTAATCCACTGCTTCTGCCCGTTTCCTGATCAATGCCTCGGTGAAGTATGACCATATCAGGGAAGTCTTTGAGCGCTTTTAGTTTTCCAAGCACATCTTCAACGTTGAGCATATCTATTACTGCGTAAATTCCCATTCGTTTTGCTTCTTGGACAAAGGCGTCTAAGGTTTCAGGCGGTGCTAATCCAGCCGCTACTACCGCATCTGCGGTGTCCTCATAAGCTATATCTGCCTCAACTTTTCCTACATCCAGCGTCTTAAGGTCAGCAACCATGAAGGTGTCTCTGGCTACCTGCCTAAGGTCTCTTATTACTCTTGTTCCGTAACGTTTTATCAGCGGTGTACCGACTTCTATTATTAATCTGTCGCTTCCAGGTAACTGAGCGATTATCTTCTTGGCATTTTCAAGGTCAGGTGCATCTAATGAAATCTGCAGATAAGGCGGTCTCCATAAACGTGGAACCTTAAAACCCATAATTGGATGCTTCGCCCGATCTTTATCGTAGTTAATTTTATCGATTGATGGATATTTCTTCAGAGCTCTTTGTATAGCCATCTTTGTTGCACCATAATTGTACTGGTATATTCTACGCGCGTCAGTAGCCTCGGGATGAATGAATACGCTGCATATAATTACCCAATCGTCAACTTTATCCGACGGAATTATTCCTTCTTCAACTGAATCTGCGACCGCTTTTGCAACAGCAGCTTGAGCGGGGCCGAAAATCTTTCCTGTGTCTGCCATATTTTTTACTGTGACTTTCGGTACAAGAAGCGTGAACGGTTTTGGTGGTAGATTAGGTCGTATTACAGCTAATAGCGGTGTATGCCCTGCAGATAATTGTGTCAGTCCGTTAGCAAAGGCTTGTCCAATAGGTCCATTTTTATCGCCTATCATGAGGTCGATGTGGGCAACTTCATTTCCTTCCCCCACAAGAGACTCTCCGATTAAATAAACGCACCCCGAATCTTCAGTGAAATCGTCTGCAATTGTCGGCATTTGATCAAGAATTTCTTTGAAGTCGACGTTAAATTCCTTCATCCATGTGTAGAGTGTATCTCTGTGTATATTAAGAACTTTTGCAGTTCCTGAAATTGTCGGTTTTGTCGGCTTGCCTTTTAAGGTTGACTCTTTCTTAGAAGCTTCTATTAGCGTCTTGATTAATTCTTCCCTTTTTTCCGGTTTCTTTACGTCAATACCCGACATTTATTTAAGTCCCCGCGTCAACGATGTTGAGTCTTCTATATAAGAATGTCGGAATAAATTTTGTTTCTGCTTTTCTTATCTTCATTAAGAAATAAATGTCGGCGAATACTATTTTCAGCTAGCTAATTATCGGTAAATCTATATACTGTGTAGATGTAACCTTTTTACGTTACTTTGCAGGAGCAACTAAGACGTGTCCAGAACAGATCTAATATGTTTAGGTATAATCCTAATAGGTGGTTTCTTATTTCTAATTGGCGCTAATTTTTACAACGAATTAATAGGGTGGACTGGAGTGGTTATGTTTGTCGGAGGTATCATCGCTTTAATCGTTTTCTATTTCTTTAACTGGTTCATAGGTCAGAAAAATCAGAAACCATAAATTTTCGAATACTTGTCCTCTAAATATCGCAAGTATGGTTTAACCGTTAATTCACTTCCAGTTACTTTCTTAATCAAGTCAGCAGGGTCGTATAGATTTCCTTTACTGTAGATGTTTCTGCTTAACCATTTCTGAATCGCTTCTAAAGATCCTTGCTTGAGTTCATCGCTCCATTTTTCGTTGCTTTGACAAATTGCATCGATTATCTGACCCGTGTAGATGTTTCCAAGTGCATAACTCGGAAAATATCCATACAATCCACTTGCCCAATGTGTATCCTGCATTACTCCTTCTGAGTCATTCTCTATCTTTACTCCTAAGATTTCTTTATATTTCTGGTTCCAAACTATAGGGAGCTCGCTAACAGTTATTTTACCTTCAAACAGGTCTCTCTCTATTTGGAATCGAATAATTATGTGTAAACTGTAACTTACTTCGTCAGACTCTATTCGTATTTTCGAAGGTTTAACTACGTTGATTGCCCGGATAAAATTGTCTAACTCGGAATTTGCAAGATTAGGAAATGTAATTTCCTTCAGTTTTGGGAAAAGGGGTGTCCAAAATTCAGTGCTACGACCAATTATGTTTTCGTATAACCGAGACTGGGATTCATGAATTCCAGAACTGCAAGCATTACCTATAGGCTGATACTTCCATTCTTGAGGTAATCCCTGTTCATAAAGAGCATGTCCTGTTTCATGTAGAACACTAAAAACCGAACTCGCAAAATTTTCTACATAGTAATGAGTTGTAATTCTAACATCATCGTAATATCCAGTAGTGAAAGGGTGTTCTGTTTCATCTATTCTTCCTGCTGCATTAACTGTTGCAGTTTCATACCCTAAGGTCTTGACTAGAAGTTTAGAAATTTCCTTCTGTTTTTCTATGCTTATTTTTTGATTGAGTACTTTAAAATCTGGTATATTAGAGGCTGTATCTATTTTTGATAGTAACTTTTTAAGTCCGTTTTGAAGGTCAGTAAATACCTTAGTTATTACTCCACTGGTCATTTTCGGTTCAAAAATATCAATCAACGCATCATAAGCTGTTTTTGTTTCCTTGACTTTCATGAGAATTTTCGAAGCTTCCCTGTTCAAAGCAACAAGTTTCTCTAATTCAGGCTCAAATATTGAAAAATTCTTATCTGCCTTAGCTTTTTTCCAGATGTTAACCGTTATAGCCTGTTGCTTCGCTATTTCGGATACTAATTTCGTCGGTAATTTCGTCTGTTCGTCATAACTCTTTTTGATAAGGTATATGTTCCGTTTTTCAATTTCACCCAGTGAATCATAGTAATCATTTTGAATTATTTTATTAAGTAATTTTCCTATTTCGGGGGCCGTACTCATTTTATGATTAATCTTACTTAGTAGAGCGAGTTGTTCGCTACGCAGACTAACCGCTCTAGGCGGCATCATCGTTTCCATGTCCCAGCTAATTATTGCCTGAGTTGAACCTAATACTATCAAATCTTTATTTTTCTTAATCAGTTCCTTATAAATTGAATTTTCAGATTTTGACATAAGCAGGCCTTTTTAGAATACTCGATAGTTGTTTCATTATATGAGTTTTGTGAAAAATAAGTAAATTTTGTTTCTTTCGAGTATCTGCTTTTTATATAATATCTCATTAAGAAAAAAGAATGTTTGGCACTAAAGAGTGCCTTTCTATTTTTCAGTTCTTCTATAGGATGCCTTGATCAAGCATTGAATCTGCGACTTTTATGAAGCCCCCTATGTTAGCTCCGTTGACGTAGTTGACGAAGTCACCTTGTTTGCCGTATTTAACGCAGGTTGCATGGATTGCCTTCATGATGTTGTGTAATCTCTCGTCAACTTCCTCTCTAGTCCAGGATAAACGAAGACTGTTTTGTGACATTTCTAATCCTGATGTTGCCACACCGCCTGCGTTCGCTGCCTTGCCTGGCCCGTAAAGAATCTTGTTATCCAAGAAGATTTTAACACCTGCTGGTTCTGTTGGCATATTTGCGCCTTCAGCAACACAGATGCATCCATTCTTGACTAAGGTTTTTGCGTCATCGCCACTGATTTCGTTCTGGGTGGCGCTTGGTAATGCAACATCACATTTTATGCCCCATGGCCGCTTACCTGGTAGGTATTCTGCACTCTTGTATTTCCTCGTATATTCGCTAATGCGACCTCGTTTATTATTTTTAAGGTCCATGACATAGGCTAGTTTCGCGTCTGTGATGCCATCCTTGTCATAGATTGTTCCGCCTGAATCAGATAAGGTAACTACTTTACCGCCTAATTGGTTGACTTTTTCGACTGTATATTGAGCTACGTTACCTGAGCCAGAAACTGTTACAATTTTACCTTTGAAGGTGTCTTTTCTGGTTTTAAGCATTTCATCGGCAAAATAAGTTGCGCCATACCCAGTAGCTTCTGGTCTGATTAAACTTCCCCCCCAATTAAGTGCTTTCCCTGTTAAAACACCTGTAAACTCATTACGGAGTTTTTTATACATACCAAACATGTAGCCAATTTCTCTTCCTCCGACCCCTATATCGCCTGCTGGTACGTCTGTATTTGGGCCAACGTGGCGTGTTAGTTCTATCATGAAGTTTTGGCAGAATCGCATAACCTCTGCATCGCTTTTTCCTTTAGGATCAAAGTCGGAGCCTCCTTTACCTCCACCCATCGGTAAGGTCGTTAGGGAGTTTTTAAATACCTGTTCAAAAGCAAGGAATTTAAGTATACTTAGGTTAACTGTCGGGTGGAATCTTAAACCGCCTTTGTATGGGCCGATAGCGCTGTTCATTTGGATGCGATACCCTTTGTTGACTTGAACTTCCCCTTTATCGTCAGTCCAGGTTACTCTGAACATGACAACACGTTCCGGTTCGATTATGCGTTCAAGGATTTTAGCTGATTGATACTTGGGGTTTTTCTCAACTACGGACCAAACCGACTCAATTACTTCAGAAACTGCTTGATGGAATTCGGGTTGATTTGGGTTCTTTTCTTTCACGTAATTTATAAATTCTTTTGGGGAGTTGTACATATTCTGTCTCCTACGCAATTTTTCAGCTGAATAGACTGCATGTTCTTCTCTTTCTATTTAATTATATGTACAATAAAATATGTGAGTGAAAATGAAAAGAATCTTTAGGTAAATGAAACATATAAAAAGAGCATTTGTGCTTAAAAAACAATCATTCTATACAATAAAATTAAATTTGAATTACGTAAAGAAGTTGCCATAGTAAAAAGACGCAAATCAACAAAAAAGGCTGGCCTATTTCTGAGATATCTTCCCTTCTACTAGGCATTGAGTGCAAACACATTGGAATGGCATATCCTTGGTTTCGCAAAGTTCACTGTATTTACAGTCCTGGCACGTAAAATTTTTGCCACATATAGCACATGTTTGAGCATATGTTTGAGCAGATGTTTCAGTAAAAGTAACTTTATCTACCTTCAATATATCTGCAATAACCTCGCAGAGTTTTTCTATGTTATTATAACTACTTATCCCGTAGGTTCCCTGTGCTCGATTATATGATAATCCCAATCGCAAAAGAAGAATGAACTTGTCTCTTTCTACCCGTGGAAGTTTGAATGCCTTCTTGTTAAGAATCACCATTTTCAGTTTTCTCCTAAAGCTTATTCATTTTATTTAGAAACTCTACTTCTTCAGGTTCTAATTTTAGCCAAGTGATAATAGGGCTATCTTTCTGTTTACCTAGAATTGCCTTAAGGAATGGCACAAAATCAATTTTTGCTGTAAATCGACTGATATGGCATTGTTCTGCTATTTTTTTACATATGTTATCTAAGGATGTTCTTTTACCCTTAGTCCAAAATAGCGTAATTATCTTAATTGGTGGTGAAATAAACTCAAATGGTTTATATGATGCTGGAGCTACAACCGCAGCTTGTGCTAAATAATTAAAGAAATACTTCAGCAGGTGCCAGTTTTCAGTCCCGATTCTCCCCCTGAAAACATCTGCTTCAGATACCAAATTATATGCTTTAGCAAGTTCAAAAGTATCGGTATAGCGACGAGGTAAATTATCACCTACCGCAAGTAAAAATTCATCGTAATCTACATTAGAATAACTCAGTAATGTTGAGGATTCGGAAATAGAGTTTGCGGAAAAATATTTCCTTAATGACTCTTCCATGCTGATGTCTTTGTTTCTGGAATTAATCATTAATGTGTCTTGCAGAGTAAGAACTTTACCTACTTCTGCAACACTCTGTAAATCATTTATAGCGGATCTTACATCGCCCCTGCTTTTCTGGGCAATTCTCTCTAAAGCTTCAAACTCGGCTTTAATTCCTTCTTTAATACAGATACTTCGTAACGTGGTAATTATCAACGGTAACCGTACCTGATGAAATCTTATCAATGAACAAACTTTCTTAAGAGGACGAAGTTTATCAATATCAGGATTATTAGCAGCCATTACAACTGGAACAAGCGAGGCTTCCACTATTTTTATTATTGCACCTACACCCCCACGGTCTTCATTGCCTGCAATCCCGTCTACTTCATCTAGAAACAGAATGTTCCCTTTGCTCTCGGATGAGAATTTGTCCAAACCTACAAATGAGGTTGCGGGCCCAGCTATTTTGTTAACTGCTTTCTCAGTTCGGGTATCGCTAGCGTTCATTTCAATTATTCTATACCCATATTCGTTAGCAGCGGCATTAACTAAAGTTGTTTTACCTACCCCTGGGGGACCGAAAAGCAGTACTGCTTTTTTAGTGCGTCGTTTGCTATTTAGCCACTCTGTAAAGGCTCTTTTTGCTTCTTCGTTTCCAACTACTTCTGTAATTTTTCTCGGTCGGTACTTCTCGACCCATAATAGGTCATTATTCAATTACTTTCCCCTTTTGGTGCCTGACCAATTTTGCCAAATTGGGCAAGCAACGCGCTTAATTGGATGTCACTATTTGCGCCTTGGGTTAGTCTATAATCATATTCGCCTATGATGTTTGATAGTTCTGCTTTTTGATCAGGAGTCACAAAAGACATTTTAAACAACTCGCGCTGCATCTGACGAACAATTTCAGATCCTGAAAAGCCATATTCCCCGATAAGTTCATACATTTTCTTCCTGGCTTCGATAAAGTTGCCGCTTAATGCCTTATTAATCATAACCTGAACCTGTACGCCGCTGACTTCTCCGACTACGTTTTGCACGGTTTTCTCATCTATAACTCCTTCATTATAAACTGCTGCTGTCTGTAAGGCATTTATAGCCTGTCTCAAATCCCCTTCAGAATGATCCACTAAACGTTCTGCAGCTTGTGGTGCCAATGTCACGTTTTCTTTCTTTGCTATGTAATGCATATGCTCTATCATAGCTTTTCTATCTAGCTTAGAAAATCTAAATATTGCACATCTGCTTTGGATTGGCTCAATAATTTTACCTGATTGATTACATATAAGAATAAATCTACTTGTACGTGAACTGGTTTCCATTATTCTTCTTAATGCGGTTTGGGCTGCTCCAGTCATCTGGTCGCTTTCGTCTAATATAATCAATGCAAAAGGTACATTTCCGAATGCTGCTCTGCTATACCGTGAGAAGTCTTTAATTCGGTCACGTACAGTGTCAATACCTCTTTCATCAGACGCATTAAGTTCTAAGGTAAACGTTTTCCAACTATCGCCAAATAATTCTCGCGCAATACAAAGTGCAATAGTGGTCTTTCCGGTGCCTGGTATACCAGCTAACATTAAATGAGGCATAGTTTTGGGGTTTTTCAAGAAAGCCTTCAAACTTTCTATAATATCTTTTAAATCTACAACTTCATTCAGGGTTTTCGGTCGATATTTTTCGACCCACATCAGGGCTTCTTCGTTAGCTGCCATAGATACTCCTCGATAAAGGCACAGTTAACGTGGTTTGTTATCCTAATTTACTTTTCCTCAATTGTATTTTCATGATTAAAAGAAAAATAAAAGAGTCTAATCTATTGATTGAAAATTTTGTCTCTCACCCAATTCTGCTTCCTTCCATAATATCTTTCTCAGGTTGTAAGACTGCTACCTTACCTTGGTTATCCTCAGCTGCAAGAATCATACATTGAGATTCTACGCCTGCAATAACCCGTCTTTTTAGATTAAGTAAAAAAACGCATTTTTTACTCACAAGGTCCTCAGGTTTGTAATATTGTAGAAGGCCTGCTACGGCTTGTCTTTTTTCAGAACCAAAATCAACCATTACCCGCATTAATTTTTTTGAGTTTGGGATTGGAATTATCTCAAGTATTTTGCCTACACGTAAATCTAATCTTTCGAATTCGTCAAAAGTAATCTCTATTTGGCCTGATTCTGATTGCTCTTCTATGTCTTTTTCCTTTTTTGCCTCGGTTTCCATCAATTTCGCCATTTTCACTCTTCTAAACATTAGGTATTAAGGCTTTGTGATTTACTCAGTTCTTTCTTAAAAGATGACTTACTTCCTTCCCTTTTGGTTTTGCGCATTCCTATTTTTATCAATTTTCATTAAGGATTCTGATTTTTTCTTCACCTGCTTTTCTATGGGCTAAGGCAATTGGTTCGGGGATACGGCTATTTTTTATGCAATGCTTAGCGATTTTTATAGCAGTTACAAGCGAAACCATATGTCCAATACTTACGTAAATCGGCTTAGAATTAGATTTCATAGTTATTACTGCTCCCACAACCTCATCGTTTTGAACTAAAAACATTTCTTGTCCTATTTTTTTTATTATGCCACAAAGTTTGTTTTTAGCGACTCCTATTGTTGGTTTCGATAACACAAGACCCAGATGGCTCGCTAGTCCACATTTGTATGGATGTGCTACTCCGTGACCGTCGATAAGAAAAACGTCTGGTTGAAGTTTTACTTTTCTAATTGCAGCCATAATTATAGGCATTTCTCGAAAGGCAAGCAACGTCGAAACGTAGGGGACTCTCACCTGACCTATAGCTGTTTGTACTTCTAAACATTCGAGTGATTTGTAATCAAAGACTGCGATTGCTCCGATTCCCGTTGTTCCTTTGTATGTTACATCAATTCCAGCGACTAACCTCACTTTTCGTTGAGGTAAGTCTTGGCGAATTATTTTTTGAGCCATAAGTTCTTGTGCTTTACGGGCTTTAGCAATTGAGAACTCAATTAAGGCACAAGACATCACTTTTGCCTTTTGAAGGATTTACTGGTTTCAAGTTTTTGTTCTAGACGTTTTAAGTGGTCTTCTAATGCTTTTCTTCTGACCTCTTGAGTCAAATCTCCTCGGGTGGTTTCAATTATTCTTCTTGCGACATCATTTTTCCTTCTAAGTCCAGAAACCAGCATATAGGCTTCATCAAGAGCTTCTAATTCCACATAAATCTCATCCATAGTTCGAAGACATTGTTCACTTTTTTTAACGTCTCCCTCTCGTAAAGCATCAAGTGATAGACGTCTAAATTCTCCAACAACATCGGCTAATCCTAATACATAATCTACTGGGGGGACATCAATTTCTTTGGGTGTAATGAATTGTTCTTTTTCAATTAGTGCGATGAATATGCAGGCTTCTGAATATTCTTGAAGCGCTGCGCTAAACATTCCTCCATAGATTAGCGCAGGATATTCTTTTGATATTTCTTTTAATTGCGTAATGAGTGTTTTAGCGGTTTCAAGTTGTTTATTCGCTTCATCCATCTTTTTTTGATGGCTTAATAATATTGCTTGTTTAGAGGAACTTGTGATTTTTCGCATTTTGTTTTGTGTTGTCTCGCGCATTTTTTCTTTTGTAGTTAATTCTCGTTTAACTTCTTTCAATAAGCTTCTTAGTGTTGCCAAAATCTCATATCCGCTACTTTTTGAATATTATAATAAAAATAGAGGTTAAAAATTAACCTTTTACGGTTTCTTTTATGTCGGCGTTTCTTCTGGACCAGTCCATTTCTCAACAGTTAGTTTTGTGTCTCCAAGCTTGAAACCAACTTTCACAAAAATGGAGTCCGCTCCTTTAAATGGAAACATGCTGTCTTCTGCTAGGTCTTTGGGTAAATAGACTAGATATTTTCCGTCTTTTCTCCTGAAAAGTCTTCCTCTTCCATCACTAACCATATTTATCCTCTCTCATAATTTAATTCTTAGTGGAATGGTCGGGTATTACAGAAATTGGTATTTAAGTCTTCCATTCATGATTATAAGTGATGCAATTTTTAATCAATATAAATAATGTAATATTGAATTAATTGCCAACTGTGTATGTTCTACACATTTGTAAATGGATTAGGCTTACCACTTTTACTCAACAGTATCACTCTACTTTCGGCTGATTCATCAACAATCCTATATTCACTTTTTTCTTGTAACTTTAAAGCAAAATCATAGATATCCCTATGACTAGGCATATTATCAAAACTTAACCGTAAACCCGAAAAACCAACATGCATATAGGCTTTCGCTTCTATAAAAGTTGGATTAGCCTTATCCAAAAGTTTAACATACCCCTCAATATCATCCATATTCTGATTTTTCACAAGTGTCATACGAACAACAGTAGGACATCTAAAACTCGGCATAATAGCAAGGGTTTCATTCAATTTATTCCACGCTTCAGGTATCTGAGGTCGACAAACTCGTTCAAACATTTTTTCATTCGAAGCACATACAGATATGTATAACTGGGATGGCTCGTCGGATAACGTTGAGAGTTTATGCGGCATTGTACCATTAGACACCAAAAAAGTTGTGAATCCTTTCACGCGAAGTGTACGAATTAACTCCCCTAATGGATCATAAAGCGTAGGTTCTCCTGTTAAACTAATAGCAACATGTTTAGGTCTATGTGCTTCTCTGAATTTCTGTAAAATTGTTTTCGGATTTCCTTTATATCCCCCTAAAATTCTGTTTTGTGCTTTCAAGATTCCCTGAACAATTTCTTCCGCTGAATCCCATTCTGGTAGTTTTAATTCATCCCATTTAATTTGCAGATCACCATTTTGGGCTCTCCAACAAAATAGACATTGTTGAGTGCAGAAGAAAGCTGCTGGCGACATCTGTATACATTGATGTGTTTTTATCCCATAGAACTTCTCTTTATAGCATGGTCTATCATTAACCATAGATTCGTAGAACCAACGGCATCTCTTTACTGCTGAATGCTTTCCGACCAAATGGTATTTTTGTTTCTCAAAAACCTGAATTAGCGAAGATGGGACTACACTTTCCAATTTTTTCAAATCCGATATACAATTTTATTTAGAGAATAAAAATCGTTTTATTAAATTGTCATGTTCCTATCCTGCTCCAATCGAATTATCCTCATTGTCCAAAAAGAATCACTATTTAAAGGTAAAAGGTAAAGTTTAAAATGTTCTCAGATAGTACATGTTCAACCGCGATTAGAAAACATCGTATGCAGGGGATATATTGGTTTGAAACAAAAAGCAATTACACTCGCTCTTCTAATATTGATGAGCGCATCACTCTTATTCGTACCCACCTCGCCTGTTCAAGGTGCGGGACCACTAGGATTTAGTATACTCCAAGTTATTGAACGAGGGGGATATTCCCCCATAACTTCGGCAAATGTAAGCCAAGAAATAACCGTTTACGCGGTTCTTTATACCTCATCTGGACAATACAATGTCTACTTTAATGATGTACTGGTTGACAGTAATGTCGCGTCTGGATATTATGTAGCCTCAAACTTTACTATACCCGAAGTTCCTGCTGGAAATTATACCATAACCCTGACGGATGTTACAATAGCGACAAACACAACCTACGAATTTGTGGTTGACACCGCTTATCTAGTTCAGCCAGTTCTTCCTTTAGCACCCGCACAGTTACAGGAAGGTAATGATGTCACTCTGAATGTGTCAGTTACAGGCGGAAAACCTAACACTGCCTACACTGCTAACATTACCGTAATCCCGCCGGCATCTCTTAATATCACGTATTATCAGCTTGTATCTTTAACAACCTCCGCCTCAGGAACTGCAAACGCAAAAATAACTTTTCCCAGCTCAAGTTTTTCGCCTTCAGGATCAAACACGATCTACTCAGGCACATATAATGCGGTATTTAACTCCTCCCAAGGTCTTGGTTTCTCCACTTTTATTGTGGGATTCACTGATAAGACTCAATATCACCGACAAGATACTGTAACAATTAATGCTGTGGGTTATCAGTCTGGACAAAGCACCACAGTAACTATCACAAACGGAAATGGTGAGACAGTTAGTTCTCAATCTATAACTGCTTCACCCCAAGGTATAATCCATACAAGTTGGAAAATTCCCTCTAGCGCCGCAGTCGGAACTTACAATGTAACTATAACTCCTCAGAACAACCCAAAGACGATACTTGATACTCAGACATTCCAGATTCCTGGTTATCCTATAACTTTCTACACACTAAACTTAGCTGGAGAACCAGTTGATAATATATTAGTTGAAGCCCGTGACCAAGCTACAAACCAACTTTATAATTCAACCTCCTATTATGGAGTTTCAATAATTAACCTTGAAGCAGGTAATTACGCTGTTGATGTCTACTGGAACCAGGTTAATGTAGGTGAATTATCAATTTCTCCGACTGGAAATAGTAGTTTTAACATTACTTGCATATTGACTAATCTTCAGGTTTTAGTTCAAGATAAG
>CAZQTZ010000003.1:0-344 GCA_964596465.1 uncultured Candidatus Bathyarchaeia archaeon | reverse complement strand
TATGTAATTCCGTATGCAGATTTGGTTCTAAACTATCAGTTTTTAAATCGAACCGGTAGCATACAGACAGGCACTGCTTCTGGCCAAACAAGTCTTGCAGGAGTTTATTATTTTAATTCAACGCTTCCTGAAGCAGATTACACAATTAGCGCTTCAAAATATAATTCTGTTTTCAACTCTAACAATAATACCTTTAGTGATTTGCCTCAGCAGCCGATAACCAAAGTCACAATTATTTGTCCTGAAAAAACTTTAACATTGAGGACAATTGATTCCAATTCTGCTGTGCTGTCTAATCTCCGAGTTGAACTGATTGAGCAATCAAGCGGCATTTCCTACAGCGG
>CAZQTZ010000002.1:21363-35144 GCA_964596465.1 uncultured Candidatus Bathyarchaeia archaeon | reverse complement strand
TAATTAGTCAAGGGATAAACGTTAACGCTGTTGCTCCAGGATACGTAGAAACTCCTTTACTATCCAAAGGAGGAATAACTGAGGATATGCTAAAACCACTAATCGCGGAAATCCCAATCGGAAGGTTAGGTAAACCACGCGAGATAGCATCACTCGTAGCATATCTTGCTACCGACGATGCCAACTTCACGGTAGGTCAAGTAATAAGCCCAAACGGCGGCCAAGTGATTTAAGCAATAAAACCCACCAACTCCTAATTTTTCCTTAATCTTTTAACTCATAAATTTTAACAAAATAATTTTTTCAAGAAAAATAACCCCGGCAAAGGTAGGTGATTACCAGAATAATAACACTGTCATTTTGATTAAAGAACAATCAATCCTACAATTATTACTGTAATTCGTGAAATATTTTTAGCATTAAAAACAATTAGAAAAAACGAGTGCCCAAATACTCACATTATATTTTTAGAATCCAAAATATTTATTCGGTCGGTTGAGTTGGGGAGATTCTTTTGAAGTACGGTATGTATTTATCTGTTTTCCTCGAGTCAATACAATAGAAAAAGCCTATGGATGGACATGTTTTTTGAAGTTAGCAATATCTTGAGGGGGATACCCAGAAAAGTATTTGCTAAAATATCCAAACAGAAGAAATTTTTTCTCTATTAACGGTCTGAGACGATTAGCCCATTTTTGGATTTCATCTAAACGATTAATTTCTGTTTTAGCTAAAGCCCCATTAACGAGTTTTCGGTCTCCTTCCCATCGTAAATAGAGAAAGCTAGAAGTTAATTCGTCAATAATGGGCATCTTCAGAGAATCAACCCAAACCAATGAAACCTGAAAGGTTCTTAGGAGCCTATAAAAATCATCAGTCAGAAGGGATTTGTTCCTAATCTCGATAGCATAGCGATAGTTGGAATTTAGAGTACGAAGATAATCTTGCAAGATAGACAAATGCTCAATTCCGAATCTGGGCGGAAACTGTAGAATTAAAACACCAAGCTTTTCTTCTAGTAAACTTGCACGTTTGAGGAAAAGTTGTGTATCTTCTTGGCAGTCCTTGAGCATCTTCAGGTGTGTTATTTTTTGAGGGAACTTTAGAGAAAACAAGAAATCCTTTGATGTTTGATTTCTCCATTCAATAATTGTTTGTTCATTTGGAATACGATAAAAAGTGCTGTTAACCTCAACTGTATTAAATTGACTTGCATAATAAGAAAGAAAATTTTTAGCGGCTAAATTCTTAGGATAGAAAGAACATTTCCAGAAAGCATAACTCCAGCCCATACTACCAATGAATAGGTTTTGACTTACTCTTTTGGTTTGAGCATCAGCCAATTCTTCGGACCTCCTCTTTTAAAAGGCACTAAAACATAGCGACCGTGGAGTTTTTTTCCGCTCAAGAATATTTCAATTATCTTTTCAGTCCAAATCTTGGTTTCATAAGTGCCTTTATCCCAAATTATAACATGGCCTGCTCCGTAGTTACCTTCAGGGATTTCGCCTTCAAATTGTGCGTAATCTAAGGGATGATCTTCAGTTTCTACCGCTAAGCGTTTATCGTTAGTATCTTTGGGTACACCTTTTGGAACCGCCCAGCTCTTGAGCACCCCCTCTCGCTCGAGCCTAAAATCATAGTGAAGACGCCGCGCATGATGTTCTTGAACTACAAAAATTTTCTCTTCGCCAGAATCTGACTCTCTTTCCCCTTTCGGCTCAGTTGTTGCACTAAAGTCACGCTTAGCCACATATTCTTTAAGAGAGCCCTCTGCAAGCTGCTCAACTTTACATTCCTCAGGTTTTTTATCGTTTCTTATTCTCCGAAAACGAGACATGCGCAATCGCCTATCTTTTGTAGTAACTTGATAGCTAATTTCACACACAAATTTAGGCGTAACCCAATTGACTTCTTCATTTATTTGAAAATCAAAAGGAGCAACATTGGTTCTTAAGGGATAAAGCAATGTAAATAAGTCATTTAGGATTTTTCGACTAAATCCCGTGCCTACCTTGCCAACATACACTGACTTACCAGTTGTATCGTAAAGTCCTAAAAGTAATGCACCAAAAGCATTTTTTCGAACACCTTGACCTTGAGTATAACCAAAAATTACACAGTCAATGGTATGTAATTTTTTAATTTTCAACCAGTCACCGCTTCTGCCGCCCTGAATATAAAAACTGGTTTTTTTCTTAGCAATAATACCTTCTAATCCTTTTTTTATTGCAACCTCATAGTAAGCTTCGCCTTTCTCTTCTACATAATCTGCTAAAATCACATGCGCACCTTCAACTACTGTCTTTTTTAGAATTCTCTTTCTTTCAACCAAAGGCAAATTAATCAGCGATTTTCCATCTTTTTCTAAGATATCAAAAACTACATAGACTGCTGAAGAATTTGTTTTTAGCAGAAATTTGTTTTGCTGATTTCTTTCCAATAAAGCTTGGAAGTCAAGTTTGCCTTTATTAATTATTATTATTTCTCCATCTAAGACGGCGTCTCTGACTTTTTCACTGAGCTCGTTAAGTTCTGGAAAATTATTTTTAAGCTCATGGTTATTACGACTTCTTATACTCAACTCCTTGTTGACGTATGCTATAGCTCTAAAACCGTCCCATTTAATCTCGAAAATCCAATCCTTATCAGAAAAAGGTTCAGGGACCTCTTTAGCCAGCATAGGTTTGTAGAAATAGTTCATTTCTTCTCCAGCTGCTTAAGTGTTTCTTGTAAAGCTGCCATGAGTTCTTTAACTTCTTCTTTTGGAGGTTTTTCAACAATAAAAGTCATACCCTTCAGTTTCTTTTGAATCAGCGCCTCAACTTTCTGCTGGTAAGTGTCTTGGTACTCTGCGATATCAAATTCACCAGAGAGGTCAGCGATAATTTTCTTAGCAATTTCCACCTGATTTTTTTCCGATGGTTCGAAATCAGTTAGTTCTTCGAACACCCGTGGATCAACTAGGTCATAGGCGTACCTCATTGTTGTAAGAACAAGCGCACCTTTATACGCGTGGATTAGGGCAGGGTATTCCTTAGTTCGAAGAGTAATTCTTCCAACACCTGCTTTTCCTATCGTCTTTAGTACCTCTAATAACAGAATGTATGCGTCTTTGCTTTTATCAGGCAAAAGAATGTAGCTAGTAGAGAAGTAAATTGGGTCTACACTGAAGTAATCCACGAACTTATCAATACGGATACGCTTGTCAGAGTCGGGTTTAACCGCGTCTAATTCTTCCTTTTCAAAAACAATAAATTGGTTTTTCCCAACCTCAAACCCCTTAACAACCTCTGACCAAGGAACAACCATTCCATCTTTACTACAAACCTTCTGATAACGCAAAGGATGATTATCTGGTTTATGTAAGAAACGGAACTTGACCCCACGATCATGCATCATCGAAAAAAGTTTAACGGGAATATTAATCAGACCTATCGAAATGCTTCCTGTCCAAATTGGCCTCTTGGAAGCAGCACCTTCCTTTTTGTTATATTGTTCATGCGATTTTTCAGCAGTTTTTTTTGTGTGAATGCTCTGAGGGCGTAACTTATTTATTTTTTTCAAGGTTGATTTACCTCTAGTTTTTGGCGATTGGAAAAAATATCACTCCAAGGATTTTTTCTAAGACCAAGGATCGTATTAATATTAAATTCAGTCGGGTTTATCTTTTTCTTTAAATCCTGCCAGTCAATCGGAGTAGAAATGGTTGCTTCATAAGTAGCTCTAATACTATATGGACAAACCATAGTCCGCCCTTGGCTGTTCTGACCATAATCAATAAAGATTTTTCCAGGAGTTTTCGTATCAGAAAATTCTGAAGCTACTATTGACATTTCTTTGCTCAGATACTGCCCGATTTTATGAACAAATTCGCGGGTTTGATTAAACGAATACTTTCGTATTATAGGAATTAGAACATGAAGGCCCTTTTTGCCAGAAGTCTTGATGTAGGACTTAAAACCTAATTGAATAAGAAGTTCATTTAACCTCAGAGCCACATCAATGGTGTTATTAATATTAGCAGGTGGTTCAGGATCTATATCGAAAAATACAAAATCTGGTGTTTCACGTGAGTCTATTGAAGAAAGAGGTATATGAATTTCAACAGCAACTAGATTAGCCATCCAGACGAGTGTATCTATATCATTGCAAACCAGATAATGGATAAAACGCTTAGTACTTGGTGAATAAACCTTGAAGGTTTTCACCCAATCAGGAGTTCCAGACGGAGCATCTTTGGAATAAAAACCCTCTTTGTCAACACCATTAGGATATCTTGTTAAAACGATAGGTCTATCAGATAGAAAGGGCAGAATCTTTGGAGCCATTTTAATGTAGTATTCAATGAACTGGGATTTGGTAACTCCTATTTCAGGAAATAATATTTTATCTAGATTAGAGAAGCTAACTTTCGTAAGTTTTTCAATCATTCAATTAAAGGCTCCAAATCCTGTAAACCAAGAAATATCCACCCTTGTAAATCAGATTAGAACTGTTAGTGGATAAATATTTACTTTAAAGAAAACAATTTGTTTTTCAACCCTTGACTTTATAAAACATTCTCAATTAGGGAAAAATACCTGTTCAGTTAAACTTTTTATTCTAGAAAAGTCTCAATTAATTCTATGCGCAAGCTTCTGTTTATCGTATCCTTCATGGTGATTTGGTCTATTATAACCGCTATAGCTCTACTTTGGGGTTTTAACTATAATTTGCCAGACTTTGTACATGTAGACTACGGCTTGCCTCTGACATGGGGAACAAACACGTTAAGTACTATTGCAGGACCAGCTAACTTATGGAGCATTAACATATCAAACCTGCTAGTTGATCTTGTGCTATGGTTTGGAATAATGATTGCAGCAGTTGCTTTGTTACTATACAAGCTAAAGAATAACATTAACGAAATCAGCTTCAGTCATAATTGAATTAAAATTACAGTGAAAAATCTAAAAAACCCAAATAGCCAGCAATAGCCCTAATTGAAGCTCAACTATTATGAGATTCATATATTCGTTAAATTGGTTTGTTTAATCAGGATAAAAGCTTGCTACATAGAAATTCAACAATCCGTTTTCAGAGTATATTTCTCGAATCTAAATTGACAAAAAACTGGTTTTGAAAAAAATTGAAAACTGTATTTTTTAACTACAGTTGGGAAAATCTTATAGAAGCTGCTGTAAGTTACTTCAATAGGTGCTGAAATGAATTCGGGAAATCCTAGATTAGGATGTATTTTCTTCATATTAGTAGTTTTCTTGGCTTGCGTCACTATTGAAACTAAGGCACAATCAGATGATTTCATTTTAGAGGCAGAGCAACGTTGGGATACTTATGGAATCGGGGGCACATGCATTCCGGGCACGCATAATCTTGCAGTGGATGATGTTGATGATGATGGAGTTAATGAAATTATTACTGGCGGATTTTCTTATATGATGGCAAATGGTAGTAGGGCTAGCCTTGAAGCGCCTTTAAAGATATGGAGCTACTTTTGGAGAAAAGTGAATCCTGGTCAGGAGCGATATGGGTTGTCTATAGCGCTGACGTGGATGGTGACGGAAAAACTGAAATCATCACGTCAGGTAATGGATACGACGATAAAAAGTATGTTTTGGAATTGAAGTTCTGGAATTGGGACGGAGAGGTATTAAGACTTAGAGGAACTTATCCTGATATAGCAGTTTCATCTATGTGGGTAGGCAATTTAAATGGAAAAGGGGCACCAGAGTTAGTTACTGTGGAGAGACCTCTAAACGCTACTGAAGCTACTGCAAAGATGTGCATCTGGAACTGGAATGGACAGGATCTAACGCTTTTGTCTAGTACGAGTTGGGGTACAGGCGATAATTCACGAGCTATTTCAGTTACTGCCGGCGACCTAAATAACGATGGCGTAATGGAAATAGTTACCGCAGGCTATGATCAAGGTTTAAAAAACAGTAGCGGACAAGTCAGGGTTTGGCAATTAGATGGAACTAATTTGAATCTAAAGTCCAATTCAGAATGGCGTATGGTAGATAACACTTACGCGCCCGATGTAGCAGGCAATCCAATGGGAAACACCATGGTTAATAATGTAAAAATAGCTGACGTCGATGGAGATAACTTGCCCGAAATCCTCACAGGCGGCTTCACTTATGACGGAAATAAAGTTAACGGCCAACTTAGAATTTGGAGTTGGAATAATGAAATGACCCTTGAAGTAAGTCAAGAGTGGGCAGAATATGACATTACTGAACTAAAAGCAATAACAATTAATGATGTAGATAGTGATGGCAAAGTGGATATAATTACAAGCGGAGTCACAGCTGGTAGCGGCGCATTTGCCCAGAACGCTGCTATCAAAGAATATGCGCAGCTTAAGGTTTGGAGTTGGGATGGACATACTCTTACACTAAAACAGAGTAAAGACTGGAACGTGGATGAAGGTGTCTGCGCGTGGCAAGATGGAACAGGCGACTTAGACAATGATGGAAAAATCGAAATCGTCACCGTTGGCTGCAGTTACAAGGACACTCTTTGCGATCCTAATCTCAGGATTTGGTCCCTTCCGCCCCTGCAGGCCGCTAGTCCCGTATCAATTATACCGTTAGCAATCGCAGTAGCCGTAGTAGCTACAATAGTAGCCCTTGTCGTATTGCTTTTTGTCCGCAGCAAAAAACAATAACCATTTTTTTATTAAGGCGCCTTTACGAAGAATATTTTTAAGGAATTTATCACTAATGAGAGGTAGTTCTGAGTGTTAGAATCATGAAGATGAGAACAATTAAATTAACTTCAAAGGAATTAATAGAAGCACTGCAGGGAAAAGCAACTGTTTTAACTTCAGATACTCCATCGGATTTAGAGATTTTAGATTTAAAATTCGATTTACTGAATAATCAGATAGTAGTGATAGTTAGAAGCGATAGTTTTAAGGATATACCCGAAACATTTCCGATACCAGAACTTAACTTAACCAATACAGAAAAAGCCGAAAAAAAGCCTAAAATTATAACTCCAAAAATAGTTTCTCAATTGACCTCCAGTGAAAAATCAGAACCTCAACCAATCATAAAGAAACCACAACCGCAAACCAATCAATACGCTAACAAGATGGCAGAGGAATTTAGCCCAGAACAAAGAAAACTACTTAGCTTCACGGTAAGCGGAGATAACGTGATAGTAAAACCCATCCAGTTTCTAAAGGCAGAATGGGATGACATTAATGAGACGGTAAGAAGTTTAGGTGGAAGATGGATTAAAGGAGACATAGTCAGCTACTGGACTATCCCTCTAGAGTAAGATCTTTGGGCAACATAGTACCTTTCTCAGTTATTAATCTAGTAACATACTTAGCAGGGGTTATGTCAAAATAGACATTCCTTATATCTGCTCCCGTAAGTTTCTTTGGATTGATAATTTCCGAGGCACATTTAGGAACTATTTCTGCAGGCTTATTGTAAGTGAAGGTTTTTGAGAATTTTAAGCTGTCACAAGCTACATAAAAAGGCTTCTTCAAGTCATAACAAGCCAGAGCTAAAGGGTAAGTTCCTACTTTATGCAGAATTGACCCATCTTTTTGGACGGTATCTGCCCCTACAATCGCCAAGTCCGCTTCTTTGCAGAAAAAACCTAACGCGGCATCGACAATAACCGTTACGGCTACCCCAATTTTCAAAAGCTTTTCAGCCATATTAATTCCTTCTAACAGAGGTCGGGATTCAGGAAGAATAATTCTAGAAACTCGCCCTTTTGCAAAAGCTAGCCGAATTATTTCCTCAACAGTAGAACTTTCACTAATAGTTATAACAACAGCGTTTGGAGGAATTAATTTGAGTGCTTCTTGCGCAATTTTTTTTCTAGCATCCAAAATTTCAGATTTTAAATCATTTAAATAATCAGACAAAAAATGTTTAACCTCAAGATTGGTCATTCTTTGGGCATTTGAATATAATTGATTATTAACTAAGCTAACAACATTACTAATTGAAACTATAGAAGGCTGCGCCTTCTGTATTGATTTACCAATATTAATCAATCCATCCAGAAATTCATCTTTTACTAAATCCTTAGAATCTTCAATATACTTCAAATAAACTTCAATCGCCTTCACTGTTAGCGCTACTGCACCTGACATGTTATCCTGTGCGATTTCATCTATGATTTTCTGCGCATTCAAAATAGCCATCAACCCAGAATAAATAACAGTTGTTCAACTAAGAACCTTTGTTAGAACCTGCAGTTAAAGATTATATTTCTAAAAACTGCGACCTTCAACTGAGAGAAATTTAAGGATAATTAAATATGGATAAATAAATAACTGAAAACAGAGTAAGCATTAGAGTGTAAGGCATCCCGAAGGGGAAAGTATAAAGGCGCAGGATCCAAGCCTTACACCCTAAGCTTGAAAATTATGAATCTGGTTTCGTTAGATAACTATTCTTGCAAAGAGAAATTAACAATTTTTCCAAAACAATCAAACATAGACAACAGGTAAAGCAGAATAGCGTATTGCATAGAAAAGTTTAATTCAAAAAGAGAAAGAATAAAAAGAAAGAGGCAGTTTTGCTGCCCACTTTAAGGTTTTTCGATCGAAGATTTACTTTACGATCTTTTCCCAGCCCTTGACGAAGTCAAGGAATTCTTGAACTGGTTGTCCGCCGTAGCTTCTTAGGCGTTCGCGAAGTTCAACTTGGGCGAGTGCTGCTTTTTGGAAGTCAGTTATTTGAGAGGCTTTTTCTGTGAGGTAGAGTAGATTATCGACGCCTGCACGGGCCATGCGGGAGGATACGGTGAGTAGTTCACTTGGCGTGGCGACTTCTCTCGGATCGTCTCCTGGACCGAATACGTAAAGTGAGATGTTTAGTGGTACTTCTCTGAAGAGTTTCTTGAATGCACGTGTAAGCATTTCCCAGTACCATGGTGTCGCATAGTTTTTGCTGAACATGACTACCAAGAATTCATCGGTTAATGGAGCTAAGTCGTCAAAGTGAATACCGAATCTTTCATAGCTTGTAACTGGATCCGGAAGGACACCGATGACAAATTTTTTCTTTGCTCTGTCGCGTACGCGTTCGCTTACTTGAGCCATGTAGTCAGTGACTTCTTTGCGTCTCCATTCTAGCCAGCTTAAGCCGCTTTTCTTCCAAAGCTCTTGGCATCGTGGGCAGGTACAGTGACCGTGTTCCGCGAAGTGAATGCTGTTCAGCCATACTCCTGGGCTGTTACGCGCTACTTCTTCGATATAGTCTAATTGTTCTGCTCGGTGTTCAGGTTGTGTATGGCAGACAATGTCCCAGCGGACATTAAAGTTGTTGTTGGTCCTCCATGCTGGACCAAGTGGTGATTGGGAAATCCAGTCTGGGTGGTTGCGTGCAGTAACGTTATCGCCAAAGATTGCTATGTTACTGTACATGTCGGGCTGAGGCGGCATTCTTCTGCCAACTTCAGGTTTAACTCGGAATAATTGGAAGTCAAAACCTTCAGTTCTTTCAGGTAGGAAAGTATATGTGCCGAATTTCATCTTTTTGCACCTTTTACTTTGCAAGACGTTAGGCGCGGTAATAAAGTTTTGTGTAAATCGGTTTTTCCGATATCGACACCAGAGCTTCAAGATGGACCAACATAAGAAAATCATTGTTAGTGACTGGTTTGTTTTCTTACGAATATTATTTAAGAAGAAAAGTCCGTGACCCTCTTTATTTAGACAGCAAAGATACAGAGGCACTAAAAAATTATCAGCCTAAAGGCCTAAGAAAGCGAAAAAATTTTGAAAAAGCAAAAATAAAATCTTGAAGGTAAAATGTAAACTCTCTAAACCGTAACTGGCGCAATTTCCGGAAAAATCCCGAGAGGTATACTTAATCCGCATGTGTGAACTTTTACCAGTTAATAATTCTGTGTTAAAAATCACCAGCCTAAACCTTTTGAATTTTTCAATAGTGCTTGTAGTCTCTTTTATGACGATACTTTGTATAGAACTCCAAGAACTATTCAACAGCTGTAGGCAGATAGCTGTATGCTGGGAAAACATAATTCCAGAAAAAAGAAGTTATGGAAGAAGCTTTAACTCTTAGGTTCCAAATGAAATGTACATTCGGAGAGTAGTGGATGCCTATAAAATATTATGATGCCCCCGAAATTAAGAAGCAAGTAGACCAGCTTGCGCAAGAATGCGAATTTTTCCATGTTGTTCCACAGTTTGTTTACTGTATTCGCAGTCGAGGCTCTAAAGCTAAACGAACCATCGCCCGCATCCACGGCTTAGGTAAAGTGTGGCAAGGAGTACTTAACATGCCCGCAGCTTACACTATTGAGGTTGTTTCAGAAATTTTTGACAAGATGCCAGAAGAGGAAAAAGAGAAAACCCTCATTCATGAGCTTATGCATATCCCAGGCGGCTTCTCAGGTGGCTTCCGACCACACAAAGGTTACGTAGAACGCCGATATGTCGAAGAAGTATACAATAAATTGAAGAAAAAAAGAGCAGCAGGCAAAAATTCAAAATTATTCCTATAAATTATTAAGCGCTTTTTTAGTGAAAGCTTTTAAGTAAGAAATAGACCTAAGATTTGAAAAACAGAAAAGTGGCAAAGTTTCCGCTAAGACAGATTGTTGAGATTGAGAAGACATGCAGAAGAAAGTAGAACCAGCTAGTACTTTGAAAGCATTAAAAAAAGAGATGCACAAGTCATGAAACATGTTTTAAAAAGCCTAAAACATAATGGGATATACGTTCCAAAATACGACTTTAAGGAATTTAATATAAAAATTCAAGGTCAAAGCATAAAACTTACTCCTAAAAGCGAACAAATGGCTATAGCTTGGATACGAAAAAGACAATCAGCTACTTCGCCACCTGATCATGTTTTTATGAAAAACTTCATGATTGAATTTCTCGAAAAAATAAAGCAGGAAAATCCCACTTTACAATTCTTAGGAAATTTTGCCTCAGAATACATCAAGAAAATTGAGAGCCACGCAAATGAGGTGGGAAATCCAAACGCGCCAATCCATCAAGATATAGATTTTTCTCAGATTTCAAATTATGTAGAAGAAGAGAAAAACAAGAAGCTTAACCTGAGTCAAGAAGAAAAGAAAAAACAAGCCGAACAACGCAAAATAATAAGAGAAGAACTAAAAGCTAAATTTGCGGTAGCTGAAGTTGATGGTCAAAAACTGGAAATTGCTAACTGGACAGCCGAGCCTTCATGTCTTTTCGCTGGACGAGGTGATCATCCACAGAGGGGTAAATGGAAAGAAGGCCCTCGTGAGGAAGATATAATTCTTAATTTGCCAAAAAATGTGCCAGTACCAGCAGGCAACTGGAAAGGCACAATTTGGGAACCGAATAAAATGTATGTTGCTAAATGGGAAGACAAACTTACAGGAAAAATTAAATACGTATGGTTCTCGGATACAGCGTTCCTGAAACAGAATCGTGAAATGGAAAAATTCAAGAAAGCGGAAACCTTGGGAAAGCAGATAGGAAAAATTGAAGATCACATTCTTAAAAATCTTAATGCGAAAGATGAAAATCGGAGAAAAACGGCTACTGTATGTTGGCTCATTTTAAATCCGAATATGAGGGTTGGAGATGAAAAAGATCCCGATGAAGCCGATACTGTAGGCGCAATAACTTTAAGATCTGAGCATATTAAAATCGAAGGCGATACACTACATTTTGACTTTTTAGGAAAAGACTCCGTACGCTGGATCAAACAAGTGAAGGCGCCTCCTGCGATGATTAAAAATATTGAGTATTTCTCAAAAACAAGTAAAGAATACTTGTTTGAAGGAATAGACTCAAAAAACGTTTCTCGCTTTCTTAGTGAGAAAATGCCAGGCTTAACAGCGAAGGTTTTTCGTACTTGGCGATGCACAAAAACCGTCAGAGAAGAACTAGAAAAGAGCGGCGTGAAAAAAGAGGATCCTGATTACGTTAAAACTTATGTAGCGAAAATGGCTAATCTAAAAGTTGCGGAAGTAGCCAATCACAAACGAAAAATTCCTCCAACCTTTGATAAAAGAGTCGAGGATAAAGAAGGGCGACTCAAAGAACTTGAGGTTTTACTGAAGCAAAAGAAGAAAGAAGGCAAGAAAACCGAAAGCTTGGAAACCCGCATTGAAAAAGCCAAACGAGATTTAGAATTAACCAAACTCACTAGAGAATACAATTTGGGCACTTCACTAAAGTCATACATCAATCCTATGGCATATGTGAAATGGGCGAAGAAAGTCAAATTTGATGTAGAAAAATTCTATCCAAAAACACTACAGAAGAAGTTCAGCTGGGCATTACATGGAAAATCAGGATCTGAGTGCGTAACTGAATGAAATTAACCAAAACAAAAGATGGAACAATAATCGATATTTACGTAAAGCCTAAATCCCAAAAATTCGGGATCACTTTAGAAGAGGGTGAGATAATTGTTCGCTGTACTGAAGAACCCGAAAAAGGCAGAGTTAACAAAGAGCTAGTCAAAGAATTCACGAAGCTTTTTCATTCCCAAATAGAACTAGTTTCAGGCGTCACCTCAAAACAAAAAAGATTCTTGGTTAGAGGCAAAAATCCGAGTTTAGTCGAACAAACCTTGAAGATGAAATAAGAGAAAAATTTTGGCTCTATACCTTGAAGCGTAAAAGTGCTGCTATACCGCCGAAAGCGTTTTTGAGCATTTGACCTTCTTCAGTTTCAGTTGAGATTACTTCGACATCTGTACTTGAGTATTCAGCTATTTGAGCTAGATCATCCACTATATCTTGTTTATCAATTATAGTGAAGCTTGGAGCTTGACATTTAGAGCAGGGTTTGCCAGAGAGGCCTTGTTCGAAAGCGGCTTTTTCGGTATTCTTTTTGGTATGTTTTTCTTCATAGCCACAGGCTCCACATTTTATTGTGAGTCTTGATAAATCAAGACCCTCGGAGAGTAAAAGCAGACGGACAGCCCCCATTTCAAGTGCTCTTCGAACTTCGACTTCGCCGTAAGTAATTAATCCAGTATCATGCCCAACTTCGTAGAGGAACTTTTGCATGATGTCTTTTTCTTCTATATACCGAACTTTCTTCATTATTTCAGGGGCCTTATCAACAACTTCTTTAACACCTTGCTCTTCTACGTAGGCTGTATCTACAACATCGAGAATCTTGTCTTTTAATTGATAATTGAGGTAATCACCTTTTTGGAAGTCGTATTTTGTAGGTCCGGGACCAGCAAGAATTAATCCCTTAAGTGTTTCAATAGGCAGAAAAACTTCGTCAGCATGTTTACCTATACGGGTATAATATTCATTAAGTTGCATATCTCGAAGCCGTTCAAATCGTCGAGCTGATTGCCCGCCTGCGCGAGTTTTTCCGGTAACGCCAGAATATAACTGCTGAACAATTTCAAGTCTTTTCCCTTGAAGTGTAGCTATAGTAGCATCTGAAGCGTCAACAAGGAGTATGCCATAGGTCTCTTTTTCCCTTAACATCTCCTGCAGGTGTTCTGTGTGAAAACGTGAATCACAGCGGTAGAGGAAAATTTTGATGGGTTCAGGGGGTATAATAACCCAAGCTTCCATGCGTTCAGTTCCTGGACCTCCTCCTTCCTGAGGCAGAGCTCCAGCGAAAATAACTATACCTTTTTCGCCTGGATCTTTGAAAAGTTTAAGCTTCTGTTGGACTTTTACTATTGCATCAAGGACATTTTTACGCGTAACGTTGGACTTGATGTTGCTGGCGGTTCCATATTCGTTACGCAAAAGGTTAATAGCATCACTAATCAGTTTGCCAGGAGGTACATAAAGCGTGA
>CAZQTZ010000002.1:0-21353 GCA_964596465.1 uncultured Candidatus Bathyarchaeia archaeon | reverse complement strand
GTTTAAGGTTAACTAAAGTTAGGTTGCATCTAATAAGATAAAAGTTTTGAAATAAAAGAAAGGAAGGTTATGTTGCGCCTATAGCATCTTTTAGGTTTGCCTTAAATGGTCCTAATTTTCCTCCATAGTTACCAGCAGTAATTTTTACTATACCAGGTAAGCATGCGGCTTCAACACCTACTCGCATTGCGTTATTGATGGCTTCAAGAGTTAGACCGTTTATGACGATTTCAAGTACGCTAACTGCATTTGGCGGAACAACAGTATCGGGAACCTGGTCTTTTATGCTTGGACAGAAAGTATGTGATGTAGATGCCTTGAGCTTGTATTTCATAGAGCCAGCTTTCGAACCAGAGCGAGCTATACCACCTGGGAAGGGCAATACGACATCCTTTACTTTTGAGCGTATGGCTTCAACTGCTGCTTCAGCGGCTTTAAGGGTAGCTTCGTGGGTTTCGCCCATTATCATGAAGTTGCCGCCTGCTATGGCTTCCTGAACACCGAACGCGTCTTCAACATAGAAGTTGCCTTCCATAACTGGGATTTTCCAGCATTTACGATCACCGACCAAGGCTCTTTTTTCGAAACCGTCACCAAAGAAGCGCAGACTCCTGCCTACACCGATTTTACGTTTGGTATCCATTAAGCCGTTGAATGCTTTAGTGGTGGGGCAAGTCAAAATGCATTGACCCATACGTGTCAGGAATGAGTTTTTAAGTTCAAATCGATCGCGGTTATAAATTTGAATAAGTGCGCCAGGACGTTTATCAGGGGTTTGATCTGCGGGAACAGTGCATTCTATGCCTGCTTCGGCAGGGGACATGATGATACTTACTGCAAAACCTGTTGCTATTGTCGCAGCTGTGAGTGCCCATTTTTCAGTATCTGCAGTTATCAGGATTCTACCCGCCCAAAGCGGGAACATTTCAGCGAAGGTATCTGTAATTTCTATAATATTTCCTGCTGGTGCTTTTACGAGAAAACATTTTTTCTTATCATCGTAGCTTACGATTTGTAATTTGCCGCTTGACATGAGTAAGACCTTAAAAAGAGTTGTGTTCGGTATGATTTAAGAGTTTTTATGAAACTTGTCTGCTCTTAAAATATGAAAGGTGCCTAAATTTTATGTAAATATTTAGATCGAAAAATGATTTGCCAGAATTACCGGGATTAAAAATAAAGTGAAAATAATTATTTGTGGGAATCTAATCCATTAAGACTGTAGCCAACGTTTGCCCTTTGTCTGTGCCTCTTTCTACGGCAATTGCAAATATATGCACGCCACCTTTCCAAGTTTCCATATGAGACGGCACGACATTGACATAGTAGAAACCAGGTAATCGTCCTGCAAACGCAGTTGAGATTTCTACATGTGAGCCTCCAGGTGCAACAATCATTGGATCCACCTTGAAATTTTCTGCTTTTAATCCAATAACTGGTTCGCCGTTAAGGTCTGATACTGATATTGCTATATAATTAGATAGTCGGTTACCGGGAGCTGCCACGGTATCTTCGGATGAAGCTATTACTATTAATCGCGCCATTATTTCACCTTAAATTATTGAGAGGGTTAACATAACATTTTTCTTTTAAGCATTTCCAATAAGTCGATAACTAATTTCATATAAAGAACTGAAGTAAATCCATACAAAATTACGATAAAAAACTGTTCAAGAAGTATTCAAATCTCTAATTCGTTTTTGGATAATTTCGTATTGTTCTGGTGAAAAAAGTTCCTCTTGGCAAACAGGGCATTTAAGGGCTTTCACATTTTGCAGAATTATGTCGTCGGTTTCAAGATCGACTTCTATTTCGATGTATTGCACGCAGCATAGTGGACAAAGTAGAGCTCCTGCTTTCAAAGTGTTTTCAGGGGTATCACTATCTGATGGCATCTGTATCTGAGTAAAATAAAGAATCCTGCTGCTTAATAAGTGAAGTTTAATGCCGCATGAGGGTTAAAAGGAGACCCGACATTAGTCAATTACTTAAACCGTAAAAATAACTTCTTTACCCTAATTATTATACAACATTACTACGTTATTCGTAAAATATATAAAGAAAACGGAAAAGTTAAATACCTTAGACCGCATACAATGCTGTAAAGATGATTAACAATGACAAAATTTAGTGGCTGCTATACAGCTCTAGTAACCCCAATGCAAAACAATTTAGAAGTAGATTATGAGGGATTACAAAAACTAGTTCAATTCCAAACTCACGAGGGGGTAAACGGGATTCTCGCTGTCGGCACTACAGGCGAAAGCCCAACCCTAGATTGGAACGAACATAACAAAGTAATTGAAAAAGTATACAGATACACGAACAGTAAAGGCCTAACTATCGCGGGGACAGGAAGCAACAGCACTCAAGAGGCCATAGAAGCGACAGCGCATGCTCAACGTATAGGAGTAAACTGTGTATTACTTGTTGATCCCTATTACAATGGACCCAGCAGTATAGAAATCCGCAGAGAATACATTGAACCTATAGCAAGAGAATTCCCTGATGTACAACTCATCCCCTATGTCATTCCAGGAAGAACAGGAACCCAACTCCTGCCTCAAGATTTAGCCATCCTTCACAATCAGTTTTCCAATGTAAGATGCGTAAAAGAAGCAACAGGTGACCTTAGAAATATGGAGCTAACCCGCACCGCCTGCGGAGACGATTTTGATATCCTTTCAGGTGATGACGATAAAACATATAGTATGATGATTTCACCAGATATTGAAGCAAGCGGAGTAATTTCTGTAGCATCAAATGTTGCCCCTCGCGCGGTTGCAGATATGGTGCATTACATCCAAGACGGTAAACAAGAGGAAGCCCAAAGACTTGCTAATGCGCTACAACCACTTTTCAACATCATCACTGTAAAAACACAAGAACAAACGACTTATGGACCAATTACATGCAAAGCACGAAATCCTCTTCCCTATAAGAGCCTGATGAACATTTTAGGAATGCCTTCAGGTCCATGCAGACAACCACTAGGAAAGATGACCTATAACGGACTGCAAATTGTGTTAGCAACCGCGAGGAAAATTTACGAAGCTAGCCCAGAAATCCTCTCGCCGATTGAAGAGTTCTTTGGGGTAAACCTCAAGGATAGGCTATATGATTCGATAAATCTGGAGGGGCTTTACTATTCTTAGATTTTGTGTTGCAGGCGCCACAGGGAGGATGGGGGAAGCCATCATCCGTGAAGCTACAACTAAAGGGCATCAAATAGTCGGTGCAATAGAAGCCCATAATAACTCAGGCATAGGTAAAACCCTAAAAGAAAGAGGTTTGGCAAATTCAGATACGGTAATTAATACTCCTGACAGAATTGATGAAGCATGTGCAAACGCTGATGTGTATATTTCGTTTACATCACCTTCAGCTGAATTAGAGAATATTCCTTTTGTAGTCGGTTTAGGCAAAAGAATAGTCTTAGGAACAACTGGGTTTACAGAAGAGCAGGATCAATCAATTCGCAGAGCTATGAGTAAAGTTCCAGCTGTCTTTTCACCTAATTATTCAGTCGGAGTGAATATTTTTTTTAAGCTCGTGGAGATTCTCAAAGCATTTCCGCAAGATTACAATTTCAGCATAAGCGAAATTCATCACACTGCAAAAAAGGACGCTCCCAGCGGAACAGCCTTAAAATTAGGGCAGATTGTAGCAGATGCACGTGGATATAAGACAACCATTCACGGGAGATCAGGAATCAGCATCCGAAAGTCAGATGAATTAGAGATTGTCGCGATGCGCGCAGGAGGAGTTCCCGGAATTCATGATCTCATAGTTGCCGGACCAGCTGAAATGCTTAGAATTGAACATACCGCTTTTTCACGTAATGTACTTGCTCAAGGAGCAGTAATTGCAGCAGAATGGGTAAGCAGACAACAAAAGACGGGAGTCTTCAGCATGGCAACCGTTTTGGGACTTTAAAATGGTGAAAAACAATGAAAAAACCACCATTAACGTTTTATTCAAGAAAACAACAAAAAGTTAAGGAGTAAAAGGTGAAAGTCTTTGAACCGAAAAGTAGCAATTTTAGGCGCAACCGGAGCCGTTGGACAAAGGTATATAGAATTATTGTTAAAGCACCCCTGGTTTAAAATTGAGGTGCTTGCCGCGTCAGAAAAATCCGCAGGCAAGAAATACAAAGATGCCTGCAACTGGGTAATGGAGTCCAACTTGCCTAAAGAAATTGCAGAGATGAATGTAGCGGATGCTACAGTTGAATCAGTGAAGAAGGCAGGTAATGTTGATCTCATATTCACTTCACTACCCGGGGACCTTGCAGGTCCAGTTGAAGAGCAATTCGCTGCAGAATACCCTGTCTTTAGTAAGGCGAGCGCCCATCGAATGGACAAAGACGTTCCCCTAATAATACCCGAAGTCAATCCCGATCATGCTGCTCTAATCCCTATTCAGAAGAAGCAGCGTGGTTGGAAAGGCTTCATCACTACTGACCCGAACTGCTCTACAATTCAGTTGGTAATGACGTTAAAGCCGCTTATGCAATTTGGCATAAAGCAGCTCATGGTAACTACCATGCAAGCCTTAAGCGGCGCAGGATATCCAGGAGTACCTTCCCTGGACATAATCGATAATGTTGTGCCTTTCATCTCTAAAGAAGAAGAGAAAATGGAAACTGAGGCTCACAAGCTACTAGGTACATTTGATGGTGAATCAATAAAGAATGCTGAGTTCCCAGTTAGTGCAAGCTGTAATCGGGTCAATGTAAAAGATGGACACTTAGAATCAGTGTTTGTTAAGCTTGAAAAGAGTCCTTCACTTGCAGAAGTTGAAAAGGCATTCAGTGCATTTAAGGGTGAACCGCAAAAACTTAACCTACCCTCTGCCCCGGAATTTCCGATTGTCATAAGGAAAGAGGCTAATAGACCTCAACCGAGATTTGACAGAGACACTGGCAATGGGATGAGTGTAGTTGTTGGTAGACTGCGAAAGGATCCGATTATGTCGATCAAATATATGTGCTTGGGTCATAACACTATTCGAGGCGGCGCAGGTGCGGGTGTGCTAAGCGCTGAGTTGATGGTGGCAAAAGGGCTAGCTTAAAAAACAACCCCTGCGTATATACTATCTAACGAAACACGATACTGGTGATAAATAGTGTATAATCTACACAACCCATTAGAAAGCCGCAATGGCCAACTTTTCATCGACGGAGTATCCACCAAAGATTTAGCAGAAAAATTTGATACGCCACTCTACGTCATTAGTGAACGACGTATCAGAGAAAACTACAAACGCTTACAGAAAGCGCTATCCAAAAACTACCCAAAAGTAAAAATATATTATGCAATGAAAGCCAACTCCAACTTCGCCATACTAAAGACTTTAGAAAACGAAGGCGCAAATATCGATACCGTCAGTCCAGGCCAAGTCTTCATGGCACTCACAAGCGGCTATACACCTGAACGCATGCTCTTCACAGGAGCAAGTGTCCGTAACGACGAACTCAAATTCCTAGCCGACTCAAACGTTACCGTAAACATCGATTCTCAATCCCAACTAGACAGATTACTAAAAATATCTGTTCCAAAGACGATTTCATTCAGGGTAAATCCCGAAGTCGGTGCAGGCGCACATAGTCATGTTATAACTGCAGGAAAAGAAACAAAATTCGGATTATGGGAACAGGATGCCATAAAAGCCTACGCGACAGCCAAAAGCGCAGGTGTAGAAAAATTCGGTATACATATGCACATTGGCTCAGGAATCCTCGAGGTCAAACCCTTCCTTGCGGCCCTAGATAAACTATTGAATATCGCTAAACGTATCCACGAACAGACAGGAGTAAACTTCGAGTTCATGGATATAGGCGGAGGAATTGGTGTTCCATATAAGCCCGAAGAGAAAGAATTAGACTTGGAATTGTTCGCAGAAAAAGTACTAACTCTATTCAAGACAAAAGTCAAGCAATACGGTTTAGGGGAACCCTGTTTCTGCATAGAACCAGGCAGATTCCTAGTAGCTGACTCAACAATCTTGCTAACCACAGTGAATACCATAAAAACCACACCATATAAGAAATTCATAGGAGTCGATGCAGGCTTTAATACATTAATTCGCCCAGCAATGTATGGTTCGTATCACCCAATAGTAGTCGCGAACAAATTGGTCGCTGTTGACGAAGAAAAATGTGATGTCGTAGGACCTATTTGTGAAACAGGAGACTTTCTAGCCAAAGACCGACGACTACCAAAAATCGAAGAAGGCGATTTACTAGCGGTCTTGAACGCCGGAGCATATGGATTTGCTATGAGCTCACAATACAATGATCGCCCCCGAGCCGCTGAAGTCCTAGTCAACGATGGCCGTCATAAACTAGTAAGAGAAAGAGAGCACTTTGACGATTTAATTAATGCACAACGCGCTTCTACAGAGTGGCAAAAGTAATGAATTTCTGGAAAATGCAAGCCTTAGGCAACGACTATGTAGTAATAGACAATAGAGACGAGAAAATAGACACAAAAGAAGCCGCAGACCTATCAAAAAAACTCTGCGATAGAAAATTTGGAGTAGGCGCAGACGGTCTTCTTCTCATTTCTAAATCAACAATAGCAGATGCTAAGATGCGGATTTTCAACTCAGATGGGAGCGAAGCAGAAATGTGCGGCAATGGCATTCGGTGCTTCGCTAAATACTGCTACGAAAATGGCATAGTCAAAAAGAACGATTTTATAGTGGAAACTCTTGCAGGTCTTAAGCACGTTTGGTTAATGATAGAGAAAGATGTAGTTAAAGCAATTAAGGTCGATATGGGTTTACCAATTTGGGAGCGTAAATCTTTACCAATGCAGGGCGAAGGAACTTGTATAGATGGAGATTTAATCGTTGAGGATGAGCCGTATAAAGTATCATGTGTTTCTATGGGTAACCCTCACTGCATTATATTCGTCGATAATGTATCTGATTATGCAGTGGATTATGTAGGACCGATTGTTGAGAATCATGAAGCTTTCCCTAAAAGAATCAATGTGGGATTTGCGCAAGTTATCAATAAAAACGAATTGAAGTTGCGGGTTTGGGAAAGAGGATGTGGCGAAACCTTAGCTTGCGGGACTGGAACCTGCGCGGCGGTAGCAGTTGCGAATAGACTAAAGAAAGTTGGTAACAAAGTTATGGTTCACCTTCTAGGTGGCGACTTACAGATAGAAATCGGGGCAAGCATACTTATGACGGGCCCCGCGGAGAAAGTTTTTGAGGGAAAACTCTTTTAGCCTCAAAAGCATGACGAAACCTATGACATTTGAGTTTGCAGACCGCGTCAAGCGACTTCCCCCTTATTTATTTGCTGAAATCGAAAAACAAATTAACGAAAAGAAAGCGCAAGGCATTGATTTGATTTCTTTGAGTATAGGTGATCCAGATCTTCCACCGCCTCAGTTTGTGATTGATGCCCTCAAAGAAGAATCAGCGAATCCTAAGAACCATAATTATTCTTTTAGTCAAGGTGAGCCGGATTTTCGAAAAGCGGTAATTGAATGGTGCAAGAAAAGGTTTGGCATAGATCTTGCTCAAGAACAAGTGGTCGCGCTTTTGGGTTCTAAAGAAGGATTGGCAAATATTGCTCGTGCTTTTGTGAATCCAGGTGATTTAGTGTTAGCGCCAAATCCAGCATACCCTGTCTACGCTAATGGAGCCACTATACTTAATGACGCAACAACAACAGAGTTGCCATTATTGGAAGAGAACGGATTCAAACCAGACTTCACCAAATTGAAGCTTAAGAAAGCTAAAATGATGTTTCTCAACTACCCTAACAACCCTACTGGCGCCACGGTTGATAGGGAGTTCCTTAAGGAGGCTGTTGATTTCGCAAAGAACAACAACATCATCCTTTGTTATGATAATGCCTATTCCGAAGTTACCTACGATGGCTACAAGACACCAAGCATCCTTGAAGTTGACGGTGCTCTGGATGTAGCTATAGAGTTCCATTCACTTTCCAAAACCTTCAACATGACCGGTGATCGCATAGCATTCGCAGTAGGCAATAAGCAACTCATCAGCGGTTTAACAAAAATCAAATCCCAAATTGACTCAGGTCCTCCAGTCTACACCCAAAGAGTAGCAGTTAAAGCTCTTGAATCATACAAGAACTCCGAGCCACCTACGTTCCTAAAGAAGACTAACAAAATACTTCAAGAAAGACGCGACATACTCGTCAAATGTCTAAATAAAATAGGATTCAAATGCGAAGCACCAAAAGCCACCTTCTACACCTGGGTAAACTGCAAAGGCGACTCGATGAAATTTGCCTCCAAACTCTTAGAAGCAGGCGTTGCAGTAACACCCGGCATAGGATTTGGCAAATACGGCGAAGGCTATGCTCGAATAACTTTCACTCAACCTAAAGAACGCATAAAAGAAGCATGCGAACGCATCGAAAGAGTCTACAAATGAAGATAGGCAAAAAAGTATGTATTCACGCATACTTTAAACCCTATAATTCTATTAAGTGAAAAAGCGAGCTAAAATTAACTGTTGGTATTTTAGCAGAAAAAAGATTAAAAGAAATTCGAAATAGTTGTTAAATGATTGACAATGAGCTCTATAGAAATTGGGTGTTGTGGTGCATATTGTAAGACCTGCATAAAATGGCAGAAAGAGAAATACCCAAATGAAAGAACTTGCCGGGGCTGCAAGTTAGGTTACGAATCAAGCATGAGAGACTCGAGCAAAGCTAAATGTAAAATAAAAATCTGTTGCTTTGTCGAAAGAAAATTAAAAACATGCGCTGATTGTGCTGATTATCCTTGTGCAATTTTAGATGCGTTCTGGAACAAGAATGGGTGGAAATACAAACAATACAAAAAACAACTTGAATTTATCAGGCAAAACGGATATGATAAGTATCTAATTAATGCTAAAAAATGGAAAAGCGCGCATGGAAAATTAGTACTTTAGTATTTTAATTTTAGATTAATGTGTTTTTTAACTTGCTGAATAAAAACTGCACTGAATTCTTTCAAGTAAATAATACAGAGAAAAGAAAAAGGAGGTTCTACTTTCAAGTAGCCCGTTTTTATTGTTTTTTGTTTCTTTTTTATTTGCCGCTTGCTTTGGCCTTGGCGAGTTTCTTGAGAATTTGGGTTTTGGCAATGTCGTATGCTATGGCGTAGTCGAATAGGCCTGATGGGGCATCGGTTGCACGCTTAATCATGTCAGTTTCTACTTTAATCTTCAATTTGCCAATGGCAAGTGCGCCTATGCCGAATGTGCCTGCTTTGAGTTCTTTAGCATCATCGTTGGAGTCTAGACCTTCTACACCGAGGGGTTTAATGGCGTTGATGTCGCCGATGATTTTGGCTTTTACGGCTTTCTTGAGATCATCTGCGGTCATGAGTTGTATTCCGCCTGCGCCTGCTGCAAGGATGATTTCTGCGTCTTTTATGGCGGCAGCGGTTTGTTCTGGCTTGGAGACTTCGACCACTTTAACGCGGACTTCGCCACATTCTTTGTTTATTCTATCGGCTATAGCTTGACCTTTGGCTATGCTACGTGAGGTTATGGTTACGTTGGCTTTTTCTGCAGCATAGATGCGTGCAGCGGTTTGACCAACTGGGCCAGTTCCTGCAAGAACTGTGACGTTTTTACCTTCAAGTGTGCCAAAGCCTTTCTCTAGTGAGAGGCCTAAGGTTTTAGCAACTGCTCCAGCAGCTGTGGTGTATGCACCGCGGGGGTCAACAATTACGCTGTTTCCCCATGGGGCAGAAGCCATAGCCTTTTGGGTTTCAGCAACGACTTTCTCAACCATTTCGAAGTTGCTGCCGTTGATAAAGAATTTAGTGTGGGCTGCACCGAGTGGGCCACGTGGGAAAAGTGCATCGAAGACAATTTTTCCTGCATCGTCGCCGGTTACATTCTCGAATTTGTATACTGCCGCGTCAGGGTAAATATCCTGAGCAACTAGCATGTCGAAGGGGCTGCAGAATTTATCAGTATCTAGGAAAATGAAAACTGTTTTGAAGGTTGGTTGTGCCATTTTATATTACACCTTTTATTAAGGAGTTCACGCCATTGAAGCATTTAAGAATTACCACGTTTTAGTCTAGGCATTCCTGTACCACAATTGTTTAATAATTTGGTAAAGCAGAAGTAAGATTAACTCTCGGAGATGCAGTTAATTGTCTTTAATTGAGAATCTAGAGAAGCTTTCGAACGCCTGTGGCGTAGCAGGCAGAGAGCAAGAAGTTAGAGAACTTTTAATTAAAATGTTAAAGCCCTATGCTGACGAAATTGTGGTAGATAAGCTAGAAAATGTTATCGCTATAAAAAAGGGAAAGAAAAACTCCCCTAAAATCATGATAGCAGCTCATATGGACGAAATTGGATTAATGGTAAAAAACATCACAAAAGAGGGTTTTTTACAGTTTACAAAAATGGGCGGTATTGATGACCGTATCCTTTTAGCTCAAAAGGTTAACGTTTTCACTGAAAAAGGAAAATTACCGGGAATAATAGGTTCCAAGCCACCGCATATCCAGAAAGAAGAAGAACGTAAAAAAATCGTCACTTTTGATGAAATGTTCATAGATATAGGAGCAGAGAATCGTGATGATGTTAAAGCTATGGGAGTTAAAGTTGGGGACTCAGTAGTTTTTGATGTGGCTTTTAGGAGCATAGGCAAAGATATCGTTATGGGTAAAGCGTTTGATAATCGAGCTGGATGTTCAGTGATGGTTGAGACTTTTAAGGCTCTGGAAAAAACCGACTGCACGGTATATGCTGCAGGTACAGTTCAGGAAGAATTAGGATTAAGAGGGGCAGGTACAGCAGCGTATGGATTAGATCCTGATGTAGGTATTGCGTTAGATGTTACCATTGCAGGCGATATACCAGGTGTCAGAGAATTTGACACAACAGTAAAGATAGGAAAAGGCCCAGCCTTAACTGTTAGCGATTCAGGTTTAGTAACTCATCCAAAGATATTGCGTTGGTTTATGGACGCGGCAGCTGAAAATAAGATTAACTACCAGCTGGAAACAGGTTTGCTGGGATCCACAGATGCCGCGAGGATTGCGCTTACCCGTCAAGGAATACCCAGCGGCACGATATCTGTTCCAGCACGATACATCCACAGCCCAACAGGCATGATTAACCTAAAAGATGTACAAAACGCTGCAAAACTGGCAATCGCTGTAGTTCAGAAAATCGAAAAGATATTCTGACAGCCCTTTCTTTTTATCACTACTGGTGGATTCGGATTTGGATAAAACAGAAAAATTCGTGTTTCTTGAACATACTGCCGATGCCTTTATCGCAGCTTATGGTTCAAGTTTGGAAGAAGCTTTCGAAAATGCTGCATTAGCAATGTTTGAGGTAATGACTGATACCGATAAGGTAAATGCGCAAATTAAAGAGACTGTTGAGGTAGAAGCAGAAGATGAATATGCTTTACTTTACAGTTGGCTTGAAGCATTATTGGTAAAGTTTGAAGTTACGGGATTACTTTTCTCAAAATTTGAAGTCCATAAAATAAAAGATGATAAAGAAAAATTTAAGCTCGAAGCCACAATTTGGGGAGAAGAATTTGATTCCGCTAGGCACCCACAGAAAGTTGGAGTTAAAGCAGCTACTTATCATCAGATGGAGATAATAAAAGAAATAGAAAAAGTGACTTTAATTTTTCTTCTAGATATCTGAGTCTACTTTAGCTTCAATTTTTTAATTGAGGTCAGCATGTGTTCGACTGCGATTTCTGGTGGAGAGTTAACATCGTTGACTTTGTGTGCTATGAAAGGTACTTTCTTTGATTTGTAATATTGTATTAGCGGACTGGTTTGTTTTTCGTAGACTTGAAGTCGATTATTAATGACTTCAGGATTATCATCAGCACGTTGGTAAAGTAGGCCGCCGCATTTGTCGCAGACGTTCTCAACTTTGGGTTTTAGGAACCTTGTATTGTAGACCTCGCCGCAGTTTTTGCAGGTTCGTCTTGTAGATAAGCGTTCAACGATTATTGAAGCAGGAACATCTAGCATCATTATAACGTCTATTTTAGCTATTTTTTCAAGTGCTTCTGCCTGGGCAACGGTTCGAGGGAACCCGTCAAGAATAAAACCGCTGCTTTTGGGTGCGTCATTGATGGTTTTTTGCAGAACTTCGATTACGATTTCATCAGGAGCTAAAAGACCTTTTTCTACATAACTTTTAACTTTTTTTCCTAAGGGGGAGTTTTCTTTTATTATTGCCCGAAGGATGTCGCCCATGCAGATAACTTGTACGTCGAGTTTGGATTGAAGCCTCGACGCGCATGTGCCCTTTCCTGAGCCGGGAGCACCGAAGATTAACGCGTTCATAGTCGCTTCGCCTCTAAACGCAATCAGGTATGAATGAGATGCGTAATTAAGTTTTGCCTGTTTTATTCAATTTGTGGAAGGAAATGTTTATGGCAATTAAAAGAAACATTGTAAATTAACTTAGCAGGTGAAGATGTAAAATGCATACCCAACAGGTTGGAAAGAATACTTTTCAGGTGGACCTGCATACAGGTGGTCTAAAGAATCTTATCGCAAGTTATGTTCTCAAAGGAGAAAAAGTAATCATAGTAGACTGTGGTCCTACTTCATCGATTCCGAATCTACTTTCAGGTTTAAAAGAGCTTAGAATCCAAGCTGAAGATGTAGTGTTTGTTGCTGCGACTCATATACACATAGATCATAATGGTGGATTAGGCACGTTAATCAAGCACTTACCGAATGCAAAAGTTCTTGTTCATTCTAAAGGAGCATCTCATCTTGTAAATCCCGATAAGCTTTGGATTGCAACCAAAAAGACTTTAGATTATGTAGCGGACATTTTTGGTGAACCAGAACCTGTACCTGAAAATCGGTTAATTATTTCATCAGAAGGCGAAATTTTTGATGTTGGTAGAAATGTAAAGCTTAAGGTGATAGAAACCCCGGGTCATGCGTCACATAATGTAAGTTACTATGAACCTACTAGTAGAGGATTGTTTCCAGGCGATTCTGCGGGGGCCTATCTTGGCGATTTTGATACTGTACTGCCAACTACGCCTCCTCCTTTTCGACCAGATATTGCGTTGATTTCATTACAGAAACTTGCCAGTGTTAATGCTGAAATTATTTATTATCCTCATTTTGGGAAAGCCGTCGATGCGACTAATCGGTTGAAGAAATATATGGCTCAAATTAGGGAATGGCAAAGAATCTCTCAAGAAGGAATTCAGAGGAAGGAAACTATAGAGAATATCCGAGAGAGGATTTTCCGTGAAGATAAGACTATTAGAGAAGATCTGCGTGAAAAGATTCTCGATACGGTAAAGGCGAATATTGTGCATAGGAAAACTCTATTTATGAATAGTGTGGATGGTTTTGTTGAATTTGCTATTAAAAATCAAGTTCAATAGTTAAATTTTAGGTCAAAACTATTTTATATTCTGCATCATCATTTTTATGTGGTTGTTTAATTATGGGCGAAGACGAAGGAAGAGCTCCTACTGAAAATATTCCTCTTCAAAAGATAGATGATTACTCTTGGCGTATTCCACAGTACAAGCGGGAGATGCGTGTTCCAGGTATAGTTTTCGCCAGTTCAGCGCTTTTAGAGAAGATGAAAACGGATCGCACGTTACAGCAATGCGCGAATGTTTCGCAATTGCCAGGAATTTATAAGCATGCCATTACCTTACCGGATGGTCATGAAGGATATGGTTTTCCCATAGGCGGAGTTGCGGCGACAGATTATGATGAGGGGGTTATTAGTCCAGGAGGAGTTGGCTATGATATTAACTGTGGGGTTCGTTTACTCTCAACTGATCTTTCTGAGAAGGATATCCGACCAAAACTGGGAGAACTGACAAGCACAATTTTCCAGAATGTGCCATCAGGTTTGGGTAGTCGAAGAAAAGACTTCTCTGTAAGCTCAAATGACCTTAACAGGATGGTCACTGAAGGCGTGGAATGGTTAATAAACAAAGGTCTTGGCTGGTCAGAAGATGCGAAGCACTGTGAAGAGCACGGGAATATGCAAAATGCTAATCCGGATAAGGTGTCATCTACGGCCAAAAACCGAGGATTAACTCAATTAGGCACTTTAGGTTCAGGAAATCATTTTTTAGAGATTCAAAAAGTAGATAAAATCTTCAATCCTGAAACCGCAAAAACCTTCGGTATAACTCATGAAGGCCAAGTAACGGTTATGATTCACTGCGGTTCTCGAGGTTATGGACATCAGGTTTGTTCTGATTACCTACGTGTAATGGAACATGCCACGCAAAAATACAAGATTCCTATACCTGACCGAGAGTTGTCGTGTGCCCCTGGAAGTAGCAACGAGGCAAGAGACTATATTCAAGCGATGGCATGCGCTGTTAACTATGCCTTCTGCAATAGACAGGCAATTATGCATTGGGTTCGACAAAGTTTTCAACAAGTATATCATCAATCCCCAGAAAAATTCGGATTAAAATTAGTTTATGATGTAGCGCATAACATCGCTAAGGCTGAAACTCATAAAATTAATGGTTCAAATAAGAAAGTGTGGGTTCATCGCAAAGGCGCTACAAGAGCCTTTCCAGCAGAGCACCCCGATGTCCCTGCCGACTACCGACCGAAAGGGCAACCTGTCCTAATACCTGGAAGTATGGGCACTAGCTCCTGGGTTTTAGTAGGTACTGAGAAAGCTATGGACTTAACTTTTGGGTCTACGGCTCATGGTGCGGGTAGAATGATGAGTCGAGCAGCAGCTAAACGCCAGTTCTGGGGAGGAGACATAAAAACGGCTTTAGAGAAGCGGGGCATAGTAGTTCGCGCTGCTAGCCCTATGGTTTTAGCTGAAGAAGCTGATTCTGCCTACAAGAATGTAGATGCTGTAGCGGAAGTGAGCGATAAAGTTGGCATCGCGACAAAAGTTGCAAGATTGGTTCCCTTAGCAGTAGTTAAGGGATAAACTAAAATGTGATACATTTGAACCTTAGAAACGAAGCGGCAGAAGTACGTAAAAAAAAGAACATAGTTGGCATAATAGCCATTGCTCTTTTGCTTCTTTTTACCATTCTAACCTTGACAGGAATAATCACAGCATTAGAATGGATTATAGCAGATTTGGTAGTTGCCGTTATTGCAAACCTAATATTGAGAAGAATAGGAAAACCAGTAGAACTCTGAAAGGGTCTCTTGCCCTGTTTTGGTATTAAAGTTAATATTTGATGTATATCTGATGGTATTAGAGAATCTGGCTAGTCTATGTTGAGGTGGGTGCCGTGAAGGATGAGTGCGGTATCTGTAAGCGGGTTCTTTCTGTAAGCCGTTTAAAGAAGTGTGAACGCTGTAAAAAGTTATTTTGCCGAGATTGCATGGTTGCTGATGTAGCTACGGGAGATCCTATGGCGATGCTATGTTTAAATTGCGCACGCCGAGTGGTTTCACCGCGGATAACTTCTAAATATGAGGGATTAACTGCTCACCTAAAGTTCAGAGCAGCGTTCACTGATACGGTTAAGTTGTCTTTTGCTCGGATTGATGGTTTAATCGGGAGTAATTTACCGATTGAAGCGTACAGGAATGAAATCTGGTGGAATAATTCTAAATCTAGTGCCCACGCGAAAGGTTGGTTGGATGCTGGCTGGGAGGTACAGCATGTTCAGCTTAAAGAGGGAATGGTGGTGTTCAATAAAACTCAAAATATACCTCTTACGCGGAAAAGAAAAAAGGACAGTTTGGAGATTTCAAAGCCGTTTACGCCAGTTCCTGTTCGTCCTTTACGGTCGAAGGTGCCGTCTAAGACAAAGGCGTCTAAACTTTATGCACGAATTTTAAATAGAGAGAGGCAAAGAAAGGCGGGTCTCCAATATTCATCTGGTTTAAAGCATAGATCTGCACATGAGCGGAGACTATTTGGTTCGGATGAGAAACCGCATTGATTTTTTGGATTATTTTTTTGTTTGGCTTAGGGAAAACATGAAATAAGGCTTTTTATCAAGTAGATGCACCCGAGGGGGATACATGGTTTGGATGAAGTGTTGGAACTGTTAGAGAGAACAACTAAGCGTACTCAAAAAGTGTTTGAAGAATGTAAAGAAACCGCTTCTAGACAAACGATTGCTTATGAACAGGTACTTCAGGCTAAAGATGCCACTGAAGAACAGAAAATTAAAGCTTTCATAGGTAGAATGATATCCTATGACCGTTTGGATAGATTGTCAGCGCAGCTTAGCTTGATGTATACGCTACAAATTTTTGCATTTAAGGTCAAGGTGCTTGAGGTTTCAGTGGATAAGATAGATGAACAGCTCGCTAAGTCAGGTGTGCTGCAAAAAGGAAATGAGATTGAAAGTATAAGAAAGCATATTGACGCTTTAAAAATCTTAGTTGAAGCTCAGTTTGAATCGTTAAAAGAGATTAAGGACAAAAGCAAGGATTTAGCTTATATTTTCTAAATCCTTTTTATTTTTATATTAGCAGGCGATTTCTTGACCTTAGAAAAGACTATAAATTCGGAAATCAAACAGGTTTATCATAAATTAAGGTCTATTCTAGTAGAGAAAAAGTGTCGGATAATTTTAGAAACTGAACCGACTAGGCTTTGTGTAGTTCAAGGTTCATTGTGGGGCACTTCGCCTGAGACCGCTCAGAAAAAAATCACTTATGTTCTAAATCAAGATAGAGAAAAAACCAATGTTACTTCTGATTCTATTTTAACTAGAGGATATGTTAACCTGACTTTAATGGGATGTGCTCTTTCAATAATACTTTTGGCTTTATGCATTTGGATTGCGTGGGATCTCCAGTCAGTTATTTCTGCGGGTAACGTGGGATTTTGGGGATGGTTAGTCCAGACTGGCGGTTTTGTCAATGTTGATAAAGCAAGCTTTTTTATTTTTCTTACAGGGAGTTTGTCTACTTTTTTAGTGATTACTCTAATTGCAGAAGCCTTCATAGTATGGAGAGTACTCAAGAAAATAGAGGGTTTTTCTCAAGAAATTCTGGATAGGGTAAATTAAGAAAAGTCAATTGTCGATCATTTTTTTCTTAATCCAAGTCGTTAAGCTAATAGCTAAAAAAGACACAAGTAAAAGCAATATCATCATTTTAGAAAAATCAAAGACTTGCATTATCGAAAGAGCATTCAGAATGATAGGCATGATTCCGATTAGTATGTAGCAGAAAACTGCTGTAGCTACTCCATAGGTTTCTTTAGGATCTTTTAGATTATGATTTCCAAAAAACAAAGCTGAGATGCGCCCAAATCCCATGGTACATGCTTTACAGTAGTAGCAGCTTTTGCAGCCTAAGCGACGCAAAATTATGAATACGGTAAAAAGAGCAAATAACAAATAAATCCATCCAGCAACTGAATTGTAAAACCAAGCTGCTATTGCCCCTAAAATTATCCATAATGTAACAGCAATGTTGCCGCCTATTGTTAGTGTTTTGGGGAACTGTTTTGCTTCGCTTATAATCCCAACTCTTTCAAGAATGTAGCAGAACTGCCTACATATGAATGTTTCATCAGAACCATCTGTTCTCGGTATTTTTTGGTTGAAGTTGAAAGTTTTTGTATAAAATATCATGTTAAAACGTGCGGTTGATTACTCAAATTTTAAATTTTTATGTTTAATTTTACATATCGTAAGCTTCAGGAAATACGAGAAGAATACAATACCTTGCCTTAGGATTGCTGGAAATAGTACCAAGCATAATTTGTTCCTATATATGAGCATATTATGAATGCTTTAATGGTAATACTTGTAGATATCGCAGGATATGGTGAGCCGGATGGACGTAGAATCAAAGAGAGAAAGTGAATCTAATAATTTAAACAAATTTATCAGATGCCCAGAGTGCGGCGAGGAAATCATGATGGTCCCAACATTAACTGAGATGATTGAAGCTATAGAAAATCACATATCTAATCACAGAGAAAACCCGCTAGGTGAACGAGTCACTGGCCACATAAAAGCTCCTTGTATCCGCGAAAACCTAACTGAGCAAGTGTTGATAAAGGCAGCTGAACTTCGAGAACCGAAAGACTCAACCTGGATAGGCTTACAATAAACTAATCGGAGAAGAACAACTAGAACCTCTTTTGAGGTTTCATATTTTTGTTCTGATTCTTATTTAGAAGCTAAAGTTATGAAGCCGTTATTCTCGTTTAAAGACAAATTGTGTTTTTCCATTATGGGCGTTAGACAAAACTTGGATTTCTGATCAAGCTTACATTTCATTTTTATTTGATAACTATTCGAGGTCTCGGGCAGGATTTGTGAACTAGGGCATTCCAAAGAAATACAAGTTACTATCCAACCCCTCTGGCAAGCATTATTTATTTCCTGTAAAACAGCTAGCGCCTCGATTTTATCCATATCCAATCTAGATTTGAAAAATAACTTGGCAATATTAAGGTTTTAGAAAAATCGCCTAAAAAATGGGCATTATTCTGATTTTAACTTAGTATTTTGAGGGAAGATTTGGAAATGATTTGGATAAGATTTGAGAGAGATTTTGAAAAATCGTTATTAGATTTCTCACAAAAGGAAAAGGTGTAAGTGTAGAGGAGGAAAAAATATGAGACAATTAGCGGTTCATGTATTGGATTTAACTAAAATTGAGGGTAAAGGAGACTTTCGTTGCCCAAAGTGTAAAACAAAAATTTCACCAGATGATACTACTGAAAGAAAGTACTCTCTAATTGAGCCGAAAGTCAGAGGGCAAAACCTTCAGGAACTCATTATCCAATGTAATACATGTAAAAGTCAAATTTATTTGACAGGATTTGGGCTTTTAAGTAAATTAAACATATAATTTTTTCACCTCAACTTTGAATTAATTCTATAAATTTTAAGGGTATTAAGGGCAATCTGTTAGTGGTTGAGCGGAATGGATGAATATCTTTTTTATGAAAGTTATTTATGTCTTAGCTGTCAGTTAGAATTACTATATTAGATATAGGCAACATCGCGGATTGGATTGTATTGGATACATCTAAATTGAAAGTGAAAAATGATAAGGCAGGCAGTCTTGTCAAGATTGTGCCTGTAGAAACAGAAAAGGACTGCAAAGACAAATTTGGCGAAAAAAGACAGATGGTCCGACACTGGCAAACTGATAAATCCGGACGATTGTTTGCATCTAATTTGTCTGCACAACAGCTCAGACTAATTTTAGGTAAGACTAAAGTGAAATTGGATAATGTGCTGTTAAAAGATGAAAGCGAATTCATAAATTATATGTACAAAGGCCGACCTTTAATCAAACTCAACATTAAAGATGGCCAGTTTTATTCGTTGTCCTCGGTTATTGAAGAATTCGGAAAAGAGGCCGTACAGCAACAAGCACACATAGTGTTAGATATACTAAAAACACAGGGTTATTCAAACGCAATTAGAGGAAAAGAAAACTTGCAGCCAAACGCGAGACAACTCCTAGGCAAACTAAGAACCTATAAAGAACAGTAACTCCGGCATCAGCGATTGGAAAATTTTTTTATAATTTGGAGATCTTATTAAATGAGATTTTGATTGTAGGGGTCAATTCTAATTTTTGAGCACATTAGATTTAATATTTCTTAGAAATTGTTCCATCTAATTGGTCCAGATAACCTTAAATTAATCAGAGAATATGAAGATATCCAGAAAATGTATGCGGCCGTCGTCTAGTCTGGTTTAGGACTTTAGCCTTCCAAGCTAATGATCCCGGGTTCAAATCCCGTCGACCGCACCAATAAATTTTAACGCATTCAATTTAATATGCAGATTTTTAAGGAAATACCTTTTTAGCTATCTAACGGAGGAGGCATCTGTTAGTCTTTAAAATTTTTTAAGAAAAAGGAAAAAGGTTTTGTTTGTTTATCTTTTTCTCAGTACTATGATTATTGCCAAGTTTGCAGCTATCAATGCGATCACAGTGACTGCGAGGAATAGTAAAGATTATTTTATGCTAAAATGGCAGTATAGTATTTGAGTGTTAATTTTTTGTTGTTTTTTGTCGTTTTTGGGCGAAAAATTTTTATTTTACCGAATTAGTTGTATATTTTGTCTATACAAGTATTTGTTGTATAGAGGTGGTATATATGGCAGAAGTAAAACCAAAAAGAAAAACAACTCTAACGCCGTCAACCCCTGGAACCTCATTAGCTAGAGCCCAAGAACGTATTGGGTTAACAAGAGGGATAGACGACATGTTTAACGAATTCCGGCAGTCCTTTGATGATCTAATGAGACCGTTCTTCCCATTAGCAACAGAAATGGAGCAATGGACAATTTTGCCAACAAGGTACCCTCAAGTCGACTTAGTAGATAACGGAGAATCATACACAGTTACTGCAGAGCTTCCAGGATTTACTAAAGACCAAGTAGACGTACAGATTAACAAAGACGGCGTAGCAATTAAAGCAGAATGCAAAGAAGAAAAAGAAACTAAACAGAAAAACTATCTACACCGAGAAAGAGCATACTCATCGATGCAACGGTTTGTAGCATTCCCTGAAGAAGTCTCACCAACAAAAGTAGAGGCCATGATGAAAGATGGAATACTAGAACTTAAGGTACCTAAGAAAGAACCTAAACCAGAAGAAAAACCCCATAAGGTCGAAATTAAATAAAATCGCACCCCCATTCTTTTTATTTTCCCAATTAGAGTTAATAGACTATGACTAGACTGTCGCAAGTTGACTCAATACTGAGAATCGATGAAAATCCGGTTCGCAGAAAAATAATTAAAAGATTAAGCCAGGAGCCGACCTATGCTTTAGAGTTAGCTAAGGATATCGGAGAAACCCAGCAGTTAGTAACGACCCATTTGGCTTTAATGGAGCGTGATGGGTTTATTGGTTCGAATTTTGAATCGAGTCCAGTAGGGCCAAAAAGGAAGTTTTTTTTTCTTAAGCATTCAGCGTATTTAGCGGTAAGTTTTGGACCCCACCTATATAATGAGCAATTTCTAAATTTTGAACAGTTACCTTCCAAGTTATCAGATTATGCTGTAGAGTTCTTGGAGAGAATCACATCAATAAAGCAGACTCCGCAAAGCCCAAAAATTGAATTCTTGTCTAAACTGCTATCAGATATTGATTCAAAACTTACATTACTTGAAGATGAAAAAGCAGTCCTGTTGTTTATCAGAAACTTAGCAATGCGGCAAGCTAGCGAAGAGTTAAGCAGCCAAGAGAAAACACATAATGAAAAAAGGATAATGCACTTCATATTGGATGAAAGAAGTATGGATATAGAAGAAATATCGAAGGCTTTAAACTTGAAAGAGTCCATTATACGAGGAATTCTTGAAAAAATTAAAGATGAATTACCTTAGGATTAATTAAATCAAAAAAGGAAAAGACAATCGCATCCCTAAATTATGACATGAGGA
>CAZQTZ010000001.1:32971-37536 GCA_964596465.1 uncultured Candidatus Bathyarchaeia archaeon | reverse complement strand
CGGGACAAAGAGTAATTATATCTAAACCAGTTTGTTCTGCTAAAGCCAGATTTCTAGCCGCCAAAACCAGCATCATTTCGTGACTAACAGGATCAAGAGGTAACCCACAACAATTGAATTCAGGCATCTCAACCAATTCGATACCTAATTTTGTAAGAACCTTACGTGAAGATAACTCAAACCCTAAAACACGGTAGGGAATAGAACACCCAAGAAATATCAAAAATTTATTATTGCCCATTTTCATCACTCTTGTTTTCAACATGTCTCAGAAAGCCTATACCTTTTAGGCTCTTTCTTATGGTTTCAGGATGCCTTTCAGGCAGAGGAGGCAATCCCATAGCTTCACGCTTCTTTACTCTTAACTCGGGTATATCAAAAGCTAAGCCAGATTTCAAGACACTAGCAGCTTGATCTTTAAAAACCTGAGGCACACAACCATTCTCTGAAGCTAGATTTCTAAGTACCCTAATAACGCTTGCAACTTCAACTCCCTGAGGACAACGATCGGTACAAGTGAAACATGCAGTACAAAGCCATAACGTATCATTGTTAAGCGAGCGCTCTTTGAGACCCAACTGCGCCATACGGATAATGGTACGAGGTCTATAGGTATCACTAAATCTCGCAATAGGGCAGTCAGAGGTACAGGTACCACATTGGAAGCATTTTAAAAGTTTTTCACCGCCCGGCATACGGGTAAGTGCATATTTGAATTTCGAATCAAATTCGGAAGCCCTGACAGGCTCTTTAGGTATTGTGGCCTTTTCTGTCATGGAAAGTAACCTCTCTTCACAGATACACCACACGGATACATTTGACAAGGACATTCATTAGCAATGCAGACGTTAAGCTGCAAACACCGTGCATGCAATAAGGTTAAAAAAGTTAAAACGGGCTACATAAAGCTTCAGCCAAAATAGGACAAAACAAACCATTCTTTCAAACAGGTCACATCAGACATATATTACAAATTAATACAGGACCTTAACAAAGAAAAATGATAAAAAGATAAACTATGTCAGATGCTATAGATTTTTAATCTATATCTGACTTTTACTTATAGTAACCAATATGGATTTGGTCACTAATTTAGCCTTCAAGATGGGGAAGGCTCTGATTTTGTGTCTTTAGTTTCAGTGACGTATATGATTTGAGATAAGGTGTTTGTCTTAGGTTTGACGAATTCTTGTTTTTTTTCGGTTTTTGCCTCGGCCTTAGTTTCAGCTTTAGTTTCAGCTTTGGTTTCAACTTTAGTTTCAGCTATTACTTCAGTCTTTACTTCAGGGGCAGCTTCAGTTTTTGGGGGTTCAGGTAAAAAGCAAGCATCTTGTAAAATTTCATCTTTAAGATCAAGTGTGCCTTTTACTGTACTGTCGCTTAAGTATTCTAGGTCAAAGCCCATTTTCTTGGTTAAGCTGATTGCGCGGTAGTTATCAGGTAGCATTATAGCATAGAGATTTTCAACGCCTTTCTCTTTTGCAATCTCAAGAGTATAGTCAACTAGTTTAGTGCCAAGACCGTTACCTTGCCATTTGTCGCTTACTAAAAAGGACATTTCGCCGTGTTTACCGCCAGATTCTACGCTTAATCGGCTGACACCTAATATTCTGCGACGTCCGCCTTCCATCAGTTCAGCTACTATAGCGACTTCGCGATCATAGTCTATGTTGCAGTATCTAACACGAACTTCATGCGGTGTATCTTTGAGCATTTGGAAGAATCTGTAACGGATGGATTCTTCAGAGAGATTCTGGAACATTTCTAGCCACATGGGTTCATCTTCAGGTTTGATAGGTCGGAGCAGTACATCTTGACCGTTCTTCAATTTCCATATGATCTCATATTTTTTCGGGTATGGACTTATGACCATGTGCTCATGGGGTTCAAACTTTCTTCGGATGTCATCTTTGTTAATTATTATTCTGGCATCAAGTATAGCCACATCTCTTTCATTTATTAGCAGTGGATTTACATCGATTTCTTTTATTTGTGGAAAATCGGTGAGCAGATTTGAGAATAGCAACAAGGTTTCCTCTAATTTCTTGATGTTGGCTGGTGGAGTACCACGGTATCCCTTGAGGAGTTTGTAGACTTTGGTTTCTTCTAGCATGCGCTTGATGAGCGTTGTATTTAGCGGTGGAATGGCCATGGCGTAATCTTTGAAAAGTTCAACACCTACGCCACCCATACCGAAGAGGATAGTTGGACCAAAAACTGGATCAGTCTTTCCACCAATTATTATTTCAGTTCCTTTCATCTGAACCATTGGCTGCACGGTGGCTCCGATTATTTGAGCATCAGGATTATAGGCGGTTGCACGCTGGATAAGGGTTTCAAAAGCATTTCGCACTTCAGTTTCTGAGCGAATGTTTAGGATAACTCCTCCAGCATCGCTTTTATGGATGATTTGAGGCGAGAGGATCTTCATCACTACAGGGAAGCCCATCTGTCGAGCATAAGCCACTGCTTCATCTACATTGTTGGCAACTTCTGTTCTGACTACTGGGAAATTGTAGTATTTGAGTATCTTTTTTGCCTCATCTTCAGTTAAGACCTCACGTTCTTCCATTGCAGCGTTTCTGAAAATAACATTTATCGGACGCTTTGGCGGAGCAGCATCTAATGGTAATTCTTCAGGGGTTTCATATATGAGGTCGATATTCCGCTGGTATTGGTACATGTACATATAAGTTCTGACGGCTGCTTCAGGTGTAGAGTATGTGGGTATGTTATTTGAGTTAAGAATATTATTTGCCTCAGTGACTTTTCCAAAACCCATAAAGGAAGTTAATATGGTCTTGTTGCAGTAGGTTTTGCTTTTAATCAGGTCAACAATCGCATTTGCTGTTTCTACCGGTTTTGTGACTGCTTGCGGGGTTAAAACAACTATTATTCCATCCACATTATCGTCGTTAATACACGCTTCAACTGCAGCACGATATGCCTCGGGAGTAGCATCTCCGAGAACATCAACCGGGTTTCCGTGGCTCCAGAAAGGAGGAAGCACCTGATTAAGCGATTCTATTGTTTTTTGGCTAATCTTGGCTAATTTTCCACCAGAACCTATTACGGCATCTGATGTCATTACGCCCGGACCGCCTGCATTTGTTATAATTGCGATATTAGGTCCTCTTGGCAGGGGTTGAGTGCCTAAAACTTCTGCACAATTGAATAAGTCAGCTATTTCGTCTACACGAACAACTCCTGCTCGTTTGAATACTGCATCATAAATTGAGTCTTCACCTGACATTGACCCCGTGTGTGAAGCTGCTGCTTTGGCACTTTCGGAGAATTTACCTGATTTAACTACGATTATTGGTTTGGTTCGTGCAAAATGTCGAGCTGCACTCATGAATTTGCGGGCTTCAGTTATACCTTCGACATACATGAGTATGCTCTTTGTTTTTGGGTCAGTACCGAAAAAGTCGATTAAGTCCCCAAAATCCACATCAACCATAGAACCTATAGAGACGAAGTTACTAAAACCGATGTTTTCATGAATAGCATAATCAAGAATAGCTGCACCTAAGGCACCGCTTTGAGAAATAAAAGCTACATTACCTGGTTTTGGAACTTTATCTAGGAAAGTAGCGTTCAAGTTTATTCTAGGGCGTATAATTCCAATGCAATTTGGACCGATAATTCGGATGTTATATCTTTTAGCTATCTCAATTATCCTTTCTTCTAAGGCTTTGCCTTCAGCACCAATTTCTTTAAAACCTGCTGAAACAATGATTGCACCTTTTACGCCTGCCTTTCCACATTCTTCTACCACATCAGGAACAGTTTTGGCAGGAGTGGCTATCATTGCTAAATCACAAGGTTCAGGGACAGCTAAAACGGTTGGATAGGTTTTTACACCAAAAAGTTCAGCTTTTCGTGGATTAACAAAATAGATTTTGCCAGTATATCCAAGCTGAGTAAAGTTTTTGACTATGGCGTGACCGACGGATCCTTCTTTGTCGCTTGCACCGACGATGACGACACTTTGAGGATTAAAGATTTTGTCAAGGTTTATAGTTCCCATTTTACTAGTGACCTTCTTTTCCGTGTAGGGTTCGTGTCAGTGGAGAAATTAAAGGTTACGCATTCAGACTCTATCTCTTCTCGGATAATATTTCATAAACTGGCAGAGATAGGCAGATATACATAACTTTACACTGGGCGAAAAAACCCTAACGCTAATAATTATGGAGTTGACCCTTATTTGTTTGTTGCTATATTGTCCAGCGGCAAAAACTAAAACTGCGGATCTAAAGGAGTAACTGGCTTTGGAACCACGGACAATTGAAGAGGTTCTATAGCATAACCATTTTGAATCCTTATTTTTTTAAATAATCGTATATCTATTTTTTTGACGAAAAATGGCGCATCTAAAGTCATAGTATGATATTCTCCAAATTCACCACATAAAGCTAAATTACTTGTTTGATTTAACTCCTGTAGTTCCTCGATGGTCTGTCTGTTTAGAAATCGGCCTAACCATCGGTGGGGCAAAGGTTCTTTCACACTGGTGAACATAATGCTAAAATCGTTGTCGATAAGTTCTTCCAAAATTTTTA
>CAZQTZ010000001.1:0-32961 GCA_964596465.1 uncultured Candidatus Bathyarchaeia archaeon | reverse complement strand
CCCCATAGAGGCTTAATGACTTCAACACCGACATCTTTACAGACATCATCTATCAATTTACCATGAAAGTCATCAACATTACTAATATCACTAGCCACTACAGCCTCAATGCCATATACTTTTTTTAATTTTGTGATAACTTCACGATACGATTCTGGATAAGATGCAGAAAGTTGGCTCCATAAAAAGGGTTTTTTCAGAGCTTCGGATTGTAGTTTGGTTATAATTCGTGGATGAGAAAAAGAAGGCTTTCTCCAAATAAAATTGACAAATATTTTAGTCTCATGTTGCTTCATGACTTTAAAATAGGCTAAAGAGGAATCTTTTCCGCCTGTCCATAGTACTGCAATTTTCAAACTTGCTCACCTAGAAAAATTGAATTAAACACAGATCCGTCAGCATCCCCCATTTTTTTAACATCCCCCTCACCATTCGCTTGATTGTAACGTCAACTGACAATAATCTAATCATATAAATATATTTCTTGCAATTTACTTTATGTTTGTTCAAAAAAATCATCATAAGATAAACACTAATCAAACCAAAAATAATAAAAAAGCTTAAAACGAAAAACGTACCTAAAGAAAACTTCTGATTAAGCGAACTACAGTATTGATTATCAGGAATAGTTTACCAAAAGGTATATTTCCCATCATAAAATTGCTTTACCAGCTTCAATTAAACAAGAAGGTAAGTTCATGCCCATAAAAGCAGTAATCTTTGATTTAGATGGAACAATAACCAGCTTCAATTTGGATTATAAAGAAGCCCGTGCAGAAGTCAGAGGGTACCTGCTTAAGATGGGTGTTCCGGCATCAGTTATTGGCGTTAACGAAAACATCTTTGAAATGCTTAAAAAAACAGAGTTATTCATGAGAAATTCTGGAAAAACAGAATCAGTAATAGAGGGCATTCGTAAAGAAGCATTAGGTATAGCCGAGAAATATGAATTAGAAGCAGCGTCAAGCACAAATCTTTTACCAGGAACGATTGATACACTAAAAAATCTCAGAACATCTAATCTAAAAATGGCTCTGTGCACACTTAACAGCCAAAAAACTACAAATTATATCTTAAATCGATTCAAGCTTACTGAATATTTTGATGTTACCGTCCCAAGAGAAACCACCAACAGCGTCAAACCTCACCCTGAACACCTCGAAATAGCACTCAAATCGCTTGGCATCCCTACAGATGAAACCATGGTCATCGGAGACAGCGCAAGCGACATGAAAGTAGCCAAAGAACTCAACATATTAGCCATAGGATTGACTACAGGTGTGTCTACCCGAGAACAGCTTTCAAGAGAAGGCGCAAATTACGTAATAACCTCAATAACAGATTTACCAACCCTTATCGAGCGTATAAATAAAGAAACCCAAGACTGATTTTATTTTACTAGTTTAGTTTTTTTATTTCGAGAATCAATGTTTTATGACAATTTATACACTTAGTTGAAATTAATTCAAAGCCATTAAGAATATCAAAACACCGTTGAGTATACAAACGCTGATTTGAATGGTCACAGATGTTCTGGGATAGGGATTTTAATACGCCTTGATGTGTCATATTTCGCGTTTATTCATTAAAAAAAATTTAAGCTTATGTGGTTGTCATTACACAACAACATCGGATTGAATTTATTTGAAGATTAGTTGGAGGATAGAGTCTTTTTCCTTAAGAGAATTAACGATAAGGTCAGGTTTTTCTCCAATCAATTCTTCACGTGAATAAGCGCCCTGAGTTACAGCAATACAAGCCATATTTGCCTGTTTTGCCGCTCTAACACCAAAAATAGAATCTTCAACTACAATACATTTTTCAGGATTAATTTTAAGATGAAGAGCGGCTTTTAGAAAAATCTCAGGGTCAGGTTTGGGTTTTTTAACCTCAGCTGTAGTAAGAGTAAAATCAAAAAAACTTTGGAGTTGCTTTTCTTTTAACATATGATCGATGAATTCACGATGATTCATCGAAGCTAGAGCTACTTTGATTTTTCCCTTTAAAGAGGCGAGCAGCTCAAGCGCCCCATCGAATAAATTAATTTGATTGCTGTGAAGAATTTCGGTTTTAACTTTTATTTCTAAGAGCTTCTGAATTAGCGCGTTATCAAAATTCACATGCTTTTCACGTAGAATTTCTTGGAAGGTATTCACAGTACCTATCCCAATGCGTCGGGTAATCAAATCATCAGTTACTTCACAGTTGATTTCCCGCAATGCCTTCTTAAAGGAGATTAAGAGAACCGCTGTTGTGTCAGCTAAAGTTCCATCCCAATCAAAGATAACAGCTTCAAACATCCAAACCAAATTTCCTGATGCTAAATATTAGGCAGTGTCCTTGCAACAGATTTTTTCACGAATTTTTTGGCTTTTCTGCGTTGCTTCTTCGATTGCCTGCATCAAAGCTTGTCTGACTTGACTACCTTCGAGCGCAAATATTGCCTCGATTGTCGTTCCTCCTGGAGTGGTAACCATATCTTTTATTTTTCCAGGATTTTCTTGGAGTTCTAAGATGAGTTTTCCTGTTCCGAGCATAGTCTGGGCTGAGGCATTTAATGCTATATTTCGTGGAAGACCTACCTTTAACCCACCATAGACCATTGCTTCTGCTATAACAGCTAAGTAACCAGGTCCACTACCAGAAAGACCAGTTATTGCATCCATGTATTTTTCTTCAACTTCTTCACTTAAACCCAGCATATTAAGCAGAGTCTTGATTTTCTCTTTCTCTTTAATTGTTACGTTTTCAGAGCAACAATATGCAGTATAAGCGGCTTGAACTAAAATTGCCAAATTGGGCATCACTCTAATGAATTTCGCCTTAGGCTCAAGTTTCTTTAAGTAAGATAAAGGAAGTGTAGCTGCTATCGAGATAACAAGCTTTCCTTTCACTTCGTCAGCTATTTCTTTGATAAGTTTTCCTACATCCCCAGGTTTGACACAGATAAAAATTATATCGGCTTGTAAAGCTGCTTGTTTATTGCTTTCTATAGTACAAATTCCGCAAGCCTTCATTTCTTTTATGCGTTCAGAAGAACAATCTGTTACAGTGACGTTTCCTTTATACCCACTTTTAAGGAGGCTTTTTGCTATGGCGCCACCCATCATGCCTGCGCCCAGAATTGCTATTTTTTCTGCCATTTGCCGAGTACACCTTTTGTTTCTATCTACGTACCCTTTCTGCTCTTAAACTTTTATTACATTTGTTTCTAAAACTAGTTAGACGCTACGAGTTTTTTGAGTATTGTCTGTAAATCAATTGCAGAAGCGTTTGTTCGTATACCTTGAGGATTAAAGTGTGTTGGTATTGCTTTAAAGCCGGCATTTTTTAGAGCCTGGAAAAAAGCGAAATTTGAAGAGGCAGGTAAGTTAAGTTTCTTGCTAATCCGATCCAGAACATAGTATGTAGGAGGTGCTTCGGCTTCCTCTTTAATTAAAGAGAGAAGCTTGCTAATTTTGCTACTGTTTTTGAAGGCTCTGTGACTATTTTCGTTTTGCATCAGTTCAACGAATTTAGCATTGGAGATTCTGCCTATCCAAAGGGGACCTGCGTAGTCCATGGAGGTGCCACATTCGGGACATTTTAGATTTTCAACAAACGGATGTGTTGTGATTTCACGATGAAGACAATTAAAACAATGAAGAACATAACCAAGATTTTTGACGCTATCATCAGCTTTTTGTGCACCATAGCCAATTTGAGCATATACACGAATGTAATGATTAGTGCAATGACTGAATAGGATATTTATTCCGACTTCATACTTTGCGGCGGTTGTGGCTATGGCAGCAGATAAGAAACGAATTGCCAATTCATGACAATATTCAGTACGCATAGGGCGCCCACCATATTTTCGTACACAGGCTTTAGCATGAACTCCACATAATGGCGCCATATCGGTTGCTGTTGCAGCTAATAGTCCATTATTACGTAGAGCACTAACAGCGGAAGTTAAATGTGGAACTGGAGTCCCAAAAGGATCAATATCAATAATATCGAAGCGCTTTTTCGGAGCACTATACTCACTGAGAAGTCGATTAGCATCCTTGTGCTTAATTATAACCTTTTTTTGAAGCCCATTAAGTTTTATGTTGTAAGCGGTAAGGTTAGCAGAGCGTTGATTGATATCACCGCTTACAATTTTTTTAATACCTTCAATTTCAGCTGCAAACCTAATGCTTCGAATTCCTGTTCCAGTTAAAGGATCACATATTGTTATTTTCCGCTTAAGCATTCGCTGAAATGCTTGGAAAGCCAAAACTGTAAGGTCCCTATTGAATTCCATTACAGGGTTATAAAAAACGGGGGCTCTTCCAGGAGCATAATCTGAAGGGGTCACCCCGTATGCTTCCAGTTTAGGCGCTATGATTTTGATTTTACCTTCAGCTATCAATTCAGTTGGAAAATCAGCTTCAAAGTTTTCATCAGTCATTTTCAGATTACGCCAGATTGTGTGCCGTTTTGTGTTGAAAAGGAATTCAATAACATATTAGACTTCTGGTTAAAAGAAGAGGTATTTTAAAGAATCATTGATTCTAAACGACAAATCCGATGCAGGAAAAACCACATTAATCGAGATAAAATTATTGTTGTGGCAAAAAAGTGGATAAGGAAAATGCAACTTTTATGTAAGAAAAATAAGGAAAAATTCTAAAAAATAAGCTATAAAATGGTTCAGTGTATATTAGAGAGGTAAATTTCTCAAATCCAACTTGTTTTTAAGTCTTGCACATTCTTAAAGTGGGGATCATCTGAGAGGCAAGTTGCTTTTAAAATAAGAGCTGTCGCGGCGATAATACTTTCTGCCATACCAATACGATATTTATGGCGTAATTGAGCGCTGTTCTTTGCGATTTCAGCATCGATTTTTATAACTTTAAAATCTTTTTCTAAAAGACTTGCACGTAAAGTTGCGGTCTCTAATCCTTCCTGTTCAAGAGTAAGCCAGAATATTTCGTGAAGAACGATTGCAGAGATGAAGCGCTCTTTGGCGTTTCGAATGGCCTCTTTTGTTTTCTTAAGTCTAGAATTTTCTTGGCTATAGTAGTGTTCAAGGAAGAATCGGGTGTCATACACCGTTTTAGGCATCTAAGTCCCTTAATTTTGATAGAAGAGTTTTCATTTCTTCAGGTGTGGCAAATCGCCCACCTGATCCGGCGAGGTCAAGTGTGGATTGTTTGGGTTTTAGGAGGATTCCGTTGTTGGTATCTAATACTTGGAGACGTGTGCCTTCTTCGATATTGTATTTTTCTCGTAGCTTGATGGGAATGGTTGTCTGACCTTTTCTTGTGACTATGACTTCATCATCCATACTCGCTCACGGTACTACCACTATATCAGTAGTACTTATAAGCTTTACACTTATAATTAGGTACTACTAATCATAAGTACTACTTTCTACTCCAAAAAATCAGCGTAAAAATAAAACTCACAAAAAAAGACAGATAAAATCCAAAAAAATGAACAACATCGCAGCCAAAACATGTTGTTTGTTGTAGTGTACAGACAGTCACAAACACTTTTAAGTTTTCCACACCATCATTAGTAATGTGTCCTGAAGCCATCAAACGTTGCATCAAAGGTTTGGCGGGTCAGGAGTTAACGGAACGCGGAAAAGTGTGTCCCCTCATTCCCCAGTAAGGTTCCTTTTGAGGTCCGCGCCAAGTTAACAAACTTGGATCCGTCAAGCCCTAACTTTTAGTACAATAACTAATCAATCTAATGTTCTTTTTCTTTCGTTTAGGATGAATAAGGATGCCAAACCAATTATAGATTTAATGTAAAACCCAGACTTAATTCTAACCACAGAATTATAGATGCCACAGCAACTTCCACAATTGAAAGCACTGCCCCCACTTTAAGATACTCTTTAAGACTAATAGTCACACCTTTTCGGCGCATACAATCAAGCCACATCAGAATTGCTAAAGAGCCAAGGGGAAAGAAATGGGGCCCTAAATTATTACCTATAATATTACTAAAGATTAGGCTAGCCACTGTTTGGCTTCCTAATCCTGCAACTGCAATTGCTTCTTTAATAGAAAAAAGACCTAAAATCGTCATCGGCCAATTGTTCATAAAACTCGCTCCGATCGTAATTATTAAACTCGGCACAAATACACCAAGAAATGAAGGCAAGGAGCTAGTAGTTACAAATACTGAAGCTAAGAATCCAACTACACCGGCTGCTTCTAATCCTTGGACCACCAAAAAAATGCTTAGCATAAAAAGAATAATATCCCAATTGATTTCTCGAGCGATACTTATTAATCCCTTTTTCTCGCTACTTACATTACTTGAAATTTTTAGATTTGACCAATACGCACAGATTAGCAGTATAGCTCCTGAACAAATCACCAATGAAACAGGTATTCTGTCTAGTGAAGCAAAAACATATCCTATATCGATGGCTATCAGTATTGCAAAACATGTTTTTAATAATCGTGGTGAGATAATTTCTGTCCCATTAATTAAGATGTCAATAAGGTTTCTATCGAATGTTTTTGGGATTTTTTTATAGAAAAAAGCATAGACTATCAGGATACTACTTGCAATTGTAGCCACGGCAACTAATCCCATGAAGAGTAGATGATCTATGAAAGTATACTTGAAAAAGTCGGCGCTTAGAATGTTAATGGGATTACTTGTGAGAAGAGGCATAGCGGCAGTGTCAGCAATTAACCCCGCCGAAAACAAGTAAGCTAACCGTCCTTTTTGATCTATCTTTAATTGGCTAATAATCTCAAGAACAATCGGAGTCAAAATAAGAACGGCGCTGTCATTTGCAAAAAGTATACTTGCAATGGCAGTAAGTAAAGACACATAAAAGTAAAGTTTTAAACCACTACCATCAGAAAGCCTGACTATTCGAAGCGCAGCCCATTTGAAAAAACCCATAGCATCAAGAGTAACCGACAACGCAACAATACCAATAAATGCTAAAGCCGCATCCCAAATGTCTAACATTGATTCAGCTGCTTGACCTAAAGTAACAGTGCCAAATAGAAGCGAGAGTAAAGCACCGATTCCAGCCGCATAACCTAAACGTAATCCTCGGGGGCGTTTAATCATAAGAAATAAAGTAATTCCGAATATTGTCAACGCAATAGTTGCAATGTAATCCACATATGGTCCCGAGGTATCTACCAAACCGACTCTAACAAGTATAAAAGAGTAACGTGACAAAATACCGATAAGAATCGAAGAAAAACAAAAAAATGATTCAAAAAGGAAAAAGGAAATTTGGCAGGATTATTGTTTTTGAGTTTTAGGTCTTAGTGAGCGCACTGTTTTTCCTGCACGCCACATTTCGCTATTGCCCAGTTCTTTGAGTTCATCGCCAAGTTTCTTCTTGTAATCGGGTTCTTTGCTTTTTTCCAGAACGATGCGGGTTTCTTCACCTGAGAAGACTAATTCGTAAAGTGACTCGAATAATGGTTTAGTCCCTTCTCTGAAACGATTTCTCCATCTAAGTGCCCCTATTCGGGCGGTTTCACTACAATTATTATACATCCAGTCCATACCGTTCTCATCGACGAGGCGAATTAAGCTTTGAGTCAATTCTTCTACGGTTTCATTAAATGCTTCGCTTGGACTGTGTCCGTGTTCTCGGAGAGTATCGTATTGAGCCTCCATCATACCTGCTAAAGCACCCATTAAAACTCCGCGTTCCCCGGTAAGATCGCTGTATACTTCTTTTTCAAAAGTTGTGGGGAACAGGTATCCTGATCCGATAGCTATGCCTAATGCTTTAACGCGTGAATCTGCTTTTCCAGTGTAATCTTGATGTACTGCAAAGCTGCAGTTAATTCCGCTACCATCTACGAAATTACGTCTGACAGATGCACCTGAACCTTTAGGAGCTACCAGAATAACGTCAACATTCTTTGGCGGAATAACACCAGTCATTTCTCTATAAACAATGCTGAATCCGTGAGAGAAATAAATCGCGTCACCTTCCTTAAGGCTCTCTTTGATTTTCGGCCACATCTCTTTCTGTCCTGCATCGGTAAGTAAGAACATCTTTATGGTTCCACGTTCTGCAGCTTCTTCAACAGAAAACAGTGTTTTTCCAGGTACCCATCCTTCTTTAACAGCAAGATCGTAGGTTTCTGGAAAACGAGTGCTCTGTCCAACTATAACTTTTATTCCGTTATCACGCATGTTTAGGGATTGAGCACGCCCCTGAATACCATAGCCCAATACTGCAATAACTTCATCCTTCAATATTTTTTGGGCTTGCTCAACAGTGAACTCTTTTCTTGTAACGACGTTTTCTTTTACGCCGCCAAAGTCCATTTGTACCATTATAATTCCTCAAAGCAGATTAAGGTACTAGCAGACATAATTAAGAATTGCCCTCAAAAGAACACCCAAAATGGGAAAAAAGGCTTGATTCTGCTTTAAACAAATAATCAAGCAACATTGTTATTGAAAAGGTCTATTAGGAGCTCTAAGAGATAAATCCTTAATTACAGGAGGAACAAATCACGCCTTCACTTGCAAAGAAAAATAAAGCAAAAAAAGCAAAGCATGACGCAAAAACTGGTAAAGCATAATTTGCGGATTGCATTCTAATTGGCATAATCCATCTAAGAAGAAAAAGTGAGGTAAGTAACGTTTGCTTACTCTACTATCTTCTCTTTGTTTCTAGGGCATTAGTAAAAATAGATAAGAATAGAGTGAGTCTTTGTACCAGTACTTTTTGATAGAAAGAACCTTGCTGATTTTTTGCTAAATTACTACTTAACCTAATATGGTTGTTGAAGGATAGTGTATTTAGGGAAAGTTCTTGATAGCAACTCTAAAAGCTCCAATAAGTGAGGCATCAGTACCTTCACAAATAAGAGTGTCGATAGGTTCTGCAATAGTACTTGGGCTATTAGAGGGAAAACTTGACGCTAAACCGTCAACTACCTATTTGATGACTTATACAAAGAACAAATGTGTCGCCAATTGTGGATTCTGTTCTCAAGCAAGAAATAGCCAAAGCAAAGCAGAATTGCTATCTAGAGTAACATGGCCAGTTTTTTCCACTCAGATGGTAATAGGACAAATTGTTAACTCTGCTAATTTAAGCGGGATTAGCCGCGTATGTTTTCAAGCATTAAATTATCCTTCAGTTTTTAATGACATAGTAGCTATGGTAAAAGCGATAAAACAGCAAACCGATGTACCTATTTCGGTTTCGTGTCAGCCGATAAACGCCAATAACATGAAGTTCTTAAAACATGCAGGAGTAGAAAGAATTGGTATAGGGATAGATGCTGCAACCCAAAAAATATTTGATAAAATTAAAGGTTCAGGAGTAGAAGGCCCTTATAGATGGATGGAACAATTTAGACACCTAAAAAAAGCCACTGCGATTTTTGGATTGGGAAATGTAAGCGCGCATTTAATTATAGGACTGGGAGAAACCGAGAAAGAAGCTACATATTTTATTCAGAACTGTAAAAATCAATATATCTTGCCTGCGCTCTTTGCCTTTACACCTATTATAGGAACTGCCCTTGCTCTTAATCCTAAACCAAGCATAGAAACCTATCGACGTCTACAGCTCATAAGGCACCTTATTGTAAAAGAGTTATCGCAAGCTGAAAAAATGAAATTTGATAAGAAAGGCAGAGTAGTAGATTTTGGCGTAAATAAAGAAACTTTAATCAAGATAGTAGAAACAGGTCAACCCTTCCTTACTTCAGGCTGTCCAGACTGTAATCGACCTTTTTATAATGAGAAACCAAGTGGTCCGCTGTATAATTATCCGAAAAAGTTACTTTTAGAGGATATATTAGCAATAAAAAATCAGCTTAAATTGAATTAATAAATAAAAATAGTAGAGGAATTAGGTAACAGGTGTAATTGATTTAGTGCTGCCTTCTCCAGGTTGCGGTAGCTTGGGTTTTTGTCTTGTTACCTGTTCAACTACGCGCCAAAATTCATGCATGTCTAAACCTTTCTGAAGATCACGAAGAAGTTTTTTAACTTGATAGAAAGTCATTTGAGCTTCACCTTTGTCGAGACTTTCCTGTGGACCTTTAATATGCCTTAGAATTTCATCCATCTGTCTAGCTGAAGCTCTAATGCCTGCTTTCTCCAATAGACTCTGAAGCAAGGTTTGTCCAGTGTTTCTGCCTACAAAAAGCGATGGCTCGCGTCCAACTATTTCAGGTGGAAAAGGTTCAAACATTAATGGATGAGCAAGCATACCCTCAACATGCTCATCAACTTCGTGGGCGAAAGTAGTGTCACCTACTATTGGTTTATGGAATTGAATAGGTAAAGCAAACGATTTTTCTGCAAGCTGAGCTAGACGATATATGCGCTCCATGTCCACGCCAGTATCGATATTATAGAGAAGTTCAAGATTCGTCACTACCTCTTCAAATGGCGCTAAACCTGCGCGTTCGCCGAAACCAAGAAGGCTAGTGTATAGGCAGGTTGCACCTTCTTCTACAGCGGCTAAAGTATTGGCTGTAGCTAAGCCAAAGTCGTTATGACAATGAACACCCAACGGAACTTTTTGTTTAACTGCTGCCGACAGCCCATCACGTACATGACTTATTAAATATCGCATAGCTAAAGGTCTGATGAAACCAACGGTGTCAGCAATCACCAACTTTGCAGCGCCTGCAGCGGCTGTTGCCTCAAAAATGCTGATAATATCCTCTAATGGTGTACGTGTACTATCTGAAAGAACAAAATTTACAGTGAGACCATGCTTTTTGGCGTACCCGACACTTTCAACCACTCGTTTAAGGTGTTCCTCTTTTGTGCTTTTTAATCGATATTGAAGGTTTAATCCGTTATATGGAGTTTCGATGTTTATTTCTTTCATTCCAACTTCTAAACACGCATCTACACTCGCTTTAGTCGCGGCAGAAGACGCAGTAAGTTTAGAATGAGTAAATGTCTCATTCACTATACGCTTAACGTTACGTTTTTCGTCTTCAGATAAACCAGGGAAGCCAATGTTGATGGCTGATATTCCAGTTTCATCCATCATTTTTGCTAGCTTAACCTTTTCAACATAAGTTAAAAAGACAGTTGGAGCTCTAATACCTTCACGGAAACTTTCATCTATAATAATAACTTTGTCAGGTAACTTTGGAGGCAAATTTTTCCGAAGACGGTTATAATTTGCAATCAACCCTTGCGCTTCAAGTTTCTTAAATATAGTCTTCCTCATCTAGTTGCACAGTCCAATAAATATGCGAGCACAATTGAATACTTCACGTGCGATTATATAAAATTTCAGAATTATAGAAAGATAGGAAAATAAAAAAATGAAAAACGCGCCTTAAAACGCATAAAAAATTGAAAAATAAATCTTAAGACAAATCGAGCTATATGTTAGAATGAGAATAATTTCGAAGCTTTATTGATGGACAAGATATGTATGAAAACATGGCGTTTACTTAAACTTGAAACTCATAATGCATTTATGAATATGGCAATCGATGAAGCAATTTTACTTTCAAGATTAGCAAACGAAGTGCCTGATACTTTACGATTTTACAAATGGAATCCTTCCTCTGTTTCAATTGGACGCTTTCAGAAGATAGAAAAAGAGGTTAACTTAGACGAGTGTAAAAAAAATCACATAGATATAGTGAGAAGGATAAGCGGGGGCGGGACAGTTTTTCATGATTCAGAGGGCGAGATAACTTACAGCGTTATTGCTCATGCATCAGATATGAATGCAAAGAATGTTATCGATGTTTATTCCAAAATTTATAATTCAATAAAAGAAGCCCTATGCACAATAGGCATTAGTACAGACTATAGTCCAGGTGATGTAAAGAATTGCCCTAATTTGACAGTTAAGGGGAAGAAAATTTCTGGTAGTGCCCAGGCAAACAAAAAAAGTATTGTTCTTCAGCATGGTACGTTATTAATCGATGTTAATCTGCCAAAAATGTTTACTTATCTTAAGGTTCCGTGGGTCAATAACTCTGTAGATGTGGTGAAAGTAGCAAAGAAAAAAATTACAAGTATACGTAATGAATTAGGGCACACTATTACTCCAGAAACGGCAATTAATGCTATTGCCCATGGATTTCAAGTAGCACTCAATATTCAGGTGGTTGAGAATGTTCAGACTCTTGAAACTAGATTAACTTCTAAAGAGGAAGACCTTGCCCAAAGTCTCTATGACCAAAAATATTCAACTAAGGAATGGAATTTTTTGGGGAAAAACAAAATATGTTAATTTTTTTCTCTTTTCCATCTTACCCCTTGCGCGGTATCCTCAATCGATATACTCATTGCTCTAAGCTGTTGCCTACATAGGTCAGCGGTTTTCCAATCCTTAGCTTTTCTGGCTTCTTCACGCTTCTTAATTAGTTCTTCAGCTTCGGGAGGCAGATTTTCTTCAATTTGCTTTGGAAGAATAGCGAGAACTTTGTCAAAGTCTTCGATGACCTTCAAGATTTTTTTTGCATCATCACTACTTAAAGCGTTGGCGTCTAGAAGGTTGTTAATTTCTCGGACAAAATCAAATACAGACGCTAGAGCTACGCTAATGTTTAAATCATCGTCCATAGCTTCTCCGAAGCTCGATTGGACCCTTTCAATCAGTAAGGCTATTTCTTTAGGATTACTTTTTCCATTAGCATCGTTTAGTCTTCGGATAAAATTAGATAAACGTTCGATGGCCCCTTTCGCTGATTCCAGACCTTCAAAAGTGAAATTGAATTGTTGACGATAATGAGTTGATAATAATAAGTATCGGATTGCTAATGGATCGCACCCTTTCTTGAGTAAATCACGTAAAGTGTAAAAGTTACCAAAGCGCTTGGCCATTTTCTTACCCTCTACTAACAGATGTTCGTTGTGCATCCAATAGTGAACAAAGCATTTTCCCGTGAAGGCTTCACTTTGGGCAATCTCATTTTCATGATGAGGAAACATGTTATCTACGCCGCCGCAATGAATATCGAAAGTTTCACCTAAGTATTTCATGCTCATAGCGCTACATTCGATATGCCAGCCGGGTCTGCCTTTTCCAAACTCAGATTCCCAATAGACATTACCATCTTCAGGAGTGTAGGCTTTCCAAAGAGCAAAATCTTGAGCTTCTTCTTTGGTATACTCATCTTGTTTTACACGTGCCCCAACTTTAAGTTCAGCTTTTTTTACGTGACTAAGTTTACCGTAATTTGAGAATTTATTTATAGCAAAATATATGCTACCATCCTCGCCCTTGTATGCGTGACCATTTTGCATAAGTGATTTGATTATTTTAATCATTTCCGGAATATGATCTGTTGCACGTGGATATACGGTTGCTTGAGATATATTGAGAGTTTTTATATCTTCAAAAAATGCATTAGCGTAGAAATCAGTATATTCACGCAAGGGCAGGCCTTGTTTTTGGCTGCCTTTTATTGTTTTATCATCCACATCAGTAAGATTCATAACTTGATTAACCTTAAAACCCCGAAATTCTAGCCACCGCTTAAGTAAATCCTCGAAAATGAAGGCGCGAAAATTGCCGATGTGCGCATAATCATAAACTGTGGGCCCACAAGTATACATACCAACTTTACCAGAATCAATAGGAGCGAAGGGTTCTTTTTGTCTGGTTAATGTGTTAAAAATATGAATAGAGGATGTCTTGCTACTCATCTGATTTCGCCATGGAAAAGACATTGTAGAAATTATTTAAGCCTTCAGCTTAAAAAAGCAAAGATAACAATAGTATCATTCGATTAAAGAACAGAATAATAGTTAAGCAGGAAAAAGGTTCTTAGATATTGGTTAATGATACGAGTATGTTCAAATTTTTATTCTACGAATTAATTAGTTAAGGATTGCTGGAGTTCTGGTGTGCGAATCTTCAGGAGAGAAAATGAAGTAACTCCTTGCTGCTACCACGTTAGGAGTTTAATCACCAGAACTCTCTCAGCCCAGTTTTTCTCTCCATTTTTTTCCGATACTTTAGGGACTAAAAAAAGGAAAAAGGGATGTGTTGTTTTATTTGCGTTTTCGAAGGACTAGCGCGGCTGCGATGACTGCGATGATGATGACCACGGCGGCGCCTGCGATGAGCAAAGTCTCAGTAGAAACGCCTGTGCCTGGAGTAGGAGCAACAGTTGGACTGGGTGAAACGGTCGCGGTAGGAGCAACAGTTGATGTTGGAGCTACTGTAGAGGTAGGAGCAACAGTTGCGGTTGGAGTTGGAGCTGCGGCTGCTTTGGTTACGCCTAATGCAGTCTCTGCGTATGATGGCCAGTATGAGTTAGATCCATCGAATGATGCAACGATTGTGTATTCGCCTTCGATTGTTGGTACCCATAGTTTCTTGTACATACCGGATGTGTCAGTAGTTACTACACCTATGTCAATGCAGTTTCCGTTGTTGTCTATTGCTGATAGGGTTACTTGTACTCCTATTGCATCGGCAGGCATTGGTTTTTGCTGGTATATATATGCCATCCAGTCATGTTGACTTGCATCAGACATCGCTGGTACAATGTTGAATTCACCGCTTGCTACTTTTGCTTTTGCGCCTGCGCATATGTCGGTAACTGTGCCGGTTATCATTACTCCTTGGCCTTCAGATACTGCGGTTAGAGGTGCTTGAACGGTTGTTAGACTTGGGCCTTTTCCGATGCAGTAAACTTGCAAGTCGTATACGTTAAGGTATGCCATGTATCCGTCTGCAATTGGAACTGGATCTTGACCGAATGTGCCAATTGAGTACCAACTGTCTAAAGTCCAGAGTTCCTCGCCTGTATCGACATCAATGCATCGCATCATAGAGCCTTTGTAGAGTGGAACGTTTGGTGAGTGTTCACTGCTCATACAGTAGACTTTACCATCTGCAATGCCTGCAACGAAGAGAGTGTAAAGACCCCATGGAGTTTCAGTACCACTGTAGGTGTTGTTGTAGTTCCAGAGTAGATTGCCAGTTCTTGTGTCAAAGGCTTTGAGTTCTCCACCGTATCCACCTACTATGAGTTTACCGTCGTAAATGTGGCCTGGTGCTGGTGGGTTAGATACTTGTCCGAAGTATTGGAAGTCACGGAAATCTCCGACTGGCCCCCAAAGTAGGTTGCCGCTGTCAAGATCATAACCTAGCCATTGCATGGTTTCTTTGTCGGTCATGGTAAAGACACGGTTTACTGGGTCAACACAACCGAATGATCGAGATTTGTTGCCTTCAGGTGGCGCGTAGGTCTTTTGCCAGAGGATTTGTCCACGTGTGCTTTCTTTGAGGCTGATGCCAGTCATTGTGTAGGTGTTAGTGCCCCATCCGAAGAAGCCGATTGATATAGAAGTGCTTACGAGCAGAATGTCATTTGGAATTGCTATCTGTGAGGAAGAGCCTGGTGGTAATGCAGGCATTGTAACGTTCCATAGAGTGTTATTTGCCATTGATACGCTCTTTCCTACTGGTCGATATTGATATGCAGCGCTACTGGTGCCTGCTCCGCCTGTTAGGTCACTTGTGGATAATGCGGCTGAAGTCCAGCAAGATAACCACCCATTTCCTAGGGTATAGACTAGAAATTCACCGTCTTTGCCGACAGCGCCTGAACCATATCCGCCGAACCATCCTGGACCAAATCCAGATGGAATATCAGTCATGTTAAATACGTTTTTGCCAGTCAATGCATCATAGAATACCCAGTTAATTGAACTTGTAAATCCGCTAGGTCCAAAGCTGTAGGTAGTTAAAGCTTGTACTAGATAGCCTTGTTGTACACCGTGTTGGTTCATGGATTCATATAGGTAAAGTTGACCGAATGTCGGGTAGATTTTATCGTTTGTCCAGATGGTTTCTCCTGTTAGTAGGTCAACGCACATGTATGGTCCGTTGTCACCTAAGTATCCAGCTGGATCACCATCGCTAAAGCTAGACTTGTAGTAAAGGCGGCCGTGAAGGATTAATGGGCTGCAGAATTTGCCTTGGTATGATTGACCTGTGTAGTAGGCAGCACTTGGAACTGACCAGTAGTTTCCACCAACGATACCACCGTCTTGGTATTCTTTTGTCCACATAACGTGTGCACTTGAGGGTGCAGCGCCGTCTGGCTGGACTTTGTCCTTGATAACTCCTGCACCAAGGTAGTTAGAGGCTATAGTTGTCCATGCAGTGTTTTGACCTTCGATTGGGCGAGTCCAGAAGCTGTTTGGAAGTGGATAGCTTGGAGGTGATTTTACGTCGGTGTTTGTTACTGTAAATGTTGTTGATGTGCTACTTGGTTGATAGTAATCTCCAACGTATTCCGATGCGTCACCAGGTACACCTGTATCTGGATGGTATAGGCTGGCTGTTTGTCCAGGAAAACTGAATGTTACAGTATAGGTCCCTGTTTGAGAGGGGTTGTATAAAATGGCATATGATGATTCTGCCCAGGCAGTGTAAGGTCCTTTGTTTTCGATGGTTCCGTCAGGTTTGGTTATTTGAAGCCTGTAGCCTGTCCAGCGATCTCCACCAACACCAGCTGCAGTTGGAGCTACCTTATCTATCCAGAAGGTCAAGAATACGGTTTGTCCAATGCCAACGGGGTCAGGTGAAGCTACCAAATAGGCATAAGTTGGAATTTGCCATGCAGGATCGTGAGCACTAGCTGTAGGTAAGGCAACAACTGCTACAGAAAAGAGCATGATGAGAAGCAATGAAAAAGCAACGATGTTCGTCTTTCGCATAGAGAGCTTTTTTACTAATAAATTATTTGAGATATTATTCATTCTTTTTATTATCTCTCCTAGTTTTTCCGTTAAAAGCAATTTTATGCACCTGTTGTGCTTTTAACGTTTTCCCAAGTAAGGCAAAAACCCATAAAAAATAGCATTTTTTACCAAAAAAACGCAACAAAAACAGGCGTTTTAATGAGTACAAAATACACAAAAAATCAGAAACTGAATAAACATCGACTATAATAAATACCCCAATAAATATTCAGCCGTTGGTAATTCATGAACTTAGAAAAATATACAAAAGAAGAACTCTGGACGATACTGATTGAAACGGTCCATGCTAATGTAATGTATCCAACCCATAAAGCATATACACGAGAAAACATAATTCAGGAAAATCCAAGCATAACCCCAATTGAGTTATCCATGAGACTAAATATGCCCCGAGGAGAAGCCATGGTTATAATAGATGAATTACATCAAGAAACAAAAAGTAACCAATGAAAACAGAAACAGAGCCTATTACTGGCTATATTTATAATACCTTAAACACATAATCAAAGTAGAATGGTTTCTCAAAAAAAACATAAACCTTCATGCAAAGTTTGGATTGAATGCGACAACAAGCCTGTTTTGGGCAAAGGCGGAGCAGATATTCTAGAAGCCATAAACACTGAAAAATCACTAACTAAAACCGCTAAAAAACTAGGCATGTCCTATCGCTATGTCTGGAATTACATAAAAAAAACAGAAAGAACACTAGGCGAACCGATAGTCCAAACCTATAAGGGGGGCAAAATCGGCGGGGGAGGAGCTAATCTAACTCCGTTAGGAACGAGTTTATTATCAGAATATAAACAATTAGAAGAGTATTTAAATGAAATTCTATCTGAAGAAAAAGCTTCGGAGGTAAGGAAATTGAAACTTAGCGCAAGAAACTGTATAAAAGGAAAAGTGAGCTCAGTTGAGAAAGGAATAATCACTGCAAAAATCAAAATTGAGATTCAAGTACCAACAACAATTACTGCTGTAATTACAAAAGACGCTGCAGAAGATTTGAATCTTAAAATTGGAGATGAAGTGCAGGCCATAATTAAGGCTACAGAAGTCCTAATAGGAAAATAGAGAGCAGGATTTTATTCTACTACGTATCGGTAAGCAATATGTTCGCCGGCAGTAGAACTCTTTCTGATTATTCTTAAAACGTCTCCTGGCTTAGCACCGATAGCTTTTACCGCTGGATCTGTTGAAGTAACCTGCGGCATCTGGTAGGGTTGGACCTTATATTTTGTGAGTAGCTGCTGCTTTTCTTTAGCTGTTAAAATTTCATGTTTAGGTACTAAAGCATGCTCGAAAATATCAAAGACTGGGAAAGATTTGAGCAGTAATTCAACGTTCTTTTTCTTCGCGCCCTGCTTTACTGCATGTGTGTAACGCCCTTCAGTAACTACGATGGCACGTTCAAGCTCTTTTTCTTTCATAACTTTGTAAAGCTGGTTCATAGAAACAATGCCTACAGTTGCTTGGTCAAGAATACACCAAATCAGAGTTTTCTGTTTATCTTCGGGTATTTCAACGATATAACCAAAAGCACCCTCAAACTGTTCCTTCTCAAGTAACTTATATTTTCTGAGTTTGATAAGTACCTCAGCCTTACGCTCTTCTACAGTTTGCCCTTTAATGCTCACACTACAAACCTCAACAGTTAGAATACGCGAAACCTAAACAAACCCTTAACCCTTAAACTTTATGGTTAAAACTTGTACTAAAAGGTCAGTTTTATGTGTTTTGCTATTTTCCTCTGTTACAAATTGGTTATTGATTCAGTATGAAAAATATATGAACCTGAATAAAATAAGAATTGAATCACCTTTTTAATAATGTAGAATTGAGTTAATGATATCCTAGTGTGTTTGCAGCTAATGTGGCCTTTTCAATTAATTCCTTAACAAAGACGTTAGAAAATCCTGTTTTCCGCGCAATTGAAGCTGAATCTTCATCAAGTAATTGTTTAATCAAAACAATTCCAGAAGTTACTAATCTCATTCGTACTTCTCTTCTTAAACCGCGTAAACAACTCAGAGGATACAACTTTTTTTCTTCAATCATATTTTGGAGACTAAAATTTGCAGGGGAATTCCATCCTATTTGTAATATATTTTTACATTTGCCGTATATTGTCGCATGATCTGAATAACGGGTATTAGTAACAATCATTGCACGATCAATTTTCATTTTATTTTTTCCTGAAGCATAACCATCAATAACATCCTCTAGTACTGCTTGTGCTATTCGGCTTTCATCTAAACCTGTTAAAGCATGATAACTGACATGATGCTTAGCTTCCACAAAATAAGTCACGCCGTTTTTTCTGGCGACCGCGTCAACCTCATGATCTATGCATCTTCCTTTTAAAATCTGGTTGGGTTCAACCTCAAATCCATTATGCGCCAATAAAATCTGGATGAACATTTCAAATTCTGGTTTTGAGTTCATTAAGCTTAAGCCTTTTTTTAAATCAAAAAGCTGACTTACGCCAGGTTTGTACCGACGCATAAATCTAAAAATCATTTGAAGAATTTGTCGGGTGGAAATGCCATCATATAGTCTGCTCTCGATTTTTTCGGTAACAGCGTATGCATCATCCCTGCTCGCACCCATTCGCATGCAAGTTCTAACGACTTTTTCTCTATCAAATAGTTGCTTAGAACCATTTGCCTTTGTGACAAAAACTGCCAAATCAGATGCACACTCTGAAAACTATTAACACCATATACGTTAATATTTCTTAAGTGTATATACGAGAAATAGAGTTTTTAACAAGATATTATCTCGGAAAGGGAATAACGCGCTATATGTAAATATCCGTATCCATTTATTCTCAAGTATGACATCGAATGACAATAGCTCAAATTTGAGTTCCTCGCACATTAATCCTCGACTTCATGTTGTAGTAACTCAAGGTGAAGCAACTGTCAAACGAGCACCTGATCAAGCATGGCTCTCGGTTGCAACTAATACACGGGATACAAAACCTGATAACGCTCGCCAGAAAAGCGCTGAAAGCATGATTGCCATTCAAACAACCCTTCGAAATACAGGGCTTTCAGCCGAAGCAATCCGAACAACTAGTTATTGGTTAACTCCAGAGATGGAATGGAAAAATGGCCGCGGAACCGTCAAAGGGTACATAGTTCACAATCAAATTGAGGTGCGCATCGACAAACTTGATTGTCTAAGCGAGATAATTGATGCCGTTAATGAAGCACGTAATACATCAGTGACAGTCTCGGGTTTACGCTTTGCACTTAAAGATCAAAAATCAGCTGAGGCTGAAGCCCTACAGCTTGCTGTACAGAATGCGCTTGTTCGAGCAAAAGCTATGGCAGCAGGGGCACAAAAAACGCTTGGACAAATAATACGCATTGAAGAACCTAATTTTGGAAATATTCATCGGGCAGAACCTCTTATGATGCGAAAAAGCATGGTTAGCGCCAGCGAATCTACTGAAACGCCAATAGTTATAGGAGATATAGAAATTCGAGCACAAATAATTTTGACAGTGGAAATTCAATAGCGTAAAAATTGCATATAAATTAAACACATTTTATGTTCCTTCTAAAGAAAAGCAACAGAGGCTTAGTTATGAGAATATTATTAAAAAAAGTATCCAACTATTATAATCTGTGTTAAAAATAGAAAGCCTGATTAGATAAGAAATGTTGGGAGCTAAATTCTTAAAATTATATTGCTGACATATTGTTTTAGTGTTTGAGCGAATTTGTCTATAACTTCAGGAGCATACGGTCGGATTGACTCAAATTTATTATCCAACGTATCTTTTGATACAAACTGTTGCAATGCCAACGTTGAAGCGCCTCTAATCAATTCGCCTATTTTAGGCAGGTCTTCCAGTGTAACCAGATTAGGTACTAAAGTGGTCCGGAACTCATAGGGCACTTTATTAGTTTTTAGAATTTCAACGGAATGCATAAGATTGGCGGTATTTTCTGCGCCAAGTTGCTGATATTTCTCTAAAGAAGTCTTTATGTCCATTGCTACGTAATCTACATGACCTAAGCATTCTTCAAGTACGTCTGGAAAGAAGCCGTTTGTATCCAGTTTTACTGAGAATCCTCGTTCTTTAAGTTTAATTAAAAATTTTGGGAGCTCCTTATGCATACAAGGCTCTCCGCCAGTCACTACAACTGCATCTACATATTTTTTCCGATTCTCTAGCATGTCCAGCGCAGTTGTTTCTTGAAGGAATGGGGGTTGTGGATCAGTTGCTATACGCCAGTTGTGACAGAAGCCGCATTTGAGATTGCAGCCTGGCGTGTATAGCACTGAAGCAACACGTGTTGGATAGTCTATTAGACTAATTTTTTGAAGTCCACTAAACTTCATTCAAATGGTCACTCGCTTTTCAATTAGCTACAGGAACTGTTGATAGCATCATGGATTTGTCGAAGGTTTTGCGAATAGAGAATTCAGCTTGTTTTCCATCGTTCCATTGATCGACGGGCCGCAAGTAGCCAACTACGCGTGAGTATACTTCACTTGTAGCGCCGCAAACAGGACATTTATCGTGTTCACCACTTGTGTAACCATGGTTTGGACATATGCTAAATGTCGGAGTTAAGGTGAAATAGGGTAAGCGACTGTTCCAAGAGACTTTCTTGATAAGTTCAGCTGCAGCTTTCCATGAATGTAAACGTTCGCCCATGAATATGTGAAAGACAGTGCCTCCAGTGTAGAGGGTTTGTACTTTTTCTTGATGCTCTAGAGCTTCAAAGAGATCGCCGTCGAAATCTACGGGTAGCTGAGAGCTGTTTGTGTAGAATGGTTCTGCATGTTTCGATTGAACTAGGCGCTCATTGGCCGCGATTATTTTTGGATATTTACGTTTGTCTATGCGAGCTAGTCTGTAAGCGGTGCCTTCAGCTGGTGTTGCTTCCAGATTGTAGATATCGCCTGTTTCTTCTTGGTACTTCATGAGTTTTTTACGCATGAAGGTTAGTGTTTTAACGGCGAATTCTAGGCCTTCTTTTGTAGAAATGCCGTGTCCTAACAGGTTTATTATTGACTCGTTAATACCGACTATGCCAATAGTTGAAAAGTGATTCTTCCAGAACTTGCCGTGTGCTTGTTTGATGTTACGGAGGTATCTTCGGCTATAGGGGTATAATCCGTTATCAGTGAAAGCTTCCAGTGCCTTTCGTTTGATTTCTAGGCTAGACCGTGCTGTATCCATGATTCGCTCTATACGTTGGAAGTATTCATCTTCATCTTTGGACAGATAGCCAATTCTGGGCATGTTTACTGTGACTACGCCTATGCTTCCAGTCAGGGGGTTAGCACCAAAGAAGCCGCCTCCACGTTTACGCAGTTCACGATTATCTATGCGTAATCTGCAGCACATACTTCGTACGTCTTCGGGTTTCATGTCACTGTTTACAAAGTTCGAGAAGTAAGGTACGCCATATTTGGCTGTTACCTCAAAGATTTTTTGGGCAACATTGGAGTCCCAATCGAAGTCTTTGGTTATATTGTAGGTGGGTATTGGGAAGGTGAAGACGCGCCCTTTAGAGTCACCTTGGCTTAGTACATCTGCAAAAGCTGTATTGAGCATCTCCATTTCTTTAGTCATGTCACCATAGGTGTCTTCTGTGACTTTTCCGTTAAATAGTACCCCTTCATTTTTCATAAAGTCGGGAACAGTCAGGTCTAGTGTTAGATTGGTAAATGGAGTTTGGAATCCAACACGTGTGGGTACATTCATGTTAAAAAAGAACTCTTGTAATCCTTGCTCAACGTCTTTCTGGGTGAGATGGTCATAGCGTATGAATGGAGCAAGGTATGTGTCAAAGTTGCTGAAGGCTTGAGCTCCTGCTGCTTCACCTTGAAGTGTATAGAAGAAGTTTACTATTTGTCCTAGGGCAGTGCGGAAATGTTTGGCGGGTTTACTCTCGATTTTTCCAGATACTCCACCAAAACCTGACATTATCAAATCGCTTAAATCCCAACCTACACAATATGGGCCTAAGACGCCTAGGTCATGAATGTGAATGTCTCCTGAAAAGTGAGACTCAGCTATATTTTCGGGGTAGATACGACTTATCCAGTACTTGGCAATAACAGTTGACGAAAGATAATTATTCAGACCCTGCAGTGAATAACTCATATTGCTATTTTCTTTTACTCTCCAGTCCTCAATCTCTAAATATTGATCTACGAGATCAGCACTGCTGAGCAGGGCAGCTAATTCTCGCATATCCTGATGCTGTTTACGATAAAGAATGTAGGCTTTTGCTGTTTGCGCATGCCCATTTTCAATCAGCATCTTTTCAACTGAGTCTTGAATTTCTTCAACAGTAGGACAACCATCTTCGCCGAATCTGTTGTTTAATTCAGCTAAAACTTGGTCAGTTATCTTTTTAGCTTGTTGACGGTCTTGTCCACCAACAGCTTTTGCAGCTTTCCAAATAGCATTTGTTATTCGGTCTGAATCGAAAGGTTCTAGTTTTCCATCACGTTTTCTAACATAATTCATTGTTTCTTCACCTCAAGCAGAAACTGCTTGAAATCTTCGGGTTCTTCAAATTTCTTATATACTGAAGCAAATCGGATGTACGCAATACGGTCAAGATCTTTGAGATATTTCATGACCAAGTCTCCAATTTCCTGTGAGGTTACTTCTTCCTTCCCTCTGAGCATGAGATCCTGTCTTACATGTTCTGCTAATAGGTTGATTTGGTCCATCGTTATAGGTCGTTTTTCGCATGATTTTTGAAGACCTCGTATGATTTTGTTTACATCTAGGCGTTCAAGCTTACCGTCCTTTTTTCGGACCATCATTTCTACAGTTTCTACGTATTCATATGTGGTGAACCGTTTATTGCAGTTGACACATTCTTTTCGCCTACGCGTAGTGTTCTCTAATGAATCACGTGTTTCCAGCGTTCGAAATTCCTCAGAGCCACAGTAGGGACATTTCATGCATTTTCACAGCGTACTACACTATCTCAGTATAGTGTTTAGTTAATCGCTTTGTACGCTACGCTTAGCGCATATTTAAGTTGTTTTTACACTATTCTTACAATTGAACACCCAACCAGCCTAAAGACGCACGGGAAAATACACAAAATAAGGACAAATAAAAAAGCAATAAAAAGGCTTTTTTAAGAAAACCCCTTCAAAAAACCAATATTAAAAATAAGTTTAAATTTTTCCATAAGAAAGCGAATAATTTTTACAAAAACGTAACAAATTATTTCTTAAAAACTCAATTCTTAATAAAAATCAAACAGGGAAAAACTGAGTATATTAACTCTTAATTAAGAATCCTTATTGAAAAAACGTAGAAATCAAACAGCAAGATTATGCCGCGTCTTGAAAAATCTTTGAGACATAACTCAATATTAACCAAATTATTGGATAACTCTTACTAATAATCAGATTTGACTTAATTACTCATTTGAACATCTTTTATAAAATTCTGTTTTGCCGCAGCCACGTATTTGACAAATTCAAGCGAGTCATTTTTCTGCATATTTAAAGTCCGGCCTAGTCTAGTGTAGAGGTTTTTCATGATTAATATTTCAAGAAAACGTGCTCCGATGCCAAATATTTTCTCTAAGCCTTCCTGAAATACCTCGAGTTTTTGAGGAATCATTTCTTTGTCCACGTTAAAGTTATTTTTTAGATGAAAGTAAATCGACTGCCTGGCTGATGTGCCTAAAGAGAGCAAAGCATCATCTATTGCGTTTATCAGAATTTCATCGAAGTCTTGTTGATTCGCAGCCATTTATTTTACACGCAACCGTTGGCTAAATTGTGGTAGCCAGATGCCAACAGCCATTGACCTTTCTTGTTAAAGGGAGAATTCACATTTAAACCTAATGAATCACGAAGACAGTTTTTCATAGTTTATAAAACACCACAGTGCACATAAATACACTAAGATACAGTTGTGCAAGAAGACTTTAGAATTATTGTATTCAAGAGCATAAGAAGTAAAATCATATCACATAATCTTCATTAGAGGAATGCCCGAATTCACCCGAGTATCATGATTTTCAACAGAATATTTTAATTGTATTCATGTTGTACAAATCAATTAGCATATTTTTAGCTTATTTTGCGTTAATTTTGAATAAATCACAATAAAATTAAAATAAAACCATCATATTAGGATTTACGATAATAAGAAGGAACAACTCATGTCTGACTCAACCACATTGTTACTGATAGGATTAATTTCAGGTATTGCCCCTTTAGCCTTCTTAGGATATGTTCACCATAGCATAAAAAGAACTGAAGCAAAGAGCTGCCCAGATAAAAACCTAACATGAACATCTACAAAAATAAGAAAAACTTAACGCATAAAAAAATAAAAGGAAATATCTACAACTTAACCAATAATGATAGAGCCCGTGTACCATACATATAGCATGATGGAAGTATTAACTTGGAAGCAAGAAATAGAACCTCGAGACTTTTGAAAGGAATCATAATAACGGGTATCATAATCATTGTTGCATCTATTGCTTTTTCCTTTTGGACTTATCCTAAAAATATATTGAGTTTTCCAGTTGCTTTTACAATAGGAGCAACAACAGAGGATAAAGAATTCAATGTTCCAATTCTAGATAATTCAATTCAAATCCAAGTCAAGGTAAACAACGGTGCTTCATTATGGCAAGCTACAATACTAAGTAGCAATGGCACAACGATTTGGTCTCATCAGAAAGCACAAAGTGAACAAACACTCTACTCTAGCGATTATTTCCCAATAAATAGCGGAGACTACACTCTTACGTTTAAGACTATTGGAGCAGGTTCACTAGATGCTCAAATAGACATCCAAGCAAAAGGGGGCTTCTGGTAACTTAAAAAGCAACCTATCAGCAATCAATGACGCTTGCGACGATTCTTTGTGATAAGCATAACAGCCGTAGTATGGCTACACTTTCCTTTTTGTATGAACCCAGGACAGTTACAACTCAGTTTCCCAGTGTGATCTAAAGCAACTGTATAGGTGCCATGGTCCCCAATTACATTATAGACGCCATTATCTAAGAACTCAACTCTGCCGCTCTGAGCTAATTTCATAGCCTTCTCAAGCATGATATCCCCGCCTGATTTGTAGCGCCTATCACGGTTTTGTCTTCGCGCATGAATCCTAGATTTATTGTAAGGTATGTCTTTGTTTTCTTTTTGACCTGCATCTTGAACTGATGCGGCGTTGGTTTGCTGAATTGGCTCTTTGTTGTTTTCAGAGCTAGGCACATGCTTGACCTCAATCAGGATTAGGGGTAGTTTAAGGATAAAAACAGTTCGACCTAGAATATGAACGACAAATGATGTTTCGAAGTTGGAAAGAAGATTTATTACCATAGCTGTGACAGCGAAAGATAGAGAAAGATTATGCCAAGAAATGATGAATCAGAGAAGCTCATAGGAGAAATTAGAAATATACAAAAAGAGCTGAAAGCATTAGAGGAAAATCTGCAGACTTTAGCGGAAGTTTTGATACCTAAAAAAACTTTGGCGCAATCAACAGATACCCCTGAAAGACCAAGGATAAAAGCTTCAAACGCCAAAATTAAAGGTATCAGAAAAAAAGTGCCTGAGAATAAACGAAATCTAACTAAAGAATTTACTTTTTAAAATGTAAACAAATCTGGATTAATATAAGAATAGATAAATCAGGGTACTGCTGGCGTAGGGGTGCTTGGCGGAATTGGCTGAGTTTGATTCCATAAAGAGTCTGTCGCGTTCAGCAAAGAATTTTCTATTGTCTTCAACCTTTCAAGTTGAGGAATATTTGTAGTTTGAAGTGTATTTTGAACTATAATAACAGCGTAATCAACTACAACGCAAGCTAAAACTACTGAGGCAGTAACTAGAAGCAAAGCCGCTACAGTATTCTGCAAGTTTACCTTCTCCCTTAAAAATATAAGAGGTGTACATTTTAAATTCTTATTACAGATCTAATAACATATCAAAAACAGAAACCTGTTTGACCACAAACCTTAAATAAAAATTTCTCAAACCAAACAAAAAACATCATCCGACTTTGGTGTGTCTTACTAATTACGTAGTAAACGTTTTTATATGCGAATTTATGATGTTGAGACGTCACATTAATTCATGTAATAACTGAAGCTTCTGAAAGCTTTTGAAAAAGACGCATGATCCCTGTGGCAGGAAAAAAATCGAAAAATGTTACAAGTACAATCATTTAAGGACCTACCCTTGAGTGCGCAGGTCCAAAGAAGCATAAGAGAGCTTGGATTTGACTCACTTTTTCCCATCCAGGCCCAAGCGATAATGCCTTTGCTTGAAGGCAAAGATGTTATCGGACAAGCACAAACAGGCACAGGAAAAACCGCTGCCTTTGGAGTGCCTATGGTCCAACGACTTGATTCTCAAGTCAAGAAGGTACAAGGTTTAATTCTTGTCCCTACGCGTGAACTAGCAATGCAAGTCACACAGAACATGATTCAGTTCTCAAAGCATGTTAAACTTAGAGTCTTAGCAGTTTACGGTGGAGCCTCAATGGAGAGACAAATGCGTGAACTCCAAAGTGGCGCACAAATTGTTGTCGGAACACCCGGTCGTGTAATCGACCTAATAGAAAGACGCATGTTAAACTTATCTTTTCTAAAAATCTTAGTCCTCGACGAAGCTGATCGAATGCTAGACATGGGATTTATCGATGACATAAATTTCATTCTATCAAAAGCACCGACAAATAGACAAACAAGCCTATTCAGCGCAACTATTGACAAAACCGTGATGAACGTCTGCAACAGATACATGAAAAATCCTGTAAAAATCTTCGTAAGTAAAGATGAAATAGGCGTCACCCAAATGAAGCAATATTACATCGTAGTCAATCCACACGCTAAGTTCGAAACATTATGCAACATCCTTCATGAAGACAACATCGATAGAGCAATAGTGTTCTGCAGAACTCGCCGAGAAACAAGCAAAATCGCAGAGAAACTCTCCCAAAAAGGATACAAAACCCAAGCACTACACGCAGGTTTTACTCAACCACAAAGAGAGCGCGTAATAAACGCCTTCCGAGCTGGAAAACTAAACCTATTAGTAGCTACAGACGTTGCCGCCAGAGGCCTAGACATAGAAGGCATAACCCACATAATTAACTATGATGTACCAAATGATCCACCAGTCTATTTCCACCGCGTAGGAAGAACTGCTAGAAAAGGAACAGAAGGTACAGCAATAACTATTGTTAGCTATGGAGAAATGAGCGACTTCAATAACATAAAAGCATTAACTAAAACTACTATAGAAGAAATAAAAGCGGCAAATAATTCTGATTCGGCCGTGGTTAGCTTTTTTTAACCACTAACCATAAAAGAGCCGTAATATTCTCTATTTTGAGGTTAAGACCAAAAAAAATGTACAGAGACCCTGTCTGCGGAATGGTATTAGATGAAAATACCGCCAAATTCAAAATAACCTATGACGGCGAAACAATCCATTTTTGCAGTCTCCAGTGCAAAAAAAGATTCAAAAGACAACCCACTAAATTCATAAAATAAATATCAATTTCCCTTGTTTAATCAAAAAGCGCTAATCTGTTGAAAACAGAAAATCACTACTATTTTTAAAACATAAAGTGATTAAAAAAGAGAAACATGATAGGATAGAATATCATAGTTTTTCTTCAGAAGCTATATCCATCATAACTAATCCGGAAACGGGTTTGGGATAAAAGTCAGTGGATTTTTCAGGTAACCGCTCGCGTTTCTGAGCTATTTTCCATACCAATGCAGGATCTATTGGATTAACTAAGAAAGCAAGTTTAGCTTCACCGTTATCAACTTTATCCATTGCAACGCGTATTGAACGCTCATATAGTATGTCCTCATCCATTTTGAGCTCTCCGGTCTTCATTAGATATTTGAAAATGAAATCACGAAGGATTACAACATCCAATAAGCTTACTTCATGGGAGTTGCCCCCGTTAGATGCTTCGAGAACTTTCTTCTCATCTTTAAGTATTAATCCGATGGCTTTACTACCGATATAAATACAAAAAGCATGTTCCATTTTATGATTTGAGAGAAAAGTTTCAATTTCACTAACTTTAGGATTAATTTCGGAGACTGTAAAATACTTTTTAAGAGTGTCGATTACTTCGTTTGTTAAATCAAGTTTTCGTAGTAGCCGATGAGTTGGCAGTATTACTAATCCGTCGTCTTGTACTGGAACCATATAACTCATATGAAAATTAAATGCAGAATCGTCAGTCCATTCAATTTGCTTGCGTCTTTCATCTCTATAAGCTAAAGCACTTTCATATCTATGATGACCGTCTGTTATGACAAGTTTTTTTGTTTTCAGAGCTTCTTGTAATATTGAAATTTTGTCCGAGTCGGTTATTTTCCAGAGTTTGTGACGAACTAAGAATTGGTCTTCTACCTCGATTAGGGGTTTGGTTTTTGAAACCTCAGTGAAAAAATCAATTGTCTTGTGCTCTGGGTCAGAGTATATCAGAAAAACAGGTTCTAGGTTTTTCTGTATGGTTCTAAGCATATTTAAGCGGTCAGCTTTGGGCGCAGAAAATGTTGTTTCATGAGGGAAAATAATATTTTCATTATAATTGCAGAGCCGTAATGCTGCTAGTAAACCTGTACGAATGCAATTTTGACCATCTAAATAGAATTCTTGTCGAAAAACAAAAACAGATGATTCCTCGTCTTTATCGAGGATGTGCTCATTTAGCCATTCATAAATTCTTTGATGTACCGTTTGATAACGATTTTCTTCTAAAGGCAGTATTAATCTGCAGTAATTATATGGGGATTTTTCGTAGTATTCCCTTTGCATATCCTGATCTATTTTATCATAGGGTTGGGTTATGAGGTTTTTTGCTTGCCCAGCTTTTTCCGTGTATCGTATAGCTTTGAAAGGTCTGATGTCAACCATTAGAATCTATCTCGCAGAGAATCAAATTGCAAATTAAAGTTGGGATTATAGGTTCCAGATTTCGTCGATAGCTGCAATGACATCCTTAATTTCTGCTAGGTTCCATTCACCCATGTGACCTATACGGAAGGTTTTGTCAGCTAGTTTGCCATAACCATTGCTTATGTTTAAGCCTTTTTCTGCTAGTTTCTGGTTTAGTTCGCTTATGCTTTTTGATAAGGTGTTCTTAATGCAACTTACAGTTATTGAAGCGTAACCTTCTTCAGGAAACATCTCGAAGTGCTTTTTGGCCCAGGTTTGTGTGTAATCAGCCATATCCTTGTGACGTTGGTAGACTTTTTCATAGGTTTCAGCGATTAGAAGATCCATGCGTTTATCTAATGCGTAAAGTAGTGAAATGTTTGGAGTATAAGGTGTTTGATGTTTCTTTTCGAACTCAAAGATTTCTGCAAGATCAGTGTAGCCACCTCGGTTAGGAACTTGTTTGGCGCGGTCTATAGCACGATCATGTACTAGAGCTATACCCAGACCAGGGGGTAGAGCGAAGCATTTTTGACTTGAAGAGAAAATGACATCGCACCCGATTTCTGAGGGGATTAGTTTATCACCTGCAAGCGAAGAGACACTATCAATTACGAACATAACGTCAGGATAGTTTTTGCGCACAAGTTTACCAATCTCATGTACTGGACTTCGCACACCAGTAGAGGTTTCATTATGACAAACAACTAAGGTATCGTACTCGCCTGAATCTAGTTTTGTTGCTATCGCCTCAGGCTTGGCTGCTTTACCCCATTCGATATCTATCCAGTCAGCTTGTTTGCCGCATGACTTAATGATTTCCCCAAATCGTTGAGCAAACGCACCGTTTACACAAACAAGAGCTTTGTTTTTAACAACGCTTCGACCAACAATGTCAAACCATAAGGTTCCCGAAGCTGTAGTTACAGTAGGTTTATATTCTGTTGTAAGTTCAAAGAACTTGGCGAGTTTATTTGTTATTCCACCGTATAGCTCGCTAAAGTCTTTACTTCTATGACCTATCATGGGGCGAGATTGTTCACGGAGGACTTCCTGACCTACTTCTGTAGGACCGGGAATCAAGAGTTTCTTGTGCATTTTATTTTTTTCTCCTTTAGTTCTTAGGGTTACTTAATGATACGCTTTCTCTTATTGACTATCTGACATTCACACCTTTAATACTCTTCAGGTAATACAGCAATTAGAACTAAAACATTTAGGTGGAGGTTAACTGTTTAGTTTTTTCCAAATCCAGAATTTTTTCTGGAAGTGTAACTGTATCCTGCGCATGAATAAATGCGAGGTGAAGAGGTTTGTGATGCGTTCATTGCAGTTAGCCCTAAGTGGCATTAGGGGAATTTGTTTAAAATAAAGTTTGTGCCTCGGGATATGATTTCTTTATTATCTCGCATGGTTTTTGTTTGTTTGAATTTGATAATGGTTTTGTAGTTTTGTAGTACAGACACGCAGTACAAAACAGCAATGTATAACGTTTATTAACAGTTAATATTCAAGATAGCCTATAAAACGTGTCAAAATACCACACGTATGAGACACCTAAGACCATAAACCAGAGAGGTGAATTAAGACCGTGAAAATTAGACGTAAACTATTATTATCATACCTTTTGATAGTAGGACTTTTCATCGCGGCAGGTGTCGCGGTCGCAATAAACACAATCCACATGGCAGACCTACAAACAAAAGTCAAACAACAAGTAGAAATCAACAATAACGCATACGCCTACCAACAAGGACTAGACCAAAAACAATTCGGGTCTTTAATGTACAGCTCAGATAACACCCAACAAGGAGAAGAAATTATAGTAAGAAGCGCAGACACAATGCAACCCGCCGAAACATACCTACTTAGCGCACTAGCCAATGAACCAGAACTACTAGAAAAATTTAATCAAGTTGTTAGCATTGACAGAGACCAAATCAACGGCGCAATCACACAAATATATACAATCTACAGTAGTAGCGCCTCTAACAAATACGAACTCATATGGGACCAACTAACAATACTAATGAATTCAGTAACACAAGCTGACTCCAAATTAGCTGAAGTTAGAACAGCAACACTAAACAACGTTGAAGCCGCAACAGTTGAATCCCAGAACTACGCAAACTTTAGCAACATAATTAACATCTCATTTATAGTAATAATAAGTGTGATTTCAGTTGCTTTAGCATTCGTAATGGGTAAACGCATCACAGATCCACTAAAGAAACTAGCAGAAATAGCTCACAAAGTTTCACTCGGAGACCTAAACCAAAGGTACTACCTCAAACAAAACATTGACATTAAGACTGGAGACGAAATAGACGAACTTGTCGGTGCTTTCAGAAGAATGATTAATGCATTCAGAATGACTGAAGCATTAAGTCAAGAACAAGAAGAAGAGGAGACTAAGAAGCAATGACAGTTGAAGAAGATTGTCTAGCTGTATTAGCCGAGGAACTTGGGCCAGCAGCCCGAGCTTTTCTTTCTCGTCAATGCAGACATCATCTCAAAAAAGAACCAACCAAACTTGAAAAATGGGATATAGAAGAGCTAGCCAAATGGTGCGCTATTGGAACTCAGTTGACACTTGGAGCCCAAGTAGCAGAAAACATCAAGAAAAACTTACTTGCACTTAAGTAAGTGCTTTACACATAATTCTAACTTTTTTCTTAATTATTCACTTATCTTAGTTACGAAATTTTTTTTATCCTTCAAAATTTTTTAATACGCTTCTAAGTTAATTTTTGAGTATTATAGTTTAGATAAAGGTCATGATTCTAAAAGTTAAATAAAGACTAAGATTCTCAAAGAAGAAATTAATTAAAAGAGCAAAGTTTTCCATAACACGGGTTGATTCAAAAGAAAAACTTACTTAAAAACTTAAAAGATTAATGAAATATCAGAAAGTAAAAACTTAGAGATTAAGAAAAGATTTTGTTCAGGATAGTATTGTGATCGGCGTTCTTTTCCATGAATATGCTAATTGCATTTTCGTTTACGTTTACACAAAGTACTTTGATGTCAGATGCGTCGATTACGATGTTATTAATGTTGCCTACATTAAAGCAAGAAGATAAGTCCATTGCAGAGTCAAATGCTTGAGAAGAGAGCATTGCGAAATCGACTACTTTAGAAGAATCTTTGAGATTTATTTTTGCTGCGGTATCGTTTTTGAGGATGTACCCCATCATTTCATCAGGATTGCAGATATCGTCGAGTAGATTAGCGAGATTTTCGAATGAATTTGACTGAGTAGTTGAAGCTGTGATTTCAGCCGCTATTTGATTTTCGCCAAAATCTTCGTATATGATTGAT